>PLLV01000150.1 GCA_003142295.1 Syntrophaceae bacterium
GCCGCAACCTTCAGGCTATGCTCGTAGCTGCCGTTATAGGTCGAATCCGTCACATAGAGGTATCTGGCGCCTGCGTGCTGAAGCATTCTGGCCGTATCGGCGACTTCCTCCGGCTCTACAAAGCGGAACCTTGTTCCCTCTATATGGGGATAGGTACAATAGATACACTTGAAGGGGCATCCCCTTTTCGTCTGGATATTGAGGATGCCTCCCCTTTTCAGATAAAAAGATGTATAGGAATGATCCGGGAAAATGCCGCGAGGGAATGGCTGCGACCAGGGTTCCGGGAACTCAATCGGACTGTTTCTTGTTACAATACCGGGAAGACCGGAAACACTTCCATTCCGTTCCAGTGCCTTAAGAAGGAACTGGAGCCTTTCTCCCTCGCCTATGACGCCAAAATCAGCATCGAGCAGCATAATCAATTCGCCGGGCAGGATGGTAAACCCGCTGCCTCCCAGGACGATCACTCCCTTCGAATGACGACGGATGATACTGATCAATTCTCGAATTTCACCTATAAAGGTCTTCACATTGGCAGCGTCGACATTATCGATGTTTCTGATGGATAACCCGATGACATCGGGGATGAATTGAGATAGAACCTCGACAAGGCCACTCCCGGCCCTAAGTTCATTCATATCGATTGTCTTGACCTTATGCGGTGTTGATATGGCATTCGCCACATAATCAAGGCCGATCGGGTACGACGGATAAGGCTCGGTAACAGTGTTTGTCGATATGAGCAATACCTTCACGGAAAATCCCCCATGACTTCCCGGGTAAATCTTTCATGACCGATGATTTGTCTGACCGTCTGGAAAGATCCCAGCATCGTCCCCATAACTCCGGGCGCCAGGCTGTTCTGACCGGCAAGAAACAAGCCAGCGATGGATGTGCGTTTCAAAGACGCCGTCTTCATTAATTGTCCTGTCGACCGAAGAATCCCGTATGCTGAACCGCCCGGAGATTTCACCCGGTCTCTGATGGTCAACGGGGTATAGATATCAAGTATCTTCATTCCCCTGAGATGTCCGAATAACTTTGATGCCTCGTCGATGAAGATCCGGGCTTTCTCTTCCTTTGCCTCCACATAATCCTCGCCGCGCCGTCCTGACGTTGTTCCCTCCCACTTTCGCCATTCATCAATACCGTTCATCGCCATCATTGACAAGACGTTTATTCCCGACTGCCCGCTGTCGCGCAATTGATGGAATATCCCGTGGGACAGGGTGCCGTCTTCTTCCGCATGGAGCCGGTAGATGTTATAAGATAAGGACTCATGCGCATCAGCATCGACGGCAAGGTTGACAGAAAAGAGTCCTTTCGTATTTTCGAGTTGTGCGACCCTCTCTGCATAGGCGGGTCGGAGAGCATCAGCTGGCAGCATGGCAATAAGAATCCCAGGATGAACGGCGGCGATGACAACTTCCGCCTCAAGGATGCGCCCGGACTGCAGAACAACGCCTTTCGCCCGTCCCGACTCTACCTGGATGCTTTCGACACCGTCACCGATAACGACATCACCACCCTGTAACTTGAGACGGGATACAAAAGCGTCCGCCATCTGCGAACCGCTGCAGGTCAATCGCCAGGAGGACAGGAGATAGGAGGCAAGGGTCATATGATAATAAAAAGCGGGACATTCCCGTAAATCAACTCCGATCAGTGTGGAAGGAACACCCAGAACAGAGAACAAACGTGCCGAACAACCCATGCGGAGGAGGCGTTCCCCCATAGATTCAAAGTTATCCGGCGAAAGAAAATTCCTCTCCGGGGACATCAGCATATCGAGCGAAAACAGGGAACGGGATATTTGCCTCAGATCGCCCATGATCGTTACAATCTGGCTGTGCTCTAAGGGAAAGGCCCGTCTCAAGTTGTCCTCGAAGGCATCAATGCTTTCAGGAAGGTCGAAGGTAAAATCATCGAAAATATAGCGGTCTATGACGCCATTTACGCCCATGCGCTCGACAGGTATCAACGAGGTGACGCCGAGATAATCCCACAGCCTGCGGAGGGGCTGCCCCTTGCCGAGAGACCCCATGTAATGCACGCCCACAGGACATTCAATGCCGGACCGGACATAGCTCCGCATTAACCCCCCCGGCAGCGGATTTTTTTCCACGACCGTGACCCGGTGGTTAAGTTTCGACATAATTATACCGGCCGTCAGACCACCGACACCGGAACCGATGATCAGGACATCTCCATGTACGCGTCTTTCCCGCATCATGGCTTTATCTCCATCGCCGTTATGTAATTGCCGAATCCCATGACAAGAACACCCTTCCCCCGCAATGGCACTGGGCCTTGATGGCAGACGTTCCCGGGTATTTCATCGGCGTTCACAGTCGAGACCGCCAGAATCGCGGCGACGGCCGACGCCGATGCAAACTCACCGACGAACCTCCGATAATCGATGACGGGATGGGGGTATCCCGTGAGAGACAGGAATTTATTTAATTGCCCCTCTCCCTTTTCTTTTTGTGCGGCAGGAATCCCCGCCATTAAGGCCCCGAATTTGTCGTTGATTCTTTCCCTTCCACCGAGCGCATTGATGAGTTCCATGATGCATTTCGAGTTGTTTCCGGTATAAGAGAAAAACGAAAGACATATTTGCAATGGGGATGTCGACGTCACCGGCATGAGGCAGAGGGCGCCGCCTCCGTCTGCCGGGACTCCCGCCTGCGCCACGGAGGCATCAAACAGAGGAGATAATTTTTCGTGATATTCGTCCGCGCCGATTACGAGAAGAGGGTCATCGCTATTCCGGGTGAGAAGGCTCGCGCACAGCAGTGCCTGCTCGAAGGAACAATCGCCGCCTGTCATGGTCACATTCGGCCCGGTGGCCCTTAAGTGGATCGCGACCTGACCTGCGGCCGCGTTGTGCACGGAGCTGACAAAATCCGTCGGGCTGGTAAACCTCTCATTCGATGCAAAGAGTTTTGTCAAGAAATCATGGGTTTCAGAAAGCCCACCCCAACCCGTTCCAAAAAAAACTGAGGCCGGTGGTTTCGTCATTGTTGTATCTCCACAGGCAGAAACCGCTAGCGACAGAACCATGCGGCAAAGACGCTTCATACGGCGGCTGTATTTCTCGGAGAGGAACTTCAGTATTTCGGCAGATGGGACGATTCCTGCGGTTCCTTCAGCGCGACTTACGCGTTCCATTGTTTGTACAGCATCCCCGGCCCCCGTGAAGCAGGAGCTTCCCAGTACGGCAAATGCTCTGGGTTTTGCCGCGCAAACCGGCGCCGTGAAATCTTGTTGACCCCGCGTACGGCCGATAACAAGGGCAGCGTTATTGCCGCCGAAACCGAAGGCATTTACAAGAACTGTGTTGATTTTCGCCTCCAAAGGCTCTCTCACCGGAGTCAACCGTAAGCCGGGATCGAAATCATGAAAACCCGTATTCGCGGGTATGATGCCCTGGGTAATGCTTAATGTGGAAACAACAGCGCCAATCGCCCCTGCTGCTGCCAGAGAATGCCCGACAGACCCTTTGATGGAAGAGAGCAGCGGCAAAGGCTGGTTCCCGAAAAGGGCATGTACCGCCCTTGCCTCGGCAAGATCGTTATCGATCGTACCCGTTCCGTGGAGATGGATATAATCTATATCCGCAGGCGTTATACCGGCGTCTGAAAGGGCAGCCATCATGGCGCGCAACGCCCCAAAGCCTTGTGGATGGGGTGTTGCGGGATGATATGCGTCACAGGACAAACCGACTCCAAGCAGTTCGGCAATGGCATTTTCAGGAGGGCTATCAGCAGCGGTCAGCAGCAGCATGGCAGCCCCTTCACCCACTGACATTCCCAGTCTGTTCCTGTCGAAAGGATGCGCACCCGTTGCATCAACCAACTGAAGGGCGTGAAAACCGTAATACGTCAATCGACAAAGTGCATCGGCCCCGCCGGCTAGAACCTGCTTGACCTTGCCGTATCGAAGCATTTCCAGGGCAATTTTCAGGGCCACAGTTGCCGAAGAGCATGCCGTTGACACCGTCAGTACCGGTCCCTTGCATCCTACATGACGGGCGATATATTCCGAAACGGAGCCCGTCGAGTGGTAACTGTACTGTTTGAAATCGATTTCGCCTCTCTTTAAAAGTTCTTCCGTGACGGACATGCCCCCAGTCGTTACACCGATAACGACGGCATCCGGTGCTCTGTCTGCGTCCTTCATAGCCTCTTTGGCGGCATAAAGGGCAAGGGCATGTGTTCGAGGCACATTCTCCATGAATGAAAAAGAATCGATCTCACCGACAGGCAGAGGTGGCGTGTGTCCTGTCGGGAAAAGACAAAGCGGTCTGATGCCCCGCACATCTTTCCTGATGGAATTTATCGTCTCGCCTACACCTTGTCCGACAGGGCTTATAATCCCCATCGAAATAATAAAAATGCCTGTCTTGCTCAATTTGATTTCTCTATCCGGCACTGATGGACATAGTCCGCTAAAGACACAACTGAAGAAAAAACCTTAACACCAAGATCTTTACTGTCTATTTTAACCCCATAATCTTTTTCAAGCATCATAACCAGTTCCAGAACATCTATGGAATCAAGCCCAAGATCGCCTCCTATAAGTTGAGCGTCATCAATAATTTCGTTTGGAGAAACATCGATAAGATTCAGAGTCTCGATAATTTTAATTTTCAATTCGTTGATTAATTCATTCATTTCATTTCCTTCCAGGTAGGTTATGAAGGACGTTGCGGGCAGGCCAACCAATGACGTAACTGATCAGAATGAGATATAAACCAGTTATAACCAATACCGTCGGCTGCTTCGTATATACACGAAGATCACATCCAACATCAATGGTTTTTCTGATGACGCCCCAGCGGGTATTAAGGAGGCAAAGGCTCAGATCTCGCGTTTTGCTATCATAATATCGGAAAGGCAAAAAACAAGACTTGAGCCTATTCGGTAGTTATCTCTTCTGCAAGCCCCGCTTTCTGCCATGAATCCTTGTGTCCGAAGTCGTAGTAGTGCCAGTATTGGACCAACATCGACATAACTCGCGAAATGAGCCGCGGATTGATCTTCCACGCAGCCTTTAAAATATTCCAGAACATGGCCCGTACGGAAGGAGGCGCCCGGAAAAGAAAATGCCGCATGATTCTTATTATTATAAAGAATCTATAAATATTTTTCTTCCTGGTGGAATAGAGATCAGAGAAATATTTTACATTCTCGAGCCACCGAATCATGCGCCGTTCAAAATACTCGGGTTCGTATATTTTTTTGAAAAGATTTTTATGTCCCAGATAAAGCTCCTGCAGAGACATTTGCTTTGGAATGATATTAGTAGTAAGGTGCCAGAATCCCCTGAAGTCTTCAATTATCCGGTCTTCCTTTTTCATTCTTTCGTATAACACGGTGTTTTTCGGCGCATTGAGAACACTGATCGAGGCGAGGGGACTCGCCGTTTTGTTAAGAAATTCCTCGATTTCCTCAAATACTTCAGGGGTGTCATGATCGAATCCGACGATCATCCCGAGAAAAGGGACAATCCCATAACTCGAGATGCGGGGGATGACTTCGTAAGGATTATAGCGGGCCATCTGCCCCTTATTGACTTCCTCAAGGCATTCTTTACGGAGTGTTTCGAGCCCGATGAAAATGAAACTGAAGCGTGCATCAGCAAGAAGCTTCAGGAGCTCTTCGTCTGCCCCGATCATTACGGTCGCCTGCGTGCTGAAGGAAAGGGGCCGATCAAGTGTTTTATTCCATTTAATAAGTTCCAGTAAAAGATCAGTGGTGAATTTTTTGTTAACAAAAAAATTATCATCGGAGAAAAATATGGTTTCAGCGCCGTATACATGGGCATTTTTCACCTCGTACATAATTTGATCAATGGACTTACTCCGATACTTTCTTCCCACAACCCGCACAACATCGCAGAAGTCGCAGTCGTTGGGGCATCCGCGGCTCGTCTGCACCGAAAAGGAATTGTAGTTTTTTGCCGTTATGTACGATAGATCGGGTGCAGGGCTGTCTTTCATGTCAATAAATGCATCTTGCCTATAGACAGGCTTGGCCTTGCCTGCTGTCCAGTCCCTTAAAAAATGAGGCCAGGTATATTCCGCCTCTCCGATAAAGAGATGGTCTGCAATGTTTGTTACTTTGCCGGGATCAGTGGTCGCGTAAATGCCGCCCACGGCAACAGGTATGCCGCGCTCTCTAAATTTTGCGCTTATTATTTGCATCCGCTCAAATTGGAGTGTGTAGCCGGTAATCCCAACAAGATCGCATGATATGTTCCAATTGATAGGTGCAACATTTTCATCGCATATGATGTATTCGACATGTATGTCTTTTGGGGTAAGAGCAATTATGGTGAGTAGGGCGATGTTGGGCATAAGGGTTTTATGCTTGCCCACAATGTCAAGAGCTCCCTGCATTGCCCAAAAATTTTCGGGATTTTTTGGATTAATGAGGTATATTCTTTTTTTCTTCATGGTGAAATCCTTGATTGTCAGGTGATGATAGAACGTAGATAATGGACGTTTTAAAAATTTAGTCAAGTTTATTCAACTCAAATCCTCATCCAGTTTTCGTCCGATAAAAGGTTCAAAGTGGAACCATTCAAAGGGACATTCCCGCACCATTTCCTCAAGACGGTCGGCATAGAACTGAGCCGCCCTTCTGATGGCTTCCTGTCTGCCCTTGCGGTCTTTTGTATGGACATATTCCGGGGGCAGGATTTGAAAGTGATACGCATGTTTTCCCATTCGATACCCAAAAAAAATAAAAAGTGGGGCGCCGGACAGCAGGGCAAATATGAAGGGAGTTTCCGGCAGAAATGCCTCATGCCCAAGGAATCGAACAGGTATGGAACGCTGGTCTTTACGCCATATCCGGTCGCCCGTCAGAGAAACAAAACCGCCCGCTTTCAGAAAGTTTATACCTTCGATAATATCGGCGGGGGAGCCTCCATTCTCTTCCGCAACTATAATCTTCACGCCGCTCTGAACGAGGCGCTCCTTCTGCGTACGCTCAATCTGGTCCTTGTTCTTTTGACCCAGGTAGAGAAGCAGTTTCATCTCCGGATTATTCCGGCCCCGCATCTTAAGCATATGAGCTGCAATTTCCCAGTTTCCCACATGGGACATAAGAATTATACCGCCCACCTTTCTGTTCACGGCATCCTCAAGGAATTCCCATCCATTAGGGGTGATGGTAACATTATGTTCCTCGAAGATGAGAAACCGGTCCAGGTAGACATTGGTGAAATTGTGATATTGCCTCCATGCACACCGGAGATGGTACAATAGCCCCCTTGACGGAAAGAGCGCCCCGTAAAATCGAAGACTCACCGCGACCCTTCCCGGAAAAAGGAAAAAATAGCCGGAGGCAACAAACCAGGCCATGAACCGGAACACCCAGAGTCCCATCCGCTTTGAAAGGGCAATTAAAACCCGGTAGAAAATGTCCTTCATCCTGTCCTCATTTTGTCATGCCGGTACATCCGTTTCCTTTTCCCCAATGTTCACCCTGGCGACAAACCACCACTCTTCCTTCCCCGGTACGCTGATTTCTGTGAGCGTGATATTGAAACCCGCCTTCGATATGATAGCCATGATGTCTGTCTCCGACCGGAAGTGCGGCTTGCCTTTTTGCAGCCTGATCATCGTCGTTTCGATCCACCGGGTCCAGGGAAAGCGTTTTTCCGAAGGCACCGTCGCCCTGATAATCAAAGAACCGTCAGGACGCATCTTTCCGTGAAGACGCTGCAAGGTCAACCTGAATTCGTCATCGGTTATCAGATGGATCATGTCCAAGAGAAGCGCCGTGTCGGCCATCCCGGGAACATCGGGTATATCGGGAGCTTTTCCTACTTTGACGGCGCCCTGCGTCCCCATTGCCCGCGATGCGAACCGCACACGCTTGCGATCCGGTTCGATCCCGTAGACCCGTGCATGGGGAAACAATTCAAGAAGCCAGACAGCAGGCACTCCATAACCTGATCCAACATCAATGATGATTTCCGGATCTCTGACAAAATCGGCGAGGCGTGGAAACATGGGATCGAGGATGATTTTGAAGCGGGCAAAAAGCCTCGGATAGCTTTCCATATGCCGGTAACGCCCGACTGCACGCTCTCTGTGTCTTTTCGACCCGGGCACGATCACTTCATCTGCCAGAGGCAACGGCGTGAATATCCGTTTCAGAATGGGCGGCGTAATCGTCACCGCGCCCAGGAAAGAATAACCAATCCCCAGGGCAAGACCCAGCCCCGCACTTCTCAGCATGGGATTATCCGAGAGAGCAAGGACGCCAAACCCCAGAAACGTCGTGGCAAAAGAGAGAAAAACGGACTGGCGGATCAAACCAAGGGAAGGATTATATTCATCAAGATAACGCTGATGCGAACGCACCAGATAAAGAGCGTAGTCCGTTCCCATCCCGATGACTACGACGGATACCATGAGCGTCGGTATAGTGAGTGTCTGCCCCATTATTTTCAATGTGCCAAGGGTACAGATCAGAGCAAAAACTGTCGGCGCCATGCCAATCAAAGTAAGCTGCCAGTCGAGAAAATAGAAAAACGCCGTCAATATCGTGATAATGCCCACAATAGCTGCCATCTTTATGAAGGAGGACATGAGGGTTGATTCAAACCGTTTCCCGAACAGCGCCGGGTCGAACACCTTCGCCAGACCCGTTGCTGTAAAACGATTGTAAAATTCCTCTCCTTTATATAACGGTCCGGGCGTCAGGGCTGCTACTTGTGCCCAGGAAGTCCGATCATTATTTACCGATATACCGAGGAGGCCGGAAAACTTCTCCGGCATGTCTGTTCCCTCCATGTCCTGCTTCTCCAGCAATGCGAAGAATGGATCAAAGGCCATCGGCGAAAAACCCAAAGGCCGTGATGCGTCCCCCATGGCTTTTCGAAGCCCGGCTATTCGATCGGAATTCCAAAAGCCCTGCCACGCCGCAAAATTTTTATGCGCCATTTCCTCGCCCGGGAAAATCATCGAAGTGACAAAGGCCTGTGAAATCCGGCCGGCGGCAACTTCCTGAGAAAGCATATCAGCAAGACGGTCGCTTTTCCGCTGCAGATCCTGCCGATCGCATCCCTCCACCATAAGATACAACCGGCTCCTAATGTCGCCCCACACATCGCGGACAATCTTCTCTGCGTTTAGCGTCTCCTGACTTACTGCGTTCATGTCATTCAGATCGACATGAAATTCCGGCTTGGCGAAAAACAGCATTACAACCGCAAAAGCCAATGCGGCATAAGTCTTCCACATACCGCCGGAAGATACGATTATGTTGACGATACGCTGCAGTGGCAATAAAGGAGAACGTTTTGCGGGAGGCATAACGGGAAATATCAAGGGGAAAAAAGTATGAACAAAGATATAGGTAAATACTACCCCCAAAGCGGCAAACTGGCCTATCTGCGTGAGGGCGGGAAAACCGCTCACGGACAGAAATGCAAAGCTGACGGCAGTCGTCAGCATGGCAAGGAGACCCAAAGACCAGACCTCCCTGGTAGTTTCCAGGCCGCGTGTTTCGTATGGACGGTCAAGAAAAAGAAGATAGGTGATGCCGTAATCAACGGTAAAGGAAATAATCGCCCCGCCAAAACCGACGGCCAGCATGGAAATGGAAGAGTGAAAAAGGGAATACACGAAGATCGCCATCATGGTTCCGGCGAAGGCCGGCAGAAGGGACAAGAGACCGATCAGAGGTCTGGGAAATCCGACAAAGAGCAGGAGGGCGATGGCGACAGTGGAAAACAGGACTGCTTTTTTAACATTACGTTTGGCGCTCAACTCATTATCGAGAGCGGCACGATAGGCGCCAATGGGCATCAGGGTGAATCCGTTCTGCCGGCCATATTTCCCATGCAGCTCTTCAGAGATATTATCCAACAGCGTCGTGACATGTCTTGAAAACCTCGTATCCATGCCGGAGATTAAAGGATCGGCGATGATCAAGATATGCTTTCCATCCGATGAGACGAGCTGACCTTTATATATCCTGGCGCCTTTTACGGGTGAAAGAAACGATAAGCGTGAAAGGACCAGATTTCGCAATGCGAGGGGATCATCGGAGATAAGCCCCGTCTGGCCGATCCCTTCAAGAAGGTGCAGGGAAGAGAAATAATCCCCCATGGTCTGCCGCACCTTTTCGGGCGAGAGAAGTGGTTTGACGTTCTCTTCAAGCTCCTTCTTATCGAAAAGGATCGGTAGATGATCGACAATATACCGGATCAGCTCCGGCATCAATTGACCGATGTGACTGAATCCCACCTCTTTGAAGAGGCCGCTTGCCCGCATTTTAGCTTCAACCAGGTTCGCCCCTTCAATAAGGACATCAATGTCCCCGCCGGGATGTCCCACATCGACGACCACCCGGTCATGAATCGGATGATGCATGATGACATAGCGGGCATCGGCTAAAACGGGATCGCTCTGGGGTAGAGAGGCCAGGATATCGGTATCAAATTGGAGACGGTATATCCCTGTTGTGAATAGCCCTATGACAGCTAAGATCACGACGATCACAAGGGACCATCTCAAAAGGTATCTGTGCGCATTCATCATGAAAGGTTATCAAAAGGCTATCTTCTTTGTATAAAGGGCAATACACATAATCTCATGAAAATCAGACGGCTGAAGGTGCCTGTATTCCGGCAAAAATCGACAAAGCCGCGATAATGGGAGACCCTCTCCTCTTCGGCTTCATACGTCACTCCGACGGGCGTCTCCAGAACAGGTATACCATGCCATTTAGCCCTGACCAGAATTTCAACCTCAAATTGGAAACGCCGTGCCCTGACATTAAGATGCATGGCCTCCGGCAGAGGATACAGTCTGAATCCGCTTTGCGTGTCCCGAATGTCCGGACCTCCGGATGCCCGCACCCAGAAGTTCGAAAACACCCTGCCGAAACGGCTTGACCACGGCACATGGCGGTGATCCATTCCTTCCCTCAGACCGACGATGATGGGTCTCTCACCATGGGGAACAGCCCTGATTAGATTCCAGACATTTTCGGGACAATGCTGTCCGTCGGCATCCATCGTGATGATCCAATCCACCGACGGAAAAGCCGCGGTAAAACCGGTCAGAATGGCAGCGCCTTTTCCTCTGTTGGTGGCATGGCGGATGATGGTGATATGCGATATGTCCTTTATCCGGCCGTAGGTGGAATCCGTTGATCCATCATCGATAATAAAGAGGGGCAAATGAAGCTTCAAGGCTTCCTTGACCACCTGTGCAACCTTGCTTTCATGATTATAGACGGGAATCACGACAGCAATGCGATTTTTGTCCATTGAGATATTAATTTCTTTCCCTGAAATTTCTGACCGCTTCGGAAATCATATCCGGTTGTTCCATAAATCTGATCAGCTCGCTGAATGTTGTATATTCTTGTAGAAGTTCCAGCGGGAGGTCCACATGGAAGGTATCGTGTAAAAGGATCTGTAAATTCACAGCCTCCATTGAATCCCAGTCGGGGATTTCACCCAGTTTTGTCTCCGGGGTGATAGATCCATCGCCGCTTTCAAAAAAATTATCCAAAAGAACTTGTTTCATCGTTTGCCAAATATCATTCATGCCATGTTCCTCACATCAGATACGTATCAGGTTCGCTCCCCAGGACAGCCCGCCACCAAAAGATACTGTCACGACGAGATCGCCTTTCGCAACGACACTCGTTGAAATCGCTTCATCGAGGGCTATCAGAACGGACGCGGCAGCGGTATTGCCGTAGGAAGAGAGGTTCATAAAAAACCGGTCCGCGGATACAGCGAGAATGCCTGCGATTTTGTGAATGATATTCGCATTCGCCTGATGACAGACAAAGCACTTGATGTCGTTTATATCCACGTCAGCATCCTTGAGGAGCTGAAGGATGATCTCGGAACCCTTGTCCACGGCAAAGTTAAATACATCGATGCCTTTCATCTTGAAAAACGCCGACCTGGTATTGGTCATTTTTGCAAAAGGCAGCATCGTCCCCCCTGCGGGAACGCTGATGGTATCGCTGCCGCTTCCGTCTGTCCTCAAACAGGAATGAAGAACTCCTTCGGCAGAGGTGTCGCCTGCTTGAAAGAGGACGGCCCCGGCACCGTCTCCGAAAAAGGGATATGATGAAAAATCCTTTCGATTCATGATTTTGGAATAGACTTCCGAAGCAACCAAAAGGATATTTTCGCAATATCCTGATTTAATGAGGGCATCGGCCACGGCGATGCCGAAGGTGCTTCCCGAACAGACTGAATTGATGTCGAAGGCAAAGGCCTTTTTCGCACCTATAATATGCTGCACCCGCGCCGCTGTCGCGGGCTGCATGCGATCCGGAGAGGAGGTGGCAAGAAGAATCCCTTCTACTCCTTCCGGTGAATAAGCAATCTTGTCAAGACACGCAATCGCCGCTTGCACCGCCAGATCCGATGTACATTCCTTATCGGATGCCATCCTTCGGAAAAACACACCGGTCTTCTCGCCGATCAGTTGAATCGCCTCCTGTGGAAATTGTTTCAGGTCTTCATTGCTGACGACTGTTTCCGGTAGGTAGCTGCCCGTTGATGCAATAACCGCATTGCGCATTTTAATAACTTATCCGCCTCACCCTATAACTTGAACCTTTACCGATAATATATATAGTCTCTTACTCACCCCCTTTTCAGAAGGGGGTGATTGAAAATAGATTTTATTTTCATTCCGATCATTTTATGTCAACTCCCCAATTGATCAGAACCCCAGGGCCTGTCTGATTTCATCGGGGATGGTGAACATGATTTCCATCTCCGGTGCCTTTACGGCAACCTGCTCGGTTCTCCCGCGGGTACAAACTCTGCCGTCAGCTTTAAGCCTGATTTCAAAATCCACGACGATTTTTGTCTTTCCCTCAACCACAGTGGCCTTGCAGATAAATTCATCGCCGTGCCTCAGGGGATAGATGTGTTTTGTGGTCGTCTTGATGATGGGGAACAGATACTGTGTCCTCAGATAAAACTCATAGAGATCTACGCCCACCTGTGCGAAAAGGGCCACTCTGGCATCCTCAAAGTAAAGAAAATAATTCCCGTGCCATACGATCTGCATGGGGTCAAGATCGTAAAACGGCACCCTATGCACAATCTCGCAGCTGGGATGATGCTTTCCTGTCATGATGATTTACCTTTTTTACTGGGGGAGTATAGGAAGATGCCGACGGTGTGTCAAGAGGAAACGGACCTGTGCCGTTTCATCTTTCTGCTATTCGAGGTTTTCATAACAGACATGAAACCCCTGTGACTTGTATTGAAGTATTCTTATCATAATTCTTTTGACACGTAGGGACATTTTACTTACACTTGACCAATGAAAAAGGGTATTTCTATCAAAAAACGTATAGCCCTTGTCCATCCGCGTGGATTTAACTGGTTTCCCGGTCAGCGTGATATTACAGATGTCGCCAACCGCATGGCCCCTCAGGGGCTGCTTTCAATCGCCTCTTGTCTATTAAACCAGGGACATGACGTTTTTGTATATGACTGCCTTGGTCCGGGCATTCCCTTTGACCTCAATGAGCAGGTTAAAGCAATTCTGGATTATAAGCCGCAGATTGTAGGATTTTCGGCCACAACGTCTTCGTTTTTAGATGCTGCGGAGATCGCGCAAAAGATCAAGGAACACTCTCGGTATATTACGACTGCCTGCGGTGGTGTACATGCTTCCGCGCTGGAGGGTAAGCTTCTTAGTGCCTTTCCTTCATTCGACTTTCTTTGCGCTGGCGAGGGCGAGTTGACGATGGCGGAGATTGCCCAGGGCATGGATCCCGCTGAAATCAAGGGTTTGATATGGCGTCAAGATTCCCATGCAGTCACAAATCAACCACGCCCCCAGATAGCTGATCTGGACAGTCTTCCTTTTCCCGCTTATGAAAAACTCAAAGGCTTTCCTACCGATTACCATCTGCCTTTGTTCAGCTATGTCAATGCGCCCGGGGCGACCATGATTACGTCACGGGGATGCATGCANNGTCATCCATTGGGGATAAATTTCAACTGTGCTGTGAGGGTGGGTTACACGGACAACGCATTGCTTAAGATGCTGAAAGATGCGGGCGGCCTCATGGTTTCACTGGGCATAGAATCAGCAGACCCGCACATATTAGCCAGGCACAAATCGGGGGTTTCACTTGATGATGTATGTGATACCGTAAGGCGTATCCAGGCCGCGGGGCTACGGGCAAAAGGGCTGTTTATGATGGGTTTGCCGGGCGAAACGGAAGAATCTATTCGACGGACTTCTAATTTTATTATATCCTTGGGGCTGGACGATATGAATATGTCCAAGTTTACCCCCTTCCCCGGCGCTCCGCTTTGGTCAAAAATCAGGGAAGAAGGGGCCTTTAATGAAGATTGGAGGCTGATGAATTGCCTGAATTTTGTTTTTGTCCCAAAAGGAATTGCATCAAAAGAGAAAATGGATCTGCTTTACAATGAGCACGTGAAGCGCTTTTATTCAGATCCTGAGTGGCGTAGCAAATTCCGGCGTCGTCTCTGGCAGCATCGTAGAAGTCTGATGTACTTAATTCGTCATTTGCCGTCATTCTGGTCGGCGAAGCGCCAGTTTGAGCCTGGTAAATGAAGTACACATGATGGGATCCAAATTTGCGAGGCACATATGCGTATTCATAGATGGTTGGTGGCTGCTTTAATAATCTGGGGTTTTTTATTGCCCCAAATCGCTAGTTGCGAGGAAAAGCCTCTCTGGGAATTGGGTGCGGGGTTAGCACTTCTCCGTCTGCCTGATTACCGGGGTTCAGACGAAAACAGATATTACTTACTGCCTTTTCCCTACATAATCTACCGCGGCGATATTTTAAAAGTTGACAGGGAGCGGATTTCGGGACGCATATTTAAAACTGACAGACTCTTATTAGATGTCAGTCTTTACGGCAGTGTGCCTGTTGATAGTTCAAGAAATAGCGCCCGCAGCGGCATGCCGGATCTGGATCCGACTTTTGAAATAGGCCCATCGTTAGAAATTAAGCTTCTGGAAAATAAACAAGATCGTTATAAATTCGGTGTCAACCTGCCTGTGCGTGCCGTTTTTGCGATAAATTCTTCATCGGTGTATCGTCAAGGCTTTGTATTCAGTCCGAGACTGAATTTCGAAAAAGACGATTTAATTCCCGAGACCGGTTTAAATCTGGGAATTTCAGCCGGGCCGATGTTTGCCACCAGTGATTATCATAGTTATTATTATGCGGTGGATCCGGCTTTTGCCACTCAATCACGTCCTTCTTATTCCGCCGGCAGCGGATATAGCGGTTCCAGGCTAACCGTCGGCTTAAATAAAGGTTATAAACAACTTATCTTTAATGCTTTTGTCAGTCTGGATTTCCTCCAGGGCGCAGTTTTTGAGGATTCTCCCTTAGTAAAAAACAAATATTCCGTCATGTGGGGTTTTGCCGTGTCCTGGATTTTTCTCAAATCAGAAAGGTTAGTCTCAACAGATAGATAAAGCTGGTTATGTAATATCTCATTTCCAAAAATGATTTGACAACATTTTGACTTTTCATTAGATTAAATTGCAATCAAATCCATGTCAGCCAGAAGGACCTTTCATGTTAAAATTTAGGATACCTCTAATTATTATCTTCATCCTTCTCCTGACTCTTCAGGGCTATTCCGCCCCACCTCTCCTGAGCCGTTGGGTAACACTCCGTTCCGACTCAAGGGAACAGGTCAAGAAGATCATCCACTCCGAGGTGGACAGCCGGGAAGGTTTCTCCGCCCCGCAGGAAGAGAAGGCGAACCTGAATGCCGTGGAAGACGAGAAGGAGAAAGAGGATACAGGATACAAGAAGGCACTTGCCGCTGCGAACAAGGAATTCACCAAGGCCAAAAAGCGACGAGACGATCTGACAACCCAGTTCCATGCAGTTTCGACAGAACTGGAAGATCAGCAGAAAAACATCAAGACAATAAAGACTGGCATCGAAAACCTCGACAGCCAGATCGCCCGCTATAGCCAGGATATCAAGTCGCAGCAGGACGCCCTCAAGAAATGGCTTCAGACCGAAAAGCAAGGGGAGGCTCTCGCGGCTGTGATCTATACCCGGGGGTTCAAGGATGCGGCCCACACTCTGGAAAGCATAGCCGATCAGGCCTCGGCTCCTCTGATGGCACAGCTCATGGGCACTTATATCCAGTCATTCACAAAAGTCATCAATTCCGTCCTTTCTGCAGATTTCATCCGCGCCATAGAGGAAGGAACGGCCAGTTGGAACACCGAGGAACCTCTGCGGATCGAACTTGAAAAGGGGAATAAGGGTACTACCTATCTGCGCCTTAAGCGTTACGAGCTATACCCCTTCCAGAATCCAAAAGGGGGACGGGTCAAACCTGCTCCGGCCTTAAAAAATATCAAGGCCTCCGTAATCACCACCAGGAAGGAACTGGATGACTTTCTTAAGGCGAACGGTTATTCCTCAGCCAGTTATGATTTGGACCGCGCTAACAACGTGATCAAGGAAACCTCGCAGATGAACACCGCTGCCGAAGAAAGCCTCCAGGAACAGGTCCGATCATTCCGGGACAGGATCAATTCCGTCCAGGAAAAAATTACCTCCGCCAGGTTGGAAAAGGATACCCAGTTATCCCTCATGAGCAAGAAGGAGCAACCATACAAGAAGACCTTACTGGACGTGGTCACTATGCAATCTAAAAAAGAGGAAGCTGACCGGCTTTTTCAGGAGACCCAGAAATCGCTCCATGACATCCGGCGCATGCGGGAATCCATTATCATTAAGACTGCCCTTACAACTGCTCGAGGGTCCGAAAGTCCTGCTGAGGTATCGGCAGAAGCTATCATCGATAAACTGGCTGAAGTAAAGAACGATGCGAAGACGCAGCACTCCAGTTCCACCACGGAAGTGACAAATTTTCAGGTTTCAGCCGAATCATCATTGCAGGCCGTCACGGAGGCACATATCACCGCTGTTCGCTTGATATCTTTCATCAATGAGGGAGACAGCGTCCGGGTAAAAATGGCCTTTCGGGTGAGGACAGTGCTGGAAGAGCCGGGTGGGGAAGTCCCACGGGAAAAGCCGCAGCCGGTTTCGACGGCACCTGCCGAGAAAAAGTTTTCCCGTTTGATTCCTTCGTTCACCAAGCCGACGGATGAGGGAGAGAAAGAAACCTTTAGGACGCCTGAACCAGAAAAGGTTGCTCCGGTGAGGGAGCCGGTAAAACGGAACCCTAAAGCGCTTGGGGTCGCTGAGGCCAATGATATCTTGTTCGAGGTAACCAGCGTTAAGTTATCGGGCAATGACATCTCCGTCTTTGTAGACATGACGAACATGTCGCAGGACTCCACCCGGAATATCGCAATCTACGACGAAAACTTCCGTTGGTCGAAATCGAAGCTGACGGACACCACGGGCAAGGAATATGAAGTCTCGCAGGTGGTTTTCTGGAAAGGACAGCAAAAAACCTCCATGCACGACGCAGGGAGTCGGGGAGTACCTGTAGACGCGGGAACGAAGCAGGAGGGGCAACTCATTTTCAAGAAAGTCTCTTCCAACCTGAAAACAATTAAGAAACTGACGATCCATCCTTTCATCTATTGGCGCATAGTTTTTGTCTGGAAATGGCAAGAGCACGACCTTGCGTTTCAGAACATTCGCGTGAGTCGGTAGATTTCCGCATTCCAGCAAGAAAAGCCTGCTCATATGATTCGAAAAATCACCGAACGTCTTGCCAAAACGAAATACATCCGTGATGCGATGGAAGATCAAACGGATATAAAGGATATCTGGAAACAGCCCACACCCAGGATGATCATCGGCCTTGCCCTCGTCGGATTCAGTTACATCATCGGATGGCCAGCCGTCACGGCACTGGGCATACTGGCAGTCTACTCACGGGAACCAATGATCATCGTTCTTGGCGGACCGATTACCTATGGTTTTTCCCACCTGGTCTTTCTCGCCGGCGCCTGGCTTGCAGGAGCCCAATACGCACGGATATTGATGAAATATGCCACAAAAGTCCTCTTCAGAAAAATCTTCCACCATGGTACAGAAACATTTTCAGTATGATTTATAACAAAATTATATATGTACCTTTTCCTCTCATGAAAGGACTCAATTCTCTGTACTGGTCGAGAGGAAAAGCCGCTCTCCAATGGTTGTCGCTCCTAACAAGTCCTTCCGGTGGACCGGCCGAAGCGCCTCAGCGCGAAGCACAACAGGATCAGAAGTGCCGGGCCGGAAGCGAAGGCTGCGGCCAGGAACCGGGGGGCCATGATTGCGGTGAGCCAGAAGCTCCTGCCGGGAAGACCGGAATAGATGAAAGCCGCCATAGTTTGGATGATGATGGCCCAGGGGATGGAGAGATAGATCAGTGGCTTTACCCACGCCGGCGGCGGGACGCCATTTTTGTCGGAGGAGAGGATCGTCCAGCCGGTGACGATGTTGAGCACGAGATAAACGCTGAGAACTACCATGTCCCAGAAAAACACCGACGTGAGGGAAGGATAGAACATGACATACAGGACGCGCGCCGGCTGGCCGAGATTGACAAAAACAAATGTCATGCACATGATCACGGCCCCGATGGCGAGGAACATTCCCAGGACGGTGATCCTTCCGAATGCCTTGTAGTCATGAAGATAGTAGGGCAGGACGACCATTACCGCCGAAGCGGCGATCCCGAGACGAGGAAGGTGAACTGGGCGATGTACAGTCCCCATGAGACATCGCGGCTCATGCCCAGCCTCTGGGTAATCTGCCTCTGGGTCAACCCCTTTTTCTTGAGCACCAATATCTCCAAAACGGTCTCCTTTTTTTCAATGCGCCACCTCGCTCTCGCCGAGATAAAAAATGCACCATACCCTTTTCTCTCAGCAACTCCACCCCCAAAGTGGCTCACTTTTAAACGACCATTTTTGGCTCAATTTATCACGACCGGAAACAACGCATTTTTTTCGAGTTGATTTTTTTTAAAATTCTGCATAAAATGAAACAAGATTGGAGAGCGAGGATTAAAGATCTGAGAGCGATCAGGGGAGGGGTGATATTATAAAAAGAAAACCCAAAATAAACCTCCTAACAAAGCAGCAACTTCTCCTTGAGGTGGAAGAGCTTCGGACGAGGCTTGATGCCACGGAGCGGCGCTTACAGGAGGCTAGCGAAATATTGCAGGCTCAAATCGCCGAGCGCAAGCGAGCAGAGGGAACCTTTGAGAAAGCTCAAGAATACACTGAGAGCATCGTGGAAACAATACGTGAACCCCTTTTGGTGCTGGCTTCAGACCTGAGGGTTCTCTCAGCCAACCGCAGTTTCTATGATACATTCGAGGTAACACCGAAGGAAACTATAGGTAATCTTATCTATAACCTCGGAAACCGACAATGGGATATCCCCAGGCTTCGGACGTTGCTTGAAGATATTCTTCCAAAAAATAACAAGTTCGATAACTATGAAGTTGAACATGTGTTTTCAAACATTGGGCACAAAATAATGTTGCTCAATGCCCGTCGTATCATTCAAGAAGAAATCGGTTCTCAGATGATCCTCCTGGCCATAGAAGACATCACTGAACGCAGGGAGATAGAAAATGGGCTGGAAAAAGCCCGTAAAGAACTGGAAGCAACTAAAGTATCCGAAGATGAAGCCCGCGAA
>PLLV01000026.1 GCA_003142295.1 Syntrophaceae bacterium
TCTACGGTGATGGGATTCGGAATTCTGGACTATGTGTTTTTCTTCTTGGTGCTTTGAATATCCTGATATCAACGGTCATATATAGATCACCCCGGCAATCATCTTTGTGCTTTCGATTAAAGATTGGGGGAAGCTGTGTTGCCAGGAGTTCCCTTCAATCATCACTAAAGAAAGACCCGTTTGGGAAAGAGTCACTATTGTTCCCTATCGTCTTTACAGCCTGATATAAAGGCTCGCAATCAAGACACAACTGACGGATTTTTAATAAGAAAGAGGCATTTCATGGCATGCGGCCATCATAAAAATCATCAGTATGAGGCAGGAGACTGGCCTGTTCGTTGTGAATTCATCGCGCTGAAGAAGCACGGTATTCCCGCTCTGATTATCTTCATTTTACTGATTGTAATCTACGGAAACAGTTTCGATTGTTCATGGCATCTCGATGATTATTCAAACATCGTGAAAAATGAGAATGTCCATATAGCTTCTNNTTTCATATCTGAGTTTTGCCTTGAATTACTATTTCAGCGGTCTTGATGTGTTTGGCTATCATTTGATGAATATGACGATTCATTTTCTGTCTACATTTATTCTTTATCTTTTTATTCTCAACACATTAATGCTGCCGATCTTTAAAGGTCGTTATAAAGGTATAGCCAATTCTGTTGCGCTTTTATCAGCCGTTTTATGGATGGTCAATCCCATTCAGGTAAGTGCCGTTACGTATGTTGTGCAAAGAATGGCAAGCANNCTGTTTTGATGGGCTTTCTGTCGATAGGGACAAAAGAAAACGCAGCCATGCTGCCTGTCAGCGTCTTTCTATTTGATCTGATCCTGATCCAAGGTTTTACAATTCACAATATTAAAAAAAACATGATGATTGCCGTCCCTGTCTTTCTTGCGGCGGTGTTGACAAGCTTTCTCTTTTTCAAGGATTTCAATTCGATCATCGGCGATTATTCCATAAGGCCTTTTACCGTCTGGGAAAGGCTGATTACGGAACCGCGGGTCATTCTCTTTTATATATCCCTGCTCCTGTATCCCATCACTTCGCGATTGACTCTCATCCACGATTTTGACATCTCAAAATAGTTTTTCGATCCATGGACAACGATCCTATCCATTGTTGTGATCCTTGCAGTTTTGTCATTGGCGTTGGTGAAAGCGAGAAGATGGCCGTTAATCTCCTACTGTGTGATCTTTTTCTTTTTGAATCATGCCATCGAAGCTTCCTTTATCTCTCTGGATATCATCTACGAGCATCGGAACTACTTGCCATCCATGCTCTTTTTTGTTCCTATAAGCCTGTTTTTCATTGAGTTGTTGAAACGATTTGAACATCGACTGGCGTTTCGCAATTTTTTCATGCTGGCCCTAACCCTATTGATCATGCTTCATGGTATAACGGTTTATATCCAGAATAACATTTGGAAAAATGGATTATCCTTATGGAGCGACAATGTGGATAAGGCGCCTGGAGTTCAGCATGCACGGATAAATCTGGCGACGGCCTATATGAATGACGGGCGCTTCCAGGATGCCTTAGCCGAGTTAAGTAAAGTGCTTGCATCACTTGCATCTAATACTTCAGCGGACAGTGACAAAAAGGCAAGGGCACACGGTTTGATGGGAGAATGCTTCTATATTCAGGGAGATTTCGATAAGGCACTGATGCATTACCGGGAGAGTATCAAATATGTTCCGAATTCACATCAATTTTATTATCGAATTGCCGAAATCATGCGTCAGCGTGAAGCGTTTCCCCTTGCTGCCGAGGATGCAATTAAAAAGGCCATCCCTCTCAAAAACGATGTTGCTAACTATCATCTGACCTATTCAAGGTTATTGTTGAAGAAGAAGTCCACGAATCTGGCTAAAAAGGAGGTAAAAATCGCCCTGATGTTAAATCCCGATTCTGTCGATGCCTATAAAATCATGGCCGAGATTATGAAGCAAGAGCGTCGGGACCTGTTGGCCGAACATTTTGCCCGGATTGCTTTAATGAAAGAACGGCAACAATAAGTTAGGTGCCGCGGAGCCGGCCCGCTTTTTCAGGATTGACGGTGAAGTAGATCTTTCCGTCCGAGAAGGCGGCGAACAATGAAAAACGATACAGCGATTATTAGCAGGCCTTTACCGACGAATGCAATGTAGTAATAACGTGTTGAATAGAGCGAAATTGCGTATCCAATGATGATGATGAAGGCGGAAAGAAGACAGGCAAACACTATCTTTTCCCAAGTGTAAGGGATGGCGTAGATTTTCTGGCTCAGGGTCATATAAATCAGGAACAGCAACGATGAACTGATGAGGGTGGCCAGAGCGGAACCCATAATGCCCAGAAAGGGAATCAGGAGAATATTGAGAAGAATATTCATGACGGCTGAGACAATATTGATCATGGCGATGGTTTTTGTTTTCTTTTCAATATCCAGGCCGGGGGCGAAGATATACAGCTTTGACAGGATGGAAGCCATGGCAAGGACGGGAATAATGGCCCATGCGCTGTAGTAGGGAGGTGTTGTAAACAGCTGGAGTATTTCCTTTGAAAATAGGGCCATGCCCATGAGGACGGGCAAGGTCCCGCATAAAAAATAGATGAAAATACTGGCAATTTCCTGTGGGGTCGTTTCTTTTCGATAGTTTTGATAAATCAACGGGGTCAGGGAAAAATAGATGCCGGCCATGAGGATATTGGCGATGGAAGCCACGCGAAATCCCGCGCTGTAGATGCCGACATCGTCCAGGGTCATTAGATTCTGGA
>PLLV01000057.1 GCA_003142295.1 Syntrophaceae bacterium
GGGGAAGGCATCTTTTGCATAATTATAAGGCATACCGGCCGTAATAATGCCAATTTCAGGATCATTCATTTCTATCCTGTTTCCGGGAAAAGTTTCAGCAAATTCTCTGAGCCTATAGAGCCTCTTTTCCACCTCTATCCTTCTGACACGCGCATACGCGGGCACCATGACATATTTCTCCGCATCGAATTGTATTGCAGTGCGATCATTGACAGCCGATAGGTCCCCCAAAGTTACGACGGATTTTGAATGGGAAACACGTGTAGTTGTCCGGAAGAAAACAGGTGTATCAAATCTTTCACTCAAATCGAAGGCAATCTTGATGTAATCTTTCGCCTCTTGGCTATCTGCAGGCTCAATCATAGGTATCTTTGCAAATTTGGCATAATTGCGGTTATCCTGTTCATTTTCTGAACTGTGCAGTGACGGGTCATCTGCAGTAATGATAACAAGAGCTCCGTTAGTTCCCGTATAGCTCAATGTGAACAGCGGGTCCGCGGCTACATTGACGCCGACATGCTTCATGACGACCATGGCCTTTGCGCCAGCCAACGCCGCCCCTATGCCTACCTCCAGGGCCACTTTCTCATTGGGAGACCATTCGGCATAAACTCCGTCATACTTTGCAAAGGTCTCGACAATTTCAGTGCTCGGCGTTCCCGGATAACCGGCTACGAAACGAACTCCATGTTCGAAGGCACCTCTTGCAATACTCTCATTTCCTGACATCAATACTTTCATAGACCCCTATTTGCCCCTGCGGCATCAAAGAGAAAAGATCACCTGAAATCTCAGTGAACTTTATCTTCAGTTGATGGTTGATATTATTTTTTTCAAGAGAAGTTCCATGGAAGGATCGGCAGCGCTGTTAAGGGCTTTTTGATAATACTCTAAGGCTTTCTCTTTGTTATTCATCTCTTCGTAAATTCTTGCCATGTTTCTGTAAGTCATGCCTTCAAAGCCCACGCCTGATTTTGAATTTGCCGCTTTCTCGAACGACTCCAGGGCATGCGGGAAGTCGGCCTTCTTTTCGTAACAGTAACCGATGCCATTGTACGCCAGGATTTTCAGGTCGCTCCCATCCGGAACTTCCTTGAGAAACTCCGTATATGCCTTTATCGAGGCATCTACATCTCCAAGGTTGTAGTGCATATTTCCCATTTGATAATATGACATCATGGCAGCCTTTGATCCCGGATATTGAGTCATGACGTCGTTATACATCTTTATATTATTTTGATCCGGTTTGCCTCCCTGACGGGCAGCTTTCATACCGGCAATATGGGCCATCGCATAAAGCCTCTGCGCTTTATCCTCATAATTCATCCTGTATAAGTACCAGCCGGAAGATATTATGATTATTGAAATTACAATTCCAGATGCCAGATAGATCTTTGACTTATTTGTCGATATATACGCCGCGACCTTATTTAACGCCGCCTGGAAGGAATCCGGTTTTTCAATTTCCTTTTTTGTGATTTTTCTTGCCATATAGATTTCCTATCAAAATTTTATTTGCATTTGTTCGTTGACTTTTTCAAGGATGAAGGATGGAATCCTTACTATCTTGCCCAGGTTGTTTGTGCAGGCATGGATCGTGTAACCTTCAACAAGGGCCTTTTCCCTGTATTCGTCACATATTGTATAGATAAATTTCATGCTCGCCCTTTTGAGATATTCCAATTCAGTTTCGACAACGATGATTTGGTCATATTTGGCTGGAAACAAATAGTTGCAATACGCCTCTGTCAAGGGCAGATTATAACCCTGTGCTTCCATCTCAGCATAGACTATGCCCACACTTCTGAGAAGTTCCGTTCTCCCAATTTCGAACCATTTAATGTAATTGGTGTGATAGACGATACCCATTGCATCTGTATCAGCGTAAATGACACGTATGTTAACTCGATTTCTCTTCAATAAATACCCTCCAATTCTTTATGAAGTGATCCATCAGAAGGTAACCAGGAGAGATCTTCACGCCGGTTAGCAGTGCCGATTCTTCGCTAAATGTTAAGCCGTTTCTCAAATTCTCATGTTCATCAGAAGACAGCGCTGCAAAGGGAGACGGGTCCGATGAATGGGTCCTCAGGCTGATGGGCGTAGGGTGATCGCTTAAAACCAGCAGTCTGAAGGGAGACAGTCCATAAATTTCATTCAAGATGGCGCCTACGATCTTCTCGTCAAAATCTTCAATGGCCCGGATTTTTCCAGCTACATTTCCTTCATGTCCCATTTCGTCAGGGGCCTCAACATGGACGAATACAAAATCGGTGTCTCTTAAGGTATCGAGAGCCTTTCTTGCCTTTCCAATATAGTTAGTATCTACATAACCCGTCGCACCGTCAACGCGTATGACTTTGAGGCCAGCGTAAATACCGATGCCATTCAGAAGGTCAACAGCCGATATCATGCCCCCGCTCAAACCGTATTTGTCTGTGAGTTTGGCAAATTTCGGTGCCCTCCCCTGCCCCCAAAGCCATATCGAATTTGCGGGCTTTTTGCCTTCTGCGATGCGTAACCGGTTTACAGGATGATCGCGCAAAAAAACCTGCGAACGCTCCATGAGCCCTCTTATTTCTTCCTTTCCCTCTCCACGGGGCAGATATTCCTTGACCGCCTTGCCGGTGATATCATGGGGAGGGGTTGTCTCAAGTAGTGCTTTACCATCCCTCCAGACAAAGAGGTGTCTATAACTCACTCCAGGATAGAATTGAAAATTTGTGCTACCCAGTTCTTTATTTATATCATTTATAATTATCTTTGCTTCTTCGGTAGTTATATGCCCGGATGTAAAGTCTTCCATTATATATTCTGCATCTCCCCTAAGGGTCACAAGATTGCAGCGGAAGGCTACGTCATCGACTCCAAGCTGAACCCCCATGTTGGCCGCTTCCAAAGGTCCTCGACCAGTATAGCATTCCATAGGGTCATAACCAAGGAGGCTCATGATCGCCACATCGCTGCCCGGAGAAAGACCGGCCGGAATGGTGTCGATCATGCCCAATGTTCCTTCTTTCGCAACTCTGTCCATATATGGGGTATGTGCGTATTCCAAGGGTGTCTTACCGTCCAGTTCTTGTAGGGGATAATCCGCCATACCATCGCCGAGGAGGATAATATATTTCATTACAGCCTAATTGCCTCCTCAAATAAATGAATGGGATGAGGTTAAAAAGGTCATTTCTTCGAAAGCATTACAACCTTTCGTCCTCAATTCTTATCAATATCGTCTTTCCGTGAATGATTTCAAGTTGATCTATTTCCGTTATAGCTTTCTGAACATCCATTTCCTTCGACTTGTGCGTAGTCATGACAATAGGAACAGGGCCTGCCTTCTGCCTGCCCTTTTGGATAACGGCGGCAATGCTTATATCATTTGCACCGAGAATTCCCGCTATTCTGGAGAGGACGCCTGGCCGGTCCAGGGCAGAAAAACGGAAGTAGTAGTTTGTAATGATTTCGTCAAATGGCATTAGCTTGATATCATCGATTACATTTTCCCTAAGTGAGCGGGCGGGTACGCGTCCGGATGCGCCTCTCTGCAGATTACGCGAGATATCGATTACATCACCTACTACGGCGCTTGCTGTGGGCATCATTCCTGCACCCTGACCGTAGAGAAACACTGAATCCGCCGCATCACCGACGATATGAAATGCATTGAAATTTCCATTGACGTTTGCCAGAAGATGGCTAAGGGGAATCATAGTCGGATGAATCCTTGCCTCGATGCAGTCACCCCTCCCGATGGCAATGGCAAGAAGCTTGATCCGATACCCGAGTTCCCTGGCAAATTCAATGTCCTGCTGACTAATGCCTGATATGCCTTCTCTGTGAACGTCTTCAAGCCTTACCCTTTTGCCGTATGCCAATGATAACGTGATGGCAAGCTTGTGAGCCGTATCGATACCTTCGATGTCAAATGTCGGATCGGCTTCTGCGAATCCGAGCTTCTGGGCTTCCTTCAGCACAACTTGGAAGGATTTCTTCTCATCCGTCATTTTGCTCAATACATAGTTGGCTGTACCGTTGATAATGCCGAAAATCGACTTTATACGGTTCGCTGCCAGGCTTTCCTTCAAGGTCTTAATGATAGGGATTGTACCGCCTACACTGGCTTCGAAGCCGATGTCGACCTGTTCTGCCTCAGCAGCCTGGAATATTTCGTTTCCGTAGGTAGCTAAAAGGGCTTTATTGGCGGTTACTACGTGCTTTCCTTTTCGGATAGCCTCAAGGATGAAAGAGCGCGCAGGCTCATACCCGCCTATTAGCTCTATGACTATGGATATTTCAGGATCGTCCAGGATCACTTTCGCATCTGCAGTTAACAAATCTTTCTCTACGGCAACCTGTCTTGGCGTTGTAATATCAAGATCGGCAATCTTCTTTAAGAAGAGCCTTGCGCCTAGGCGATTTTCGATGACCTCACCGCTATCTTGAAGCAGCTTTACGACCCCTGTTCCTATAGTACCGAAACCGATTAATCCGATAGTTATTGTTTTCATAACGCCGTGCCCGTATCAAGTTCCAGATTTCTCGTATGTTCGAACCATACCGAAAGAACGATTATGTTCCTTGGAACCAAATGCTGTCACTTCTATAACAGTTAACACATGCTTGTCAAAATAAATTAAGTTCTTGCCTAACCGGTTTTTGCGAGCTCAAACCTGCCTCCCCATCTGTGCAGGAGGACTCTTTTCAACAATGCATACTTGCCATTATCCAGACCCGAAATGTTCTCTGCAAAGGAGAAAGCATCTGTTCTTGCCTCAACCAGAATATGCGCATCTCTCAGGATATGGGCAATACGGAAATCAGGAACTCCTGACTGCCTGGTTCCCATAAATTCACCGGGCCCCCTTATGGCTAAATCCTCTTCAGCGATCTTAAAACCGTCATTTGTCTGCTCCATGACCTGCAGCCTTCTTATTGAAACATCAGAGCCTCTGCGATGCGACATTAATATACAGAATGAAGGAATATTGCTCCTCCCCACCCTCCCCCTCAATTGATGCAATTGAGACAGCCCAAATCTCTCCGCATGTTCTATCACTATTAGGGATGCATGGGGTATGTCAATCCCCACTTCAATGACTGTTGTGGAAACAAGGATNNATTTCTGTTTACGAAACCTGCCATCGTTTCATCCTTGTCCTTTCCTTTCATACGGCCGTGAATCAGCCCTACCTTATGGTCAGGGAATATTTCCCTTTGCAGATAATCGGCCATCATAGTCGCATCTCTGAGATCCAGGTTTTCAGATTCTTCAACCAACGGATAGACAACAAAGACCTGGTTTCCCTTCATGAGTTCCATCCTCATAATTTCATAAACCCTGTTGCGTTCCTCTTCAAAAAAAACCTTTGTCCGAATCTCTTTTCTGCCGGGAGGACATTCATTAATGATCGAAATATCCAAATCGCCATATACAGTCATGGCAAGTGTCCTCGGAATGGGAGTGGCAGTCATAACCAAAACATCGGGATTTACACCCTTCTGTCTCAGTAATGCCCTCTGTACAACTCCAAAGCGATGCTGTTCATCGATAACAACCAAACCCAGCTTGCTGAAAGTCACATCCTTCTGGATCAACGCATGAGTTCCGCATATGATGTGAGTATGTCCGTTCATTATCCCTTCAAAAATTTTCTTTCTTTCCATGTTCTTCATACCGCTCGTCAGCAAAACAGCCTTCAAATCAAGCTCGCAAGACCAATCTTTGATGCGGTTGTAGTGCTGCTCAGCAAGAATCTCAGTCGGCGCCATTATGGCCGCCTGATAGCCGTTTTCGCAAGCAGTGATCATCGCTGCCATGGAAACAACTGTCTTACCGCACCCCACATCACCCTGCAGAAGCCTGTTCATGCTGGAGGGTCTTTCCATATCGCCTTCGATTTCTACGATGACCCTCTTTTGCGCATCGGTCAATGTGAAGGGAAGAATCTTGTAAAATTTATGAAGGTTCTGACCTTGGGTCTTAAAAGCTATGCCCCCATCTAGCGTGTTGGCTTTTCTTTTTAAGGCCATACCCAACTGGAGAAAAAAGAATTCATCGTAAATCAGTCTTCGGTGGGCATCCGAGCGCATTTCATTGTATGCATCGATCCGCTCATCGGTTGCAGGAAAATGAATGCTGCGCACGGCATTCTTAATATCCTGAAGATGGCGTCTCTCACGAATTTCGTGAGGTATGGGGCTTAGGAGATATTGTGAATATTTATCGACGGCGTGCGCCATAATCCTTCTTATATATTTCTGCTGAAGACCCTCTGTTTCTGAATAAACTGGTACGATTCTTTTGAAGTGAATCAAATCTTCCCCGCTTTCATCATCGTCAAGAACCTCAAAATCGGGGTGCACCATGTCCTTGCTGAAAAGGTAACTGCTCACTTCGCCGGTCATTATGACCCGAATACTCTTTTTAAAAATCTTTCTCAGGTAAGTTAGATTGCCTCGAAACCATTTCGCCGTAAGCAGTCCGCTACCATCCTGTATGGTGACCTCAAATGCTTTTCTATTTCTGTAAGATCTGTACTGAGCGCCAACTACATGGCCGATGACTGTCTCCCTGCTGCCCACCGTGACCGATTTAATATCCCTGACCGTACGCCTGTCTTCGTATCTTCGCGGCACAAAATAAAGTAAATCCGCAACAGTTTTCAGGCCCTTTTTCTCAAGCAGGGAAGCCATCTTAGGCCCTACCCCCTTTACAAACCTCAGAGGGAGGGATAGCTTCTCAAGGCTCATTCCGCCGTTTTCCAGATCTTGGGGTTCCATCTCTTCTCTCATGTAAGAAATTCCGATCGAAGACTCTGCGACAAACCCTCTCAGTTTCTTTACAGCGAGCATCGCCTTTTCTATACGTTCCTTTTTATCTTCCAGCGGCAGTTTATCAAAGCCAGCGATTGCTTCTTCAAAACCAGAAATGATACTTTTATATGCCGTATATGTTTCATTTTGTGTTGCATTCGTGAAGGAGACACTCTTCAGCTCCTTCAAGAACGATCTCATTGTTGCTTCAAGGTCCTTAATCAGGGGCAAATGCCTGTATGAGTCTCTCGATGAGAACAATAACGGAGCCTCGATTTTCTCAAGTATTGCAATTATTGATTCCATTAGATATCAAGTCTTCAAAGTCGAATATATATATAATAATTTCAAATACAAGGATTGAATTGAGGTAGCAGATATCCAATCTTTTCGCAAGTAAAGAATTGACATAAGAGAGCAATTACGATACAAGTCATCCCCATCTCAGAGGCTTATCGGAAATAAAATGCAGGAAAAAATGTCCTATAAAGATGCAGGTGTGGATATAGACAAAGCCAATCTGTTTGTCGACAGGATCAAAACAATTACAAAATCAACTTTTCGCAAGGAAGTAATGAGTTCCATTGGCGGTTTCGGAGGTCTCTTTCGTCTGGATGTCGGAAAATATAATAATCCCGTCCTGGTTTCATCCACAGACGGTGTGGGGACAAAGCTAAAGATTGCGCAGATGATGGATAAGCATGACACTATTGGCATCGACCTTGTCGCCATGTCCGTAAATGATGTGGTAGTCCAGGGAGCAGAGCCCCTTTTTTTTCTGGACTACATCTCTACGGGCATGATCAATGTGGAAAGAGATATTAAGATCATCGAAGGCATTGTTAAAGGCTGCCAGGAGGCTGGTTGCGCCCTCATCGGGGGAGAGACGGCTGAAATGCCCGCATTCTATAGAGATGATGATTATGATTTGGCGGGTTTCTGTGTTGGTATAGTAGAAGCTGAGAGAATAGTCGATGGCTCGGAGATCCGTGTGGGGGACAGGATAATCGGCATTGCATCCAACGGCATCCATAGCAACGGCTTTTCCCTTGCGAGAAAAGTTCTGTTTGAAAAGGGGAGACTCGGCGTCAATGATAAGCTCGATGATCTGTCCCATTCCATAGGCATGGAACTCCTCCGTCCGACAAGCATTTACGTGAAACCCCTCTTGAATCTAATCAAGAATTTCAGCATCAGGGGCATTGTCCATATTACTGGCGGTGGATTCATCGATAATATACCACGCATTTTGCCTAAAGCCTGTCGTGCCGTTATTCTGAGAGACAGCTGGGACATACCGCCGGTTTTTACGATTATCAAGAGAATGGGAAATATTGATGATGGAGAAATGTACAGGGTTTTTAACATGGGTATAGGCATGATGGCAGTTGCGACTGAAAAAGAAGCGTCCGAAGTAACGGAGCGACTCGAAAATTTGGGAATGCAGGCGTATGCCATCGGTTTCATAGATCGGAAAGACGAAGACCAATCATCCGTATCATTTATCTAACGGTATGAAACAAAAAATAAAATTGGGAGTGCTCGTCTCAGGGAGCGGGTCCAATCTCCAGGCGATTATAGACAATATCGAGAAGGGTCTCCTTGATGGGGAGATTAAGGTCATTATCAGCAATAACACCGATGCATATGCTCTTGTGCGGGCGAAGAAGCATAATATTCCATCCGTGATTATCAAGCATTCCGATTCTGAAAACAGGGAAGATTTTGACCGGAAGATGATCGATGTCCTTAAATCGCTTTCCGTTGATCTGGTAGTGATGGCCGGATTTATGAGACTTTTAACCCCTCTTTTCTTGAATGCGTTTCCCATGAAAATAATGAATATACACCCTGCAATCCTTCCCGCCTTCCCCGGTATTCATGCTCAGAAGAGAGCTGCTGACTATGGTGTAAGATTTTCTGGTTGTACGGTTCATTTTGCTGACGAGGGGGTAGACTCTGGCCCTATCATTATTCAAGCCATAGTTCCGGCCTATGATGATGACACCGAGGATACTCTCGCTGCCAGAATATTAAAGGAAGAGCACAGGATATATCCTCAAGCCATTCAATTTTATGCGGAAGGCAGAATCGAAGTGATCGGGAGAAAGGTCAGAATAAGAGGCAGTGAGCGGATCCCAGAGACACCTCTTCATAATCCTCCCGTGACAGCTTTTTGACTTGCCCATTCTTATGGCCTGCATCTATCTTCAGAAATAGATTAAGAGCAAGCATAGATCTCAGGCATTGCTGGCATTTCAGCATCTTTTTTTAAAATATGTACGATACTGTTGTCATCGGTAATGATTTAAGCTCCTTAGTTGCGGCTGCCGTAATTTCACATCATGGTAAGAAGACTGTGCTCTTATCTGAAAGTGATGCGAAACACGTTTATTCTGATTTTGGATACACTTTCAACATCTATCCCTTACCCTTGACAGGCTTCGGCCCGGCACAGATATGTTCACGCCTTCTTGAATATCTTGGAATACCCGTCGCGGAATACTCAGGCCTGCAGTTATTGATTCCCGGTCTTCAAATCATTCTTTCCGATCACAGAGTAGATTGCTTCCATAGGCGGGAAGAACTTCTCAATGATATGGAAAGAGAATTTTCAGATCACGCAAATGAGATTCGCAAGTTATACTCGTCGGTTCTGAAAATCAGCAATCTTGTCGAGCAGAGGATCACGGAAAAACCGCATATATACCCTACCAACTTTAATGAATTTCTTTTTCTTCTGAAAGGCATCCCCGTAATTCTGAAGGAAAGGTACTCACTTTCAAGAAGATTTAAATCAATTGCAAAGAATCCTTCGCTGACCAGGGTGTTCGAGGCAGAAAGCGCTATTCTTTCAAACTCGAGCAACAACCGGAACAGCCCCTTTACTATCTCGTCTGCGTATGCGCTGTCACTGCCCCTGAGGGGATTGTATCATCATGTCGGCGGGAATGAAGTACTCATGGGATTACTGAAATCTGCGTTTGAGGCTTCCGGAGGTCATCTCATAAAGAATTGTTCTGTCATGAGAATAAACGTGGGTAAAGAAATTGATGTCGATGTCTCCATACCTGAGACATTGTCACAAATTCGGGGACGATATCTTATCGCCAGTACAAAATGGGAGAAACTCAGATTGCTTCTTCTCAGCGGCCGGAAATTCAGGCGCATGGAACGAAGACTCAAATTGGTAAAATCGGCATACTATCCATTTACCTTGCACATGGGTATTCTTGAAAAATGCATCCCCGAAAAAATGGCAACTTATGTCGCCATCGTCATCGATCAAAATAGACCGGTCATGGATGATAATCTTGTTTTTGTAGAGATAAGCGCCAGAGATTGTAAAGAACGGGCCCCTGCCGGCAAGAGGGCTTTGAGTGCAACTATTTTCCTGAAGGAAAGTCCTCTCGTATTGACGAATGACGAACTTAAGGAAGTTTCCCAGGTCGTTTTTTGCGCCCTCGAAAAGTTTCTTCCTTTCCTGAGGGAAAATCTCGATTTCCTCAATATCGGCACGTCTATTGAACTCTCAAGAAAGTGTCAGGAGTTAGTAAATCATAAGTACGCAATGCAATCTGATTCTTTCTTTGGTATATCAGGCATATCAAATAAGACTCCCATTCGTAACGTCTTTATGACAGGGGGAATGTTATGGCCGGGTCTTGGTTTTGAAGGCGAAATAATATCCGGCTTAAATGCGGCCAATTTAGTTATAGCAAAGGAGAGAGACAGGCATGGATAACAGATTTGATGATTTTACAATCCAGGATCTGGGGGAGAGAACCATACCGTCGCCGGTAATAGTAAGTTATTATACTCCCGATAGCAAACGCATTCTTCATAATATCTATCTTGAGCATTATAAAGACGTAACCACTGCAGATGGCATCCCCCTCTCAATAGAAGTTGCTGGACCAAGGGAAAAGATTTTTTTTGACCCTGCCCAAACAAAGGCAGCCATTGTCACCTGCGGCGGCCTATGTCCCGGCATCAACGACGTCATCAGGGCAATTTTCATGGAGTTGTTTCACCGATACGGAGTGAAAAATGTCGTGGGCATCAAATACGGGTTTCAGGGTTTGATACCGAAATACGGCCATCAGGTATTGGAACTGACGCCCGACATTGTCAAAGATATCCATACTTCCGGAGGAAGCATCCTGTCTTCATCACGCGGCATGCAGGATTATGCTGAGATGGTAAATACATTAAAGCGCATGAACGTCGATATACTTTTCTGCATAGGGGGGGATGGCACCATGAGAGGCGCCGGAGCCATTACAGAAGAGATAATGAAAAGAAAGCTTAACATCAGCGTAATAGGCATACCGAAGACTATCGACAACGACCTTAACCTTATTCAGAAAACATTCGGATTTGATACAGCCATCTCCGAGGCAGTTAAGGCCATCCAGTGTGCCCATGCAGAAGCGAAGGGTGCCCCTATGGGAATCGGCCTGGTGAAGATTATGGGGCGCCAGTCCGGGCATATTGCTGCTGGTGCAGCTCTGGCTCAGGGTGATGTCAATTTCGTGCTCATTCCCGAGGTTCATTTCGATATGGAGGGAGAAAACGGTTTTCTTAAGGCTCTTGAGAACCGTCTCAAGAGAAGCGGACATTGCTTGATCCTCGCCGCAGAAGGAACTGGACAGGAACTCATACATCAGGACAACGAGACTATTGAGAAAGACGCTTCGGGAAATATAAAGCTGCTTGACATCGGCACGTTTCTCAAAACAGAGATAGAAAAGCACTTGAAGAAAACGGGCTTGGAGATTAATCTGAAGTATATAGACCCCAGTTACATGATTCGCAGCGTACCGGCCAATGCCAGCGACAGCATTTATTGCGGCGCCCTCGGTCAATATGCTGTGCATGCGGGTATGGCGGGAAAAACGAGTATGCTCGTAGGTCTGATAAAGGACGAATATGTGCACCTTCCCTTTCAGATAGTTACCTCGGGATCAAAGGTAAATCCGGAGGGCAATATATGGATGCGAGTTCTCGAGACAACAGGGCAACCGCCATCCATGAAGGCGTAACCTGCAAGAGCAAGAATTTATTTTTTGCAGATAGAAAAAAACAGGATTTAACGAGCTTTGATCTGGGATGGGAAAAATTATCAGATTCTCCCAGTTTCCTGCCGTTTATGTCGTGTGCTCCCATTGACAAAAGCTGAGTATATTCACTTGTTGGTAGTTTTTACTTTCCATTCCTCTGCTTAATAATCCATATTGTTTTACATCATTAATGGTGCCAGAAAATAGACGATTAACTACACGTAATTAAACCGACACTGAAGTATTGTGCTTTTGGTAAGCTTGCCGGCGCAATTCGTCAGGTCACTTCAGGAAATACTTATCTGAGTCCAAGGATCGGCGGACGTCGTTGTGAAAGCGTATCTGAACAAAGCACCAAATTCATCCTTGATAACACGCACGGTACTTACTTCACGGGAGAGAGAGATCCTGCAACTGCTTGCAGAGGGTCTGTCAGCCAAAGAGATTGCCGCACATTTGAATTTGAGCATCAAGACTGTCGAGACGCATCGACGGAATATCATGGAGAAACTAAATATTCATACCATTGCCGAGTTGACTAAGTACGCCATTCGGGAAGGATTAGTCGCCCTCGAAACTTAGTAAAGTTATCTGTGGCTGTATCGAGATTCAGCCGCTGCAAGGTTCGGTATAATGACAGTTTTCGTATGACCGTACTGTCTTGCCAGACTGTTGTAAATTCACTCGCCCTAATCATATTGAGCGGAATTGTTCACCTCGTCCCTAAATGATACACGCAAAAAACCCCTTGCAAATCAATCCGCGATGTTTTAGTAATCAGCCACATTTTTATATAGGAGATCAGATATGTCGAGAATTTGTGAGGTATGTGGAAAAAAGCCCGTTGTCGGTAACAACGTAAGCCATGCCAATAATAAGACAAAAAGAACATGGTATCCTAACCTTCAAAAACTGCGCTGTGTAGACAAGAAAACGGGTGCAATAAAGCGCACAAAAGTTTGTACGAGATGTATTCGTTCTGGTTTCGTAAAGAAGGCTCTGTAGCGGATGTATTAAACTTGATGGCTCTCGTGGCTTGGAAGCTTAGGTATAAAAAATCTATTTAATCGCTGACGGGAGCCTTTCGTTAAAGTGTTTGTCAACCTCTTTTTTGACTTTAGCCAATAATCACCTTTTTATCTGGAATGTACTCCGCCTTGCAAACCGCACGCTTCTTGATCCTTCCCTAAAAAGATCTCAAAGTAATTATTGTCATTAGGTTTGGGCAGGCCACCAGGCGTTTTCATGTTCGTGCGAAAAACAACGTTATTTATGTTGTCAAAGAGTTCCCATCCTTTCTCTCTGGCATATGTCCTTTCCTATATGCCGAACTCTATAGATTCAGTAACTGCATGCAATTGCTCCGACGCTGTCATCTTATCAGCGATTATTCTTTCCTTGACATAGACACCTATATTGATATGATCAAAAAAATTCTTTTCATCTATGTAATCGAAGGGGACCTGCGACTGCAATCGCTATGAAGGCAATAACTTTACCTACTACACAGTGGCGGCTATCAGAAGGCGATAGCGACATACAGGATATGCTTGCGAGGGAGCTGCCGATTCACCGCATCGTCTCTCGTATATTAACGAGCCGCCATATACTGACGCCCGACGACGCCAACAGATACCTCTATCCTTCCTTGAATAATCTGCACAACCCTCTCTTAATGAAGGACATGCAAAAGGGCGTTCAGCGGTTAATCAGGGCGATCAATGATCGTGAAAAAGTGGTTGTTTACGGTGACTATGATGCGGACGGCGTAACGTCAGTGGCCGTGCTTCTTAAATTCCTCCTTGATATTGATCATACAGTTACATATTACATCCCTGATCGGATCAAGGAAGGATATGGCTTAAACGGACCTGCCATTGACATGATGAAGGCTGACGGTGTTACTCTGCTTATTACCGTCGATTGCGGTATCTCCGATCATGAGCAGATATCCTATGCCCGCTCCTGCGGCATAGACACTATTATATTGGATCACCATGAAGTTCCCCAGAATCTCCCCGACGCCGTCGCAATAATCAATCAGAATCGTAAGGACTGCAATTTCCCCTTTAAGCATCTTGCCGCTGTCGGCATAGTTTTTAATTTTCTTATTGCTCTCAGAGGAAGACTGCGGAAAGACGGTTTTTGGGAAAACAAAAAATATCCGAATCTGCGCGAATACCTTGACCTTGTCGCCCTGGGTACCATCGGCGACATCTGCCCCCTTGTGGACGAGAACAGGATATTTGCGAAAATCGGTCTGGAATTGATCACAGAGTGCAAAAGAGTGGGGATGCGGGCATTAAAGGAGATTTGCGGCGTCGAAAATCAGGTCATAGACTCCGGGAAGGCTTCCTTTTGCCTGATTCCGAGGATTAACGCCGCAGGTCGTGTTGCATCTGCAAACGAGGCCGTCCGGCTTCTCTTAACCGAGGACATCGAGGAGGCCAGGTTAATCGCTCAAAATCTTGAGATCTATAACCGGAAGCGACAGGCCATGGAAAGGAATATACTAAAAGAAATACTTGACGAAATCGAGCGAACGATAGATCCGGAAAAAGTAAGATCACTTGTGTTTGCGTCAGAGAAATGGCATCCGGGTGTAATTGGTATAGTAGCTTCAAAACTGGTAGATCGATATTATAGGCCCACTATTTTGATAAGTCTCAAAGACGGCATCGGCAAGGGTTCCGGAAGAAGTGTTGCCGACTTTAACATATATGAGGGCTTGAAAGAATGTGATTCTTTATTGTTATCTTATGGAGGACACCGGTACGCGGCCGGGATATCGATCAAGGAAGAAGACATCAAAAAATTTTCCGGCATGCTGGAAGAGATTATCAGTAAGGAGATTGGCGTTTCGGATTTTGTTTCTCAAACCAACATCGATGCCATCTGTAGTCTCAGTGAAATAACCCACGAACTCGTATCTCAGATCGGGAGACTTGCCCCCTTCGGCAGCGGTAACCCTGAACCGGTCCTCTGCGTGAGAAATATCAATGTCACCTCCCAGTCCGTAGTGGGCAATAACCACTTATGTATGCGTCTGTCGGGTGATGGCATGTCCTACAATTCCATCTGGTTCAACAAAGGTCATCTTATCAATTTTCTCTCAGGGCCTGCTATCGATATCGCCTTCACGCCTCATATCAATAACTGGAACGGGGTTTATGACATACAGCTCAAGATGAAAGATATGTCCCTGCCCGCCAATTCGTGAAAAGCATTTTTTACTGCGCAATTTACTTATTTCCACTGGCGCTCGTCTATAACCAGTCCGTCATCTTCTTTTATCGTGCCGGGATTCAGAAATTCCAGACGATCAATCTTGAGCACGCATTCATCCCTGAATAACTTGCTGAACTTCTCAGCCAAGGATGCCGCATCAACCGACGGCTCTCTGGGTTCGAGCCGAACGGTTAGAATATCTTCATGAGAAGTTCTGGTTATTAGCAACTGAAATCTCACATGACCGAACGCTTCTTTGATTCTATTTAGCTGACTCGGGGCGATAAAAAGCCCCCTGACTTTTATTGCATCACCCACGCGGCCGTAAATGCCGTCCATGCGAAACGAAGTCCTGCCGCAGGGACAGGGAGATTCTATGATTCTTGAAAGGTCGCCCGTGCCAAAACGAAAAAGAAAAAAAATGTTATTGAAACGAGTTACCACAACTTCACCGGGCATGCCCGGCGGCACCCCTTTCCCTGTGGCGGGATCAACAATTTCCACGAGAACTTCCTCACAGATATGCCAGCCTTTCTTTTCGCAGCATTCGAATGATACGTCCCCGACCTCAGTTGCACCATACATCTGGTACGTATCAATGGCATATTCCCGTTCGAATTTTTCCCGCAGTGACGGTGGAAGAGGCTCCGCAGCAAAGCACGCGCGCCTGATCTTAAAATCCCTTTTGAAATCATAACCCAATTCGTGGGCTTTATTTATTATGCTCAGCAAAAAACTGGGAGTGCCTGTATAGGCAGTCGCAGAGAGATCACGCATCAATTGGACCTGGAGCTGTGAACTGGAAGTCCCTGATGGGACGACCGTGGCGCCCACGCGTCTTAATCCTGCATGGAAGGTGAGTCCGGCAGCTACCATGTGATAGGAAAAGGCATTGAGAACGACATCCCCCCTGCCGATACCGGCTGCATGATAAGCCCTCGCCCACAGATGATCATTCTCCGAGAGGTGCGGTTCATATACCGGACCGGGAGAAATAAAGATTCTGTCAATTTGCTCATCGGCATTGCTCAGTCCTGCGAAAGGGGGATCCATCGTTTCCAGTTCGATTAATTTTTCTCGCGAAATAACGGGAAGCAGCTGAAAATCGGCCAATGTTTTAATTTCGTCGTGATGAAGCCCGAGATCGGTAAAGGTCTTTCTTATCCGACTTGATTGCCGGTGTCCTGACCCGATCATCTCCAGTATCTGCAACGTTTTCCGATGTTCCCTCTCTTCCTGAGGCATACATTCTCTGCTATCGTAATAGTCCGGCATATGGATTCCCTCCGATGAAAGAAAGTTATTGTCAATCTAAAGCCACCTTTTTCGACGCCGATATGACTTAACGTCCTTATAGGATTTTAGCGCCCCTGACGCGCCCAGACCGAGGTAAAATTCCTTTATATCGGGATTCTCAACAAGGTTTTTTGCAGCACCTTCCATGACTATCTTGCCATTTTCCATTACATACCCGTAATCAGAAATTTGCAGGGCCATATTGGCATTCTGTTCCACCAGGACAATACTCGTCCCCTGTTCTTCGTTTATCTTCTTTATAATCTCGAATATCTCCCTCACGACCATGGGAGCAAGTCCCAGAGACGGCTCATCCAGGAGCAAGAGGGCGGGATGGGCCATCAACGCCCTTCCCATGACAATCATCTGAAGTTCTCCTCCGCTGCAGTATCCTGCGAGCATCTTTCTCCGTCTCAATATGCCAGGAAAATAATTATAAACCATTTCAAGATCCCTTTTATATGGCTTCTGCCAGCGGATAGCCGTTCCGACAATGAGATTTTCTTCCACAGTCAAATATTTGAAAGGTTGACGTCCTTCCAGAACCTGAATTATTCCTTTACGCGTGATTATCTCTGGAGCGTTATTCTGGATGGGTACTCCGTCGTACGTTATTGTTCCATCCGTCACCCTGCCGTTTTCCGGCTTAAGCAATCCCGAGATAGCTTTAAGCGTTGTCGTCTTGCCTGCGCCGTTGCTCCCAATAAGCGACGTGATGGACTTTCTCTTNNTCATTTGAGAATGCCTCAATAAGCAAACGGCCATAGCCTAAAGTTGGAACGAATGATACGCCACACCTCAGCAAGTCCTCGCGGTTCGAAGAGAATAAAGAGAATTATGGATGTTCCAAAGAAGAATTCTCTTAAAGGCGCCACATTCAAACCGGATTCCGTGATTACGCCTATATTCATCATAATACCCGTGAGCCACCGCAAAATTTCATTTAAAAAGGTTATAAAGACTGCTCCATATATGGAGCCTGAGATACTTCCCAACCCTCCGATGATTACCATAGCGATGTATTCTACGGAAAGGCCCAGGGTGAATGGTTCAGACGTGATACTGACCATATAATAAGCCCATATGGCGCCGGCAAAGCCGGCATAAAATGAACTGATTCCAAAAGAAAGGAGCTTATATCTGAAGAGGGGAATCCCCATGCCCTCCGCAGCCCTATCGTTGTCGCGAATAGCAATAAAGGCTCTTCCATACTTCGTCCGTATGAGATTGACTGCGATCCATGTCATGACCACCAGGCATGAGAAAATAAGAAAGAAAAAACTCCGGTCACTGCTTAACTCGAATCCGAAAATATTCGGCCGGGGGATGGTTATCCCCATAGTGCCCTTCGTAAGACTTTCCCAGTGGACCAAGACATATTCGATGATGATCTGGCCTGCAAGTGTTGCAATTGTGAGATAGAGGCCTTTGAGGCGCCCCGACGGAATGCCGAAAACCATACCTATCATGGCCGTGATCAACCCCGCCATGGGCAGGTTGAGGAGAAAGGGCATGTTTACCGATGTGGCCAGTATTGCGGCAGCATAGGCCCCGACTCCGATGAAGGCCCCGTGGCCGAGAGATATCTGCCCTGTATATCCGATAAGGATATTCAGCCCAATCGCTGCAATTGATGCTATCCCCAGCATGTTCAGAACATGAAGGAAGTAGGGACTGCTGATGAAAGGTAGAATAACAAAGAGGAAGAATATGCCTATCACCGACCATAGCCTGCCGAAGTCCGTATCAAATATGGATAGCTCCTGTTCGTATTTTTCCTTATAATTGCCACATGGGTGGAAGTGCAATCTTTTCATCGTCAACTCATACCCTTTCAATTTCCACCAGACCGAAAAGTCCATAGGGTTTTACCATGAGTATAAATACGAGTATGATGTATGGTATAACATCACTCAGCGACGGTGAAATATAGCCTCCCGTGAACGTTTCAAGAAGTCCTATGATAAGACCGCCAATAATAGCCCCGCCAATGCTGTCCAGTCCGCCCAGGATAACGACAGGGAAGACTTTAAGGCCGATGGCGCTGAGATCGTGGACGTTAATACCGTTTATAATACCCAGGACTATGCCGCTCATCCCGGCTACGAGCGCGGCAATGCCCCACGATAGAGCGAAGACCTTCTGAACATGAACGCCCAGCGAGAGGGCTGCCTTTTGATTATCAGCGACAGACCTCATGAATATCCCCTGCGATGAATATTTAAAGAATAATCCAAAGAGTATAAGGAACATTGTCCCGATTACGAGGGCTGCCGTATAGACCGGCGGTATATTAATCACATCCCACTGAATACCGAGGAACTCCGGTAGAAAATCAGGATACGTCTGCAGATTGCCTCCCCACACAAGAAGCATGAGGCCCTTGAACATAGACGCCAGTCCCACTGTCAGCATTATTACGTAGATCAGGGGCTCGCCGATAAGGGGACGCAAAAAGAAGCGCTCTATGATGAACCCCAGGATAAAGCAACCAGCAAGGGTTACCAAGAATGCGACAGCTATCGGCAATTTAACCCATGTTACCATGGCGAGGAAAAAGAAGGCTCCCAAGGCAAGCAATTCTCCATGGGCAAAATTGAGAACACTGGAAGACTTAAAGATCATGACAAAACCCATGGCGGACAGGCCATACAGGAACCCTATACTTATACCATTGATAAAAAGTTGAAGAAAAAAATTCATACACTATTCCTCAATTTATATTAATTATTCTGACTCTTGTTTCAATTTCACCAATCTGACCGTCCCGATACTGGATTTTCGTTTTAACATCAACCTCATCCCTGCCCGTATACATGGCCTCAATAAGCTGGAGGTATAGGCCATAAATGAATCGCCGGCGCACTTTTCCCGTTCGCGTCAGCTCTTCATCATCGGCATCGAGGAGTTTATAGAGCAATATGAACTTACGGATCTTCATGAGGTCTGGCAGATTCCTATTCACCTTTCTCACTTCATTGAGTATCAGCTCCTCAACCGCCGCCTGTTGCGAGAGGTCTATATAAGTTGTGTACGGAATCATGCGCTCTTCAGCCCAATTCCCCACATTACCCATGTCTATATTGATGAGTGCAGTGATGTAAGGGCGTCCCTCGCCGAACATCACGGCCTCCTTGATGTAGGGACTGAACTTGAGACGCGTCTCTATGAAATCCGGTGAAAACGCTGCCCCATCCTTGTTTTTTATAATGTCTCCTTTACGCCCGATGATAACGAGATGACCATCTTTATCTATGTAACCGGCGTCGCCGGTTTTGAGCCAACCGCTGCTAAAGGCCTCTTCTGTAGCCCTGAAATCGTTATAGTAGCCGACAAAGTTTGAATCACTCTGTACCAGAACCTCCTGATCATCCCCAATCGCAACCAGAGTTCTGGGCAAGGGTTTCCCCACCGACTCGAGCTTGATTTCGGAATCTGGCTGGACCTGGAATATCCCCCCTGCCTCGGTCAAGCCGTAACACTGCTTGAGATTCAATCCGATTGCACGGAAAAAATGAATCACATCGGGACTGATGGGATGACCACCTGTGAAGGCGCTCTTGAAACCTGCACATCCCACTCTATCAAGCAACGGCCGGTATATTCCGATTGATGCGATACGGAGAAGTAAATTTAGATGACCGGGAACCGCCTCTCCTTTCGATTGCAGTTCGACAACCTTCTTCCCGATTTCTACTGACATAGAGAAAAGCTTACGCCTGATCAAGCCCGCGTCGTCCATTTTCACCATAATGCGTGAGGCCAGATCTTCCCAGAATCGGGATGACGTGATGATAATCGATGGGCCTATCTCACGAAAGTCTTCGTCTATCGTATCCGGCATTTCAGGAAAATTTACGGTCATGCCGCCCAAAAGTGCCACGCCGACTCCGCACATCTGATCCACAATCCACGCAGGCGGAGATATTGAGATCCAGTTATCGCCGGAAGTGACGGGTAAAGATTCTATCCAATTCCTTGCCATTTCAGTGATATTGCGATGGGACAACATGGCGAGTTTGGAAATCCCCGTGGTGCCGGAGGTCTGTATCATAATTGCCACATTATCGCGTCTGCCCTTCTGCAATTCCTTGAGGAATAAATCCGGATTTTCACGGTCAAGTTTTTCACCCATCTCCAATAGATCGGAAAAACTTACAAGCCATGGATTATCCCTGTATGTTCTCATACCCGTCGGATCTATGTAAATGACTCGGCGAACGTGAGATAGTCGTTCACGCATCTGAATCAGCTTATCGACCTGTTCCTGGTTTTCCGCGACAGCATAAGCCGCCTTAATGCGACCGAGGGCATGACACAATTCTTCTGGCACAGAAGAGGTAAATAGATTAAGCGATACCCCGCCAACGGACTGGCAACCGATTTCACAAAAGAGCCATTCCGGCATATTGTTCGTGACTATGCCGACGTTCTCCCCCCTTTTTAGCCCGATATTGCTCAAGCCGAGGCCTGTGTGTTTCACATAGCGGTAGTAATCCAGCCAGCTATAAGTCTGCCAGATGCCGTACGCCTTTTCTCGAATAGCCGTCGCTTCGGATCCAAGCCGCTCCGACTGTCTCATGAGGATCTGCGGCATCGTATACTGGGTGACGGTTGCCAGCTCTCCATCATCGGCTTGCTTTCTATTTACCACCGCATACACCTTCTTCTATGCACTCGCAGAATCACCGAGATATGCCTTGACGACCTCCGGATGTTTACGAATCTCATCCGGGTCTCCCTCCGCCAGCTTCTCTCCGAAGTTCAAGACCACAATCCGCTGGGAGATGCTCATGACTATGGACATGTCATGCTCCACCAAAATCATCGTTTGACCCCATGCCCGGTTCATCTCTGTTAAGAAACGCACCATGTCTTCCTTTTCTTCCAGGTTCATTCCCGCGAACGGTTCATCTAAAATCAATAGTGCAGGCTCTAAGGCAAGTGCGCGACCGAGTTCAACTCTCTTCATCAAACCGTAGGGCAATGACCCCACCTTCTTCTTTCTGATGGCCTGGATCTCCAGGAAATCTATCAACTCTTCTATGACACGTCGCTGATGAACCTCTTCTTTCCGTATAGAGGGTGAAAAAAGACAGGCACCTGCAATTCCATATTTACAGTGGTTGTGGCGCGCAAGAAGCATATTGGATAAGACTGTCATACCCGGAAAGAGCTCAATGTTTTGAAATGTTCTGCCAATTCCTAAGCGGACAAGATGGTGAGGGGGGAGATGTGTTATCTCCTTCCCGTTAAATACAATGCGGCCGTTTTGCGGCCTGTAAAAACCTGTCATACAATTTAGCAGGCTCGTCTTTCCGGCGCCATTCGGCCCGATAATGGCCACCAGTTCTCCTGTACGCACAGAAATATCAACGTCATTGAGCGCCTTGACGCCGCCGAAGCTCAAGGAAAGGTTTCTTACCTCAAGCTCTGCAGCCTTCTCTACCAGACTCCTCGAATCGAATATGCCAGGCTTTCCCCGATATGCTTTCATAAATCCAACACTGTCATTTTAATAATTTAATCTTTTCCTTCAACGGGTTAAAGAAATTTGTCAAAGGGGTAAAGGAGCCGTCTTCACCCACTTTTACAATCCTCGCCTTAAATGATGCTCCGTGATCTTTCGGTGTATACGTAATATTTGGGACGATGCCTCCGAAATCCTCGTTCTTAAAAGCCTCCATTGCCTTATTGATCGTTTCTCTGTTGATCTCTTGATATTTTTGGTTGGCCCGGATAAATGCCCTCTCCATGATCATGCCGACAACTACACCTTCCCAGTACGATGCATCGAACTTTTCAACAGTCTTGTAACGCTTCCACAGTTCCGTCATTATCTTCATACCCTGACTCTTGTCAGCGGGAAGACCTCCCGGAAACTGGATACGTAGCCGGTCCCTTATCAGACCTTTACCAAGCTTGAAGAAATCGGGATCTGTAGACGTCCATGTGCCGAGGAATATGGGGTTATAATGGATACGGTCTGCGCTCTTAAAAGCCGTGACAATGGCTGCAGGAAGCATTTGCATGAATATGTATTCCGCGCCTTTTTTCTGTAAACGGAGCAATTCGGTGGTTAAATCCACAGTTCTTGGCGGAAACTCTTCAATGGCCACGATATTTACATCGATCTTTTTTGCGTATTCTGCACAAGGTTCATGGATGGAGCGGCCATAGGCGTTATTGTATGTCAGGAGACCCACCTTTGGCGCGTCCTTTCCCTTGTGGATGGTGCGTATATATTCCAGTATGGCATAACTATCCATCCGATAGCTCCCAAAGGGCAGATACATGTAATTTACCGGCGGTTCGAGGAGCTCCCAGCTTGTCGAGTAATTAATAGTGGGGATTTTGTATTGCTGAATGATCGGTTTGACTGCCAAGCCTTCTCCGGCTCCCCATGTAGCGATCATATCAACCTGATCCTGGATGGCAAATCTCTTGGCGGCAGCGACTGCCTCCGGGACTTTGTATCCTGTATCAACAAGGATTATCTCAATCCTGTTTCCGCCGACGCCCCCCTTCACCTCGTTTACGTAACGGAAATAATCCTGCTGCCCCTTTGCATGAAACTGTCCCCACGAGGACGCAGGTCCGGTCAAGTTTATTGCCGCCCCAACCTTTATTGTCTTGGCATCAACCGCTGAATTAGAGAGACAAATAATCAGCCCCGTTATGGTTGAACAGATAATTGCAGTAATTTTTGTTCTCATCCGTATCCTCCATCAAAATAAAAAAGGCCTGGAAAATCCACGGCCTCTTGCAAAAAAAAGCCGTCGGCAGTATTTGGTCTGCCCACGGCTACCTTTAAGTAAATCTCAGGTCATGAGCGCGGCAGGCAGACCCCACTAAAAAAACCAAAAAAAACAAAAAAACTTTCTGCCTGTGTGCGTGTCATGTCCATTCTACCATACTATTATTCTATAACGTTCTAAAACTTATAAAACCAAACCAGACCCATGTCAAGAAAAATTCTTTATTAATTTCATCCCACCCCGAGTTTTTCAATCCTGTATCTTAGTGAATCAAAACTCACCTGAAGCATCTCAGCAGCTTTAGTCTTGGAGCCCCTCGCCTTCTTCAAGGCTTTTTCTATCAGATGCTTCTCATACTTTGCCACTTCTTCATTCAGGTTCAAGCCATCATCGGGTATATCAGCATCAGTAAACCTTCTCACCTCCTGGAGGCCGCCCGACAGGTGAAGGTTCTCCGGCAGGATTATGTTAGACGTCTCCATGGCGACGCTGCGTTCAATAATATTTTCCAGTTCTCTTACATTTCCGGGAAAAGGATATTCCATGAGGAGCTCCATCGCATAAGAAGATATTATTTTAATCTCTTTACCAAATTCTTTCGAACATTTTTCAATGAAATGTATTGTTAGAACAGGTATATCCTCTTTCCTTTCTCTCAAGGGCGGAATGTTGATAGGGATGACATTCAAGCGAAAATATAAATCTTCCCTGAAGGAGCCATCTTTAACTTTTTCTTCCAGATTCTTGTTCGTCGCCGAGATTATTCTGACATCAACTTTTTTTTCTTCCGTTCCCCCTACCCTCCTGAATGTCTTTTCCTGGACGACTCTAAGAAGTTTTACTTGAAGAAGTGGTGGTAAGTCACCGATTTCATCCAGAAATATAGTTCCTCCTCGCGCTATCTCAAAAAGCCCGGGTTTGTCGCTATAGGCGCCGGTAAATGCTCCTTTCACGTAACCGAACAATTCGCTTTCGAGCAGGCTTTCGGGAACGCCACCACAATTAATCACTTCAAAGGGCATATTCTTTCTCGGGCTATTTTCATGAATAGCCTTGGCTACAAGCTCCTTGCCTGTCCCGCTCTCGCCTAAGATCAGCACGTTGGTAGGCGTTTCCGCCACCTTCTTGATGAGTGAATACACCTTAAGTATTCCTTTGCTCTTTCCAATCATATTTCCAAAGGATACTGCATCCGCCACTTGTTTAATGAACAAAGCATCTTCTCTTTTAACACCCTTTTTATCGAGGGCACCGCTGATAATGGTTTTTATATCTTCTATATCGAAACCTTTCTCCACATAGTCATACGCACCCTCTTTCATGGCGGACACGGCTGTCTCCGGAGATGCGTATGCTGTTATTAAAATCACCATCGTCTCCTGAGAAATATCTTTAACTGCCTTCAGAAATTCTATGCCGTCAACTTTGGGCATCCTTAAGTCCGTAAGTATGAGATCAAATTTCTCCTTCTTGCATCGGTTCAGGGCTTTGGTTGCGTCAGGTGCAGTTTTTACATCATAACCTTCCCTGGTGAGCATGATCTCAAGTAATTCTCGGATATTCCGATCATCATCCACTATTAGAATCTTTGCCACGCACTCGCTCCTTGTGAAGAAAAAATTGATTGTTCATGCGAATTAACTGCTTTATCCAATCAGAGGTAAAGAAACCGTACAGATTGTCCCTTTTTCGATGTCCCCTCTAATTAAAATTTTTCCTTTGTATCCTTCAATGATTCTATTGACTATGGCAAGACCGAGGCCCGTTCCTCTTTCCTTCGTTGTGAAAAAAGGTTCAAATATCCTATTCAGATACTTTTCATCAATGCCGTAGCCCGTGTCACTCACCTCTATCTCAAGAGATTCACCGTTTACACCGTCATATATCTTTCTTGTTTCCACAGAGAGTTCACCCCCTTCAGGCATAGATTGAACGGCATTTATGACAAGGTTCCATATAACTTCCCTTATTTCTGTCCTGTTCGCATAAACACTAAGATTATCAGAGAGTTTAAGACGCACCCTGATATCATTGTTCCAGTCAGGCATATACTGAATAGATTCTATCACGCCTTCGATAATTTCTTTTATGAAAACAGTTTCCCGATCTCCGGGCGCCGCTCTTGCGAGCAAGAGAAAATCCTTTATGACGTGATCCAGCTGATCCTTGCCCCTGAGAATAATCTGCATGAGCTTTTCGTCTACCTCGTTCAGTTGAAGATCCCTCTTCAAAATCTGGATTGATCCGCTCAGGGAAGCAAGGGGATTTCTCATCTCATGCGCAAGACCAGCCGCCATTTCACCGATAATGGCCAGTCTTTTACTTTTTTCCAAGGCCTCTTCCATTTCTATCAGAGAGGTGATGTCCTGGAAGATAACAATGTCACCTATCCTTTTCCCCGTACTGTCCTTGAGAGTTGATACCAGGCAACTCAATATAAGTTTATTGTTCTTGTCGCGGGCAAATTCTATATTATATCTGTTTTTCGAAGAGTATTTGTCATCATTTCCCCTAACCTTCTCCTGTACCTCGGCGAAGCCTGGAAATACTTCCACGATATTTCTATTTTCCACGTCTGTAAAAGTGAATCCGGAAATCTCCTCAGCGGTTCTGTTAAAAGATTTTATCCTGCCCTGGAGGTTGATTGTCATGATGCCGGTTTCAACGGACTCAATTATACTCCTGTGCAATAAATCAAGTTGATCGAAAGCAGTTTCTTTTTCGGCTAAAAGCGTCCTCATCCTTCTTTCCTGCTCAACTACAAAGCTGGCGAGGAGCCCAATTATGTAGAAAGACAGCAGGTGGATGAAGATCCTCGAAAAGACATATCCCGCACCTAGATTATACTCATGAACAGCTATGGCGTTTATGGGGTGGATAATGCCGTAATATTCCAGATTCAGTAATAAACCATATAGGATGCCTGAGGCAGAGGCGATTATGAGTCCGCCCCTCTTTTCTAAAAACAAGACCGAGTATATGATGACTAAGGGATAGAAAACTGAATAGATACTGCTAATTCCACCCGTTATGTACACAAGGAAAGTTATTAAGGCCACATCGATGAGGGCCTGGATATATATGTTCAATCTATTCTTCTTGACGAACTTCAGAAGGAGCAGATAAGCTAACGAAAGGAAATAGGTAAGCGCACAGAGTACATAGAGCGATGTCAGGGCTTTCTCGGGAAATATTTCTGTTTTTTGAATCTTGATGAATGTTGTGACCATTAATAGAAATGTAACGATGGCCACCCTCGACAGCATAAGCCATCGAAGTCTCGTGTCTATACTTTCTTCCTGTAATAATTGCTCACTCATATTGTGCCAACGCCCGTTTCCGATCCATCCTACGGACTGCTTTTTGCAAACAAGAAATGTGGCATACACGCAAAGTCTGCTGTATCTACCGCTTGCCGTATGCTATAACATTTTAAAAATTTAATCTAACGAAATTACGATGTTCATTAACCAATATCTCCATCACTAGACCCATTGGTCGGTAACAGTTTAGCAAATATTTAGACATTTTGAACTAAAAAATGAATCCCTCACTGAGTTGATTTGGTCTACACCATGGAGCGACCATTAATTCCTCTTCTCTGTGCACTTATCGTCGGGATTACGGTTGGTCATCTTTGTCGCGTCGCCGACCATCCATTAGTGATATCCCTCCTTCTCATCTTGATACTTCTCCTTGCGGCATCAATAAAGAAATCAGCCAAACTGATTGCCATACTCGTCATCTTTTCATCACTACTGCTTGGCATTCTTAACGTCAATCTGTATCTTTATCGGGATCCCGGCGCGAAGCATATCATCAATTATGTCGACAGAGAGAAGCTAATTCTTGAAGGGATCATCTGTGAAAACCCCGAGTCATCGCCCGACAGGACAGAGCTCACCGTTTCAGCAAGCCGGCTGATTGGCGATGATGCTGATACCCGAATTGAAGGACTCATTCTCCTCAATGTCGAAGGCCGCCAGGAATTTAAGTACGGAGATTCGATACGATTCAGGACCAGACTTAAAGTCCCGCATAATTTTCAGAATCCCGGCGGTTTTGATTATGCAAAATATCTCAGATACAAAGGAGTCATGGTGCGCGGGTTCATCAAGGATTCGGCGGGCATCGTCATCTTGAGAGAAAATCAGGGCAATATTTTCAAACTGCATCTTGAACGATTCCGGACATACTTAAAAAAGTTCATCATGGATAACTCTTCATCGCCGGAAGGAGAAATCATTCAGGCCATGATCCTGGGGGATCAGAAGGAGATCCCAAAGGATGTAATGGAGAACTTCAACAAGACCGGGACGACTCATATTATCGCGATTTCAGGATTTAACATAGGCATCATTGCTTTCTTATCGTTCATTGTCATAAGACTCATCATGAAATCATCCACATATCTTCTCTTGAGATTCAATATCGTCAAGGTTTCAACTGTTTTCGCAATTGTGCCGGTAATCATTTATACGTTCATAGCCGGTATGGGTATCTCCGTGGTTCGTGCAGCTATCATGGCTGTAACCTTCATGATAGCCATTGTCTTCGGTAAGGATAGAGACCTGTATAACAGCTTGGTCCTGGCAGCACTGATAATACTTGTACTTTCTCCCCCTTCTCTCTTTGACGTTTCCTTTCAGCTTTCATTCATGGCCGTGTGGGCAATTCTTTTCATCACACCGAGACTTACCATGATGATCCCGGACCGCAGCCCGGAAGAAATGCCCCGATACAGAGTATGGGCGGCGAAGATTTACAAGAATATTGTCATGTTTATTATTGTATCCCTCAGTGCGACTCTCGGAACTTTGCCGTTGATTGTTTTTTACTTTAATAGAGTATCGACTGTGGTCCTTCTTTCAAACCTGTTCATCGTTCCCGTATTGGGCATTATTGCAATTCCTGTTTGTACGGCTATTATCATCGCTGCTCCGCTGTCGCACGGGCTCGCATTGTTCTTTCTCCACATTTCCTCCTTTATCGTTAAGGTCTCGATTTCCATGGTCGACTTCTTTGCCTCTTTTCCCGGCTCGTCTTTTTTTCTGGGTACACCGACATTTATTGAGATTTCGGCATACTATCTTTTTCTTATAGTTGCCGTGAAGCTTATCGATGCATGGAAAAAGAAAGAAAGTGATACTGCTGAAAGCAGCAGCTTCCTGGGTCCTTACAGGTTGCGAGTTGCAGCGGCGGCTCTGGCATTTTTCTTTATGATTGATGCATTGTATTTATATGTGAAGGATAGGGGGAATGGAAATCTGGTAGTTACAGCGATCGACGTTGGCCAGGGGAGTTCCGTTCT
>PLLV01000158.1 GCA_003142295.1 Syntrophaceae bacterium
TCATAGATTATCTCAAAGAACACGCCGATATTGGGCTGGTTCGCTTCGTTCTTTTCGGTCGCAAGACATACGAAATCTTTGCGGAGGAACTGAGAAAAATTACATAGAGATAAATCTTGGATGAAGTCATACATTCTTGACCTCGTCACGGGACCATGCAATTATAAGTTATGCGCAAAAGAGGCAAGCAAGTAAATCTACAAAGACTGGGCAATGTCCTGCAGGGCATACTAAAAAAGCACAATATTTTCTTTGACTCTGAGGAACAGCGCCTGCTGGAAGTCTGGCAAAAGGCTGTAGGGCCGCAGATTTCAGTCCAGACTCGCCTCGACAGGCTTAAAAGGAATACCCTTTTCGTAAAAGTTTCTTCTTCTGTATGGATGCAGCAGCTTCATATCCTTAAGCAGGAGATTATCGAAAAGATCAACCAGCTCCTTGGGAAGGAATTAATAAAAAATATCCACTTTTCCATCGGTGAGATCCCCTCGACGATGCCCACGAATTCATATAGTTCATCATTCTCAACGGACTCCTATCCCCTGAAGGATAAGGACAAAAAATTGATCGAGAAAAGCATTTCTTCAGTGGAAGACCCGGAATTGAAGGAAATTCTAAGAAGGGTAATGACGAAAAATATCATTCGGCGGAGGCTTTCGGCAAATCGGAAAGCTCTCTAAAGACGGAGTTCATCGCTTCCGTATATTGGCCATCTTCGGAATAGACTATCAGGGGCGGTAAGACTTCCAACTCTTCCCGCCCATTTTTCACCCCTTCCACCAGGACAAACTCCCCTCGGGACGCACTATGTGAGTGCACCATTCGCATTCTCTTGGGTTCCACACCGGCCGTTCTCATGGAAGAGAGAAGCTCCACCATCCTGGTCGCAGGATATATGATGTACGCGCGTCCTGATTTTCTTAAGACATATACAGACGCTTTCAGAAAATCGTGCATCGTTCCTTTGATCTCGTGCCGTGCCACGGACTTCTGAGCATCGGGATTTAGTTTTCCGGAACTTACTTTTCTATAAGGAGGGTTAAAGATTGAGACGTCAAAAGATCTCGGTTTAAAGAGGGTTTCAATTTTTCTGATATCTCCACGGCAGATATTAACCTTCTCCTGAAGATCATTCAGCATGACGCTTCTTCTTGCCATGTCAACGAGCTCTTCCTGAATATCAACAGCGACGACTTTACCGCATTCTTTTCTCTGTGCCACGATGATGGCAATCACGCCACTGCCTGTTCCGAGATCAACAATCAGGTCTCCTTTTTTCATGCGAACAAAATGAGCTAAAAGAAGGGCATCAACAGAAAACCGGTACCCCTTCTCTTTCTGAAAGATCTTCACCCGTCTGCCAAGAAGTTCATCGACGGTTTCTCCCTCTCTTCTTAACATAGAACCGCGTGGACCATTCTTTTTCATGATGTGAGGAGATGAATAAATATGCCGCTGCGAAGTTTTGGTTCAAACCAGGTAGATTTGGGAGGCATGACTTTGCCGGCATCTGATACGGCCATGAGTTGTTCCATACTTGTCGGATACAGAGAAAAGGCAACTGCAAATTCACCTGAATCCACCAGCCTCTCTAATTCTTGCACCCCTCTTATGCCGCCTATATATTCTATCCTTTCATCTGTTCGGGGATTCTGAATCCCCAGGACAGGCTTCAGCAGATTATCCTGAAGGATCGAAACATCAAGTGTCTTAATGGGATCATTTTTGTCATAGCTTTTATCCTTCGCATTTAGCTTGTACCACCTAGCGCCCAGATACATTCCGATTTCATGGCACTGGGCCGGTGACTTCCCCGCAAAATTGTCAGATACAAGAAATTGGCCGCGAACCTGACGAAGAAATTCGGCCTCATCCAAGTTGTTCAAATCTTTCACAGCTCGATTATAGCTCATGATCTTGAGTTGATTATGGGGAAACAGGACGGCCATTACATAGTCATACGATTCATCTCTGCCGCCTCCCGGATTTGTTTCCTTTTTCAGTCTTCTCACAGCTGCGGCTGCGGCAGCCCGGTGGTGGCCATCGGCTATGTAGAGAGTATGGACCTCAGCAAATGCCTTTGTTAAAGCTGCAATGTCTTTTTCGGCGCTTATAACCCATACCGTATGAGAGATGCCATCATCAGAAACAAAATTATATTCGGGCTCACTCTCGACCATTTTTTTGACCATCCGGTCGATGGAATCCTGGGCTTTGTATGCTACAAATACCGGTCCTGTCTGGGCATCTACTGCCATGACATGCTTTATACGATCAAGTTCCTTATCTGCCTTTGTAAGCTCATGTTTCTTGATCTCGCCAGATTCATATTCAGCGAGGCTGACCGCAGCAACAATGCCGTACTGCGCGTGGGAACCGGCTCTTTGTCGGTATATATAGAAGCAATTCTTTTTCTCCTGAAATAAGACTTTCCTCTGAATCAGCTTATCAAGATTTGATTTCGCGATTTCATAAACACTTTCGTCTTTTGCTCCTGCAGAAGATTGCAAATCGATTTCCGATTTCTCCACATGCAAGAAGTTCAGGGGATTGTCTTTAACAATCTCTCTTGCCTCCTCCACGCTCACCACATCATAGGGGTAAGAGGCCACGGCCTTGACAAATTGTCTATGCGGCCTTAGCGCCTTAAAGGGAATGACAATAGACATAACAGAATCTCCTCTTGTGAAATTTTTAACATACTGACATATTGAAATCAATTCAAAAGCGCCATTGGGAAACCGGACTATTTCACTCTGAAGCACAAGACGATAGGATGGTCGATAAAGGAATCTACATGAAGCCAACGAGAGTTTTTATCCACGGACTGGAAAGTTCCAGTATGGGAACAAAGGGTGTATTTTTCAGGGACAAATACCCTGACATGATCATTGAAGATTTTGTCGGTACTTTCAAAGATAGAATGGAAAAGTTGAATAAGATACTCTCCGGCAAGGCCCCTTTGATATTGGTTGGTTCGAGCTATGGCGGATTGATGGCCGCCGTGTATGCATTCAATAATGAAGGGCGAATCAAGAAGCTTATCCTCTTGGCGCCTGCCCTCGATATATATGAATTTGAGCCATACCTGGGCAGGCAGCTCCTTCTTCCTGCTGTTATTTATCATGGCAGAAATGATGATGTGGTTTCCCCTTCATCCGTCCAGGACATCGCCCGGAAGCTTTTCGCAAACCTTGAATATCATCTCGTTGACGATGACCATTCTCTCCATATAACATTCAGCCTCATGAACTGGGATGATCTTCTGGAAACTTCATAAGCAGTTTCATATATGTAGGTATTGCAACAGGCAACTAATTCCTTGACAAGATATCAGCATTCTCTTAACATCGGTCAAAAGATGGGAGTATAAAGAAAAGGTATGTATTCAAAGAAAGTCGTTATCCGGTATGCAGCGGACAATGTGGACCAACCTATTATATGCCAGCTCGTGAAAAGACACGATCTCGAATTCAACATTCTCAAGGCCCAGATCTTACCCAGAAGGGAAGGAATTATTGTCGTTGAACTAAGTGGTACAAAGGAGAATTTTGATCAGGGTATCCGTTTTCTCAAAGAAAAGGGTCTCAAGGTCGAGCCCGTTTCAAAAAATGTGAGCCAGAATATAGATAAATGTGTGCATTGCGGCGCCTGTACGGCTTTCTGTCCGACTGACGCCCTCTCCCTGGAAAAAGAATCTATGAAAGTCGTCTTCGATCCGGAAAAATGCAATGGCTGTGAGTTCTGTGTATTGGCCTGTCCCCCGAGGGCCATGGAGGTAAACATTTTCTGAGCGAGTTCCTTTTTTGAAGCTGTAACTCTGACTCTCCTTTTAATGCCCGATTGAGTGAATTTAATCCGACGGTGAGGGCTTTTTCTTCTTGTAGGCTTCTTTGTCCTGTTCCGTAATCTTATCGATATAATCAGTCACAGGTTTTCTGCGCTTGTCTAATATCGACATCACGCGGTCATATACGCCCCTGCCCTTTTCCACCGCCATGAGGGTTTCTTCCTTGGCCTTCTGCAGGGCTTCGTGTATGCTTCTCGGCATTCTACCGGACTCCTTGAAATATGCATATCCAGTCAGCATTATGATGACGAGAATAAACAATAAGGCAAGTTTGATGAGCTTCTTGAAAAGAAAATATATGATCAAGCTTGCAACAAAGATGCATACCCCAGCAGTAAATTGATGGGCAGTGAAGTAATCTATAATGCTGTTCATAGTTGAGCCTCCATCATGGACATGAACTAAGTTTACTCCATTTATCGACAAAAATCCAGTAATCCTTTAGCCTTGACAAATAGTGTACGGAAGCTTAAATTCGACAACGTGGTATAAATAGAGGTATTGAAATTGATTAAAGTAGCCATATCAACCCTCGGTTGCAAGGTTAACCAGTATGAATCCGCAGGCATTTTGGAGATGCTCGATGAGAGTATCTATGTGTCTGTACCATTCAATACGAAGGCTGATTGTTATATAATTAATACATGCACTGTTACGGGCCGGACGGACTACCAGTCAAGAAACCTTATTAGAAGGGCTATCAGGACAAACCCTGAAGCATGCATTATTGTTACAGGTTGTTATGCCCAGGTCGCACCTCATGATCTTGCCAGAATTCCCGGTGTAACCCTCATCGCAGGAAATGCAGAAAAGGAGCATATCCCCCAGATCATCGAGCGTTTGGTAAAAGGAGCCCCACAGTTACTTGTAAGCGACATATGCAAGGCCAGGGAATTTTCCGGCCTCATCCCCCTAAAGTTCGCCGGACACACGCGGGCATTCCTCAAGATCCAGGATGGCTGCAACAGTTTCTGCAGCTACTGTATAGTTCCTTATGCAAGAGGTCCCAGCAGGAGTCTTCCACAAATGGATGTTTTGAAAGAAATCGAAACTCTGGCCCGGTCCGATTACAGAGAGATAGTCCTCACAGGCATTCATCTGGGAGTCTATGGTCAGGACTTGGTGCCCCCGTCAAATCTCTACGAGATAATGAAACACGTAGATAAGAATAGATTGGTGGGAAGATTGCGCCTGAGCTCCATAGAAATCACGGAAATATCAGATGACATGATGCGGCTCATAGCAGAAGGGACCACGTTATGCAGACACCTGCATATTCCTCTTCAGAGTGGAGATGACGGGATTCTCTCTGCCATGAGACGGAATTACGACTCAACGTTCTTTAAGAACCGCCTGCAGGAAATCAGGGAGGCCATACCAGATATTGCCATCGGTATTGATGTGATGGTCGGGTTTCCCGGCGAAGGGGAAAAAGAGTTTGATAATACGCTCCGTCTGATTGCAGAACTCCCCGTTGCCTACCTCCATGTATTTCCTTATTCAGAGCGTCCGGGCACAGTCGCGTCAGCTCTCCCCGGCAGGGTTGACGAAACCGTCAAGAAGAGGCGCGGTGAAATACTGAGGAAACTGGGGAAGGAAAAAAGGAATGCCTTTGCCCGGATGTTTATAGGAAAGAAGTTGGGAGTTCTTATTGAGCATAAGAAAGACAAATATACAGGCTTTATGAAAGGATTTTCTGACAACTACATACCCGTCGTCATAGAGAATGGCAACTATTCACTGGTAAATCGTGTCCTGAACGTGATACCGGATTATGCTCTGGAAGGCAAACTGTACGGAAGGATTACCGCCGATGACCGATGAAAGGCTTGCAAACCTCAAGAATTTTCAGCAGACACTCGATTACCGCTTCAACACTATCGATCTGCTTGATAACGCACTGATACACCGCTCTTTTGTTAATGAGAACCCGGCTCTCGGGAGCAAAGACAATGAGAGGCTCGAATTTCTGGGAGATGCTGTTATCGGGCTCTGCCTCAGCGATTTATTGGTACGAAAATTCCCCCATTATGCCGAGGGTCAGCTCTCCAAGCTCAGAGCCTACGTTGTGAACGAACAATCACTCGCCGGTCTTGCGTGGAAGCTTAATATCGGCGATTACCTCCTCCTCGGGAGAGGAGAAGAAAGTTCAGGGGGAAGAACAAAGGCATCCATTCTTTCGAACGCCTTCGAAGCGGTTGCAGCTGCTATATATCTCGATTGCGGATTTGAGAAGACATACAAATTCTTGGAAAACATCTTTGAGCCCCTGGTTGAGGAAGGAATAAAAAGTGTTATCTACAGAGATTATAAGACGGCGCTCCAGGAAATCTGCCAGAACCGCTTTAAGGAGACGCCGAGATACACGCTGATTAACGAAGTCGGTCCCGACCACGACAAAGTTTTTGAAATAAGTCTGACTGTAGCAGGTATGATCACAACCACAGGCATGGGCAAAAGCAAGAAAGAAGCGGAACAGCGGGCGGCCCGGAGGGCCCTGGAGGAGTTTGCCAAACTGCAGGATACCTCCCCTCCTCCGACTGATGATTGAGGCCAAATAGCAATATATGACACAAATGATCATCCCTTTTTTTATAGTTTATCAAGGTTGTCCGAACCGGTGCATCTACTGCAACGTACATAAGACTGCCGGTAACTTTTCTGAGAGGATCACGGAAGATACTTTCCGGAAAACGGTTCACAAATATCTCAATCACCCAAAGAGAAAGGGGAATGGCGCTGAGATCGCATTTTACGGCGGCAATTTTACGGGCATGGCGAAAGACTACCAGGCTGAACTCTTGGGTTTCGCCAGTCCGTTCATTGAAAAAGGGCTCGTGTATGGCGTGAGGGTGTCTACAAGACCGGACAGCATGAATAACGAAATCCTGGATCAGCTGAAACGTTTCGGTGTAACGACTGTCGAAATCGGCGCCCAATCCATGGTGGATGAAGTGCTTAACCTTTCCAACAGAGGGCACGGAGCGTCGGATGTGTCTGCCGCCATGGAGATGCTGAAGGAACGAGGGTTCAAAACCGGGATACACCTCATGGTGGGACTTCCGGGAGACAGTCAGTCGGGATTTGAATATACAATTGCAAAGACCATTACCCTCAAGCCGGATATGGTCAGGATTCATCCCACTATAGTCCTTCAGGATACAGGCCTGGCAGAGCTTTTTTTAAAGGGGACTTATCATCCGCTCGGCATCCCTGAAGCCATTGACATGTGCAAGTATGCTTTGAAAAGATTTGCAGAAGCCAATATCCCTGTGATCCGTCTCGGTTTGCAAACAACACGGGAAATGGAGATAACAGGCAGCATCATCGCCGGCCCGTATCATCCGGCATTCCGCTCACTCGTCGAGGAGTCGATGTTTTTCGATATGGCATCAGCAATGCTTGCGGCCGGACAGATCAGTAAACAAGAAGTGATATTTTCGCTCTCTCCCAAAGATGTCTCATTCTTCCTCGGCCACAAGAATAAAAACATGCAGACCCTGAAAGAGCTCTTTAGACTCACCGGAATAGACGTTTCCGTTGACCCCGTCCAGGAAAGAGGGACTCTTGCCATGATCGTCGATGGCAGGAAATCAATAATAGGAAGGTCCCGTCATTAATGATATTTTTGGCTAAGATGGGAGATACAATCATCATACGCCACGAAAACTAACTCGATAGAGAAAGCGCAGATGTTCAAGTCCGGATTTATAGGCATCATTGGCAGACCGAATGTGGGAAAGTCAACGATTCTGAATAAGATCATAGGCGAAAAGATTGCCATAACCAGCCATAAGCCGCAGACTACAAGAAACAGGATCACAGGCATCAAGAATATCGAAAACGGGCAAATGATATTCATCGACACGCCGGGCATCCATAGGGCGACAACACCGTTAAATAAATTCATGGTGACTGCAGCGAAGGATGCCTTCAGAAGCGCTGATATTATCCTCCTGGTTGTGGAGGCCATGGAAGGCGTTCACAGCGACGATCAGCTCATTATTGAATCCCTCCGGAACATTAGACTGCCTGTTATACTGCTTATCAATAAGATCGACCTTGTCCGGAAGAAAAATATCCTTCCCGTCATAGACCAGTTCCAGCAGTTCTTTTCTTTTTCCGAGATTATCCCGATCTCCGCCCTGACCGGTGACGGCCTCCGCACTCTCATGGAACAAATATGGAAGATTCTGCCTGAAGGTCCGCGCTACTTCCCTGATGATATGATGACAGACCGTACCGAGCGTTTTATCGCGGCAGAGATCATCAGGGAAAAGATTATCATGCTAACCCATCAGGAAATCCCTTACGCAACAGCGGTTGTTGTGGATTCGTTCAAAGAAGATGAAGATAAAAATCTGCTGGTCATCCAGGCAACGATCAATGTGGCGAAAGATTCGCAAAAGGGGATTGTAATCGGCAAGAGAGGCTCCATGCTTAGGGAAATCGGCAAACGGGCAAGACAGGACATGGAGAAATTCTTTGCCACCAGGATATACCTGGAGTTGTTCGTTAGGGTAAGAAAAGACTGGACTCACGATGCAGGAATGCTCAGAGAATTCGGGTATTCCGAAAAAACATGAAAGCTGTAAGTTATGAGGTAAAGGTCAGGTGAAACCGATAATTGCTATCATCGGCAGGCCCAACGTAGGAAAATCAACACTTTTCAATCGCCTGTCTCAAAAGAACAAGGCTATCGTTATCGATGAACCCGGCGCCACGAGAGACCGGAACTATGCGGACTCCACATGGTATGGCAAGGATTTTATCCTTATCGACACTGGTGGATTTGAGCCGGCATCCTCGGAAACAATCCTGGTACAGATGAGAGAGCAGGCACAACTGGCCATGGAGGAGGCAGACATCATTATCTTCCTCATGGATGGCAGGGAAGGTTTGGCCCCGTCAGACAGGGAAATCACGAATATCCTCAGGGGGGTTGAAAAACCGGTTTTCTTTGTTGTCAACAAAATAGATGGTCCTAAGCAGGAAACCCAGACCTATGAGTTTTATGAACTGGGAACTGAAAGGATTTACAGTATCTCCGCGCAGCACGGACTCGGTATTCATGAACTCATGGAAGATGTGGATTTGCATATTGCATCTCCCGCTGAAGACTTCCCCGCGGGGGAAAGGCCAATCAAGATAGCAGTGATCGGAAAACCGAATGTCGGAAAATCCTCGCTCGTTAATAAAATCCTTGGATACGAAAGAACTATCGTCAACCCCATACCGGGCACCACGAGAGATGCCATAGATACGCCCTTCGAATTGAACGGCAAAAAATATCTGCTCGTTGACACGGCAGGCATCAGGCGAAAAAGCAGGGTCANNCAGGATGCCAAGATCGCGGGGTTGACCGTAGAAAAAGGAGTTGCCTGCATCATCGTTGTGAACAAGTGGGACGTTATAGATAAAGACAACTCCACGGTGGGAAATTATGTCAGAGACATCAAAGAGACAACTAAGTTCATGGATTATGCACCGATCATCTTTGTGTCAGCCCTCACCGGGCAGAGGGTATCCAAGATATTTGACGTTATTGAGACTGTCTTGATCCAGTACACAAAACGGGTAAGTACTGCCGAGATTAATCGACTTGTCAGGGATGTCCTCGCATCAAACCCTCCGGCCCGGCATCAAAACAGAACAAATACTTTAAGCTATGTAACTCAGGTATCTTCCGCCCCACCCACATTTGTTTTTTTTGTCCGTGAACCCCGTGCCATTCATTTTTCGTACAGGCGCTTCCTGACCAACCGGATCAGAGAGACATTCGGGTTTGATCAATCGCCAATCAGGGTTATATTCAGGAAGAAAAGCAGATCAACGGAAGAGTGACAGGCATGAAAAAAAGGGACCTCTATGAATTTGATGTTCATAGAGATCCCTTTCTATTCTTATTCGCGTGAAAACCGACGGAAGATGAATGCCCCTTGCTAATCAGGCGCCATCCAAACCCGTGTTCTCCTTCTTTCTGAACCAGGAGACAGGATCGGTCAGGTATTCCTCCGTTTCTTTGAGAGATACGTAGTGTTCGTGTTCTATATTGGCAAGAAGATTAAAAAAAGCCTTTTCCTGCGGGTCGGATGCTTCTTCACGGAGTTTTGCATAGTACTCCGCTCCTTTACCCTCAAATTCTATGGCTACGCGGATGGCTTTCAGGTCATCGGCATCGCCCTTGACTGTCTTGGGTGCCTTTTGCGCCGCATTCTTCAGGACATTCTTAACAGGCGTATCTTTCACTTTGAGGGGAACCGTTGCGGGCCACTTCTTGTCTTTTTCCCAGTTCGCATGGAGCTGTTTCAGCCTCTCGTAGTGCTCCAATTCCTCCCCGCCTATTTGCAGAAACATGGCCTTACCCACGGGATTCTTGGTCCTCTCGGCATTCTTAAGGTAGAATTCATGTTCCTTCATCTCGTTGTTGAGGGCAACCTGCAGTGCATTGACTCGTTCTTTCATAATCAGTCTCCTTATTGAAGTTCAGGTTCTGTGGATTAGCTGCATTATCATACCTTGAATATAATTTATTATTGCAATACTTAATTGTCAAGACCGAAAGTAGGGGTTTAGAAGAAATTTTTGCTGGCCCCTAAAGGCATACACGATCAAAAATCTTTTAGTTCATCGACATATTCTGCGACATTTTGACAAAGATCCGATATTCTTTCCAGATGAATTAACATTTCAATAAAGATGGGACCGGCCTCAGCCTGACAGATCCCTTCGTAATATCTCACGAGGTGTCTTTCCCGCGCCTCTTTCACCCTCACATCAATATCTTCCTCGCGCAGGGAAATATTCTTTATTTTTTCCGCATTGCGCTCTCCGATCAGTGATACGGCATCGCGAAGGTTTTCAGTCGCCCGCTGCTCAATTTCTTCCAGTTCTTTTTTACCCATTTCTGTAAAGCTGACATCCGCCTGATACTTATTACTCGCCAGTTTCGCCAGTATGACCGCATGATCACCAATCCGTTCAATGTCGTTTGCCATGGCTGTATACGTGAAGAGTTTTTGTGACAATTCGGGTGACAGTTGCTTACAGGAAATTTTGCGCAAGAAATTTACGATCTCACGCCGCAGGACGTCGACAACAAATTCAACATAGATGATATTGTGCCTCTTCCATTCTTTGTAGTCCTTTACCAGCAGTAAGCTCTCGACAAGTATCTTCTGTACGAGGGTAATTTCCCGTTGCAGCTCTTTTCTCACGGACGCCAGGGCCTTTTCGGGACTTGCAAGATATTTTTCATCTAGAAATTCTGGCCACAACGGCAGGGTCTCTTCCTGGCCGGGTATGATCTTTTCGATCAATCTGGCGTATGGTTTGAGAAGAAAAATGAAGAAGGCGACTATGAGGAAATTAAACAAGAAGTGACCGAGGACAACCTGCTGGGCCACATTGGAAGAAAGACTCTTCAAAGTGACGATCAACCAGGGAAGGAGAGCCAGGCAGGCAACAGCGCCAAAGCATTTAAAAAGGAGGTGGGAAACAGCACTTCTCTTGCCGCTGATGTTGGCAATCGAGCTAGCCATAAGAACCGCGACGGTGGTCCCCACATTTGCCCCGAAGACAACAGGAAGAGCGTTTTCAATGGTGATAAGACCCTGTTGCGCCAGAATGGCGAGAATGCTGATGGGAATGACAGAGGCTTGTACTATTCCTGTTAAGAGCATACCAATGCCCAAACCCAGGAGCGGATTTTCTGTTTCCTGAAAGAAGCGGATGACCGCCTGATTGTCTTTCAATGGCGCCGTGGTCATCGCCACCAGGCTTAATCCAAAAAATAAAAGGCCGAAATAGAAGATGGCCTCGCCCATATCCTTCCATTTTGCCTTTCCCGTAAGCCAGAGAATGCCGCCTGAGACAACAATAAGGGGAGAAATATCGGTAAATTTCCAGACGACCAGTTGAACAGTGAGTACAGTACCGATGTCCGCGCCCAGAATGATGCCCAGGGAATGGTAAAAGGTCATCAACCCCGCGCTGACCATGCCAACGGTCAAGAGTATCGTCGCCGAGCTGCTCTGAAACAGAATTGTTGTTACTATACCAGTCAACAGTCCATAAACCGGTCTTCTAACTGAATACCTAATATATTCTCTAATCCGTGAAGTAAAAAGCTGTTGCACCCCGGCGCTCAATTTCCTCATGCCGAATAAGAATAAAACGAGACCAGATGCAAAAATCAATACTTCTTTCATGGCAGGTATTTTCCCGAATATAAGAAACTCACGCCTCTATAGTCTATTTTACGACGCAGACTGCGCCTTCAACAAAATCTCTAGTACTGGCCGGGAAAATTCGGCTTTCGTTTCTCCTTCTGGGCGAGAATTCCCTCACGTGCATCCTTACTCCCGAATACAGGCAAACCGATCTCCAGTTCCCTCTTGAAGGCATCAGTAAAGGACATATCCCGTGTTTCCCGGAAGCATCTAATTATGCCCTGAACGGCAAGGGGGCCATTACTCGCAATTCTGTCCCCTAATTCCATGGCTTTCTTCATGAGGTCCTCCTGTGCTACCACGTGATTGAGAAAACCCCATTCATGCATAGTTCTTGCGCGGAAGTTGCCTGCTGTCAGAAGGATTTCAAGGGCCCGGCAGGGTGACAGTTGCCGGGGCAGATAAACATTCGAACCGCCGACCGGCATGATTCCCAGACTGGCTTCTCTCATCTGAAAAACTGCATTTTCCGAGGCGATGCGAAGATCAGCTCCCATGACCATCTCAAAGCCCCCTGTCAAGCAGTAACCGTTGATGGCAGCAATTACCGGCTTTTTCACAATGTTCGGTTTCAGCATGGCTTCCCCAACATGCGGTCCCACCTGCACCAGCCATCGTTCTGAGTCGCTCTCAGGTTTCCTGGCCCTCGTGAGTATGGGTATGGCCGTCTTTAGATCCATGCCGGAGCAAAAGATGTCCGGCAGGCAGGAATAGAGAATAACGACGCG
>PLLV01000153.1 GCA_003142295.1 Syntrophaceae bacterium
CGCATGGGCTGCATCTCCGCCTTTCCTTAGCATAGACGTCTGTTATATGTTTATGCTTGCTTCCCGGTCACACGCGCAATCACTACTTTTATTACTGTGGTCTTTGTCACTACGTCTTCCGGAAATATATATTCCTTGCCGGAATACTGAGCCATCACAATTTCCAAGGCTCTCCTTTTACCTTCCTGATCATCCACGATCTCTGCGGTTCCAAATCCTATGACACTGCGATACTTGATTCCCCAGCGACAGCCCTGCTCTGCTTCCCTCATCCCCTCAGGGATATCGAATTCAAAACAGATCCGGCTGTTCTTGCGAAGAATATCGATCTTTCTCCCCTCGGAGGCGCTGTGGAAATAAAGCGCCTCTCCGTCATATCCAAAGCACAAGGGGACGACATAAGGTTCCTCGCCATCAGACAACCCTAGGCGGCATACCAGACACTGCCGGATTATGGCATCAATCACCGCTCTATCTTTGATTTCCCTCTCGCTTCGCCTCATCACGTCCTCTCAATCTTTTTCAGACAAGGTAGAGGTTCACCGGCTTTCCAAAATCTGCCTGAACTTTACCAAGCCCATATGCAATCCGTTCTCAGTATGCCTTCTTCGTTTTTTCCTTGGTTTTTTTGTAGCGCTTGCCGTTGAATTTCCAGATGCTTTGACGGGACCAGCCGGCACTCTCAGCCGATATAGTAAGATCGTATAATCCCTTGTGTTTTGCCTTGCCGATTGTTACAGAATAGCCTCCGTCGGATAGAACTATCACAAAGGAATCTCCAGCATTACGGAGCACCCAGATCGGTCCGAGAGCAGCACCCCATCCAGCCGCATCTCGCATCGTGATGATTAAATCTGTGGCCTGTCCATCTCCGTCAAGGTCGACGGCTTTGCCAACGAGCTCGCATCTCTGCAGGTCATCATCTTTGGCTTCAGCGTGACGAATTACAACCTCGGCATTGCGCGAAACTGCGGATAGGTCGTCGTCTTCAATGGTAAAGGTCTGGACAGGCCAAGAAGTCGATGCGACCATTAACAAACCCAAGATGAGCAAATTCAGTTTCATATCCTTCTTTTTTCGCTTTCACCTGAAATTAGCCGCGTGGCATTCCGCGGCCGTCCGGATGAGTTATTGTATTAGTTATTGAAGACTTACGCGTTCGATTTCTTATATTCAAATATATGTTTGGAGAAGAATGAATCCACCCACTACGATTAAGAATACTTTGAACATAGACGTATCTGTTGCTTTCTCAAGTTTCTTGAATTCTTGCTTGGACATTTTTGAGCGCTTCTCGATTCACATATCCCGCAGCATTTCCCCAGCTCTGTCAACACAGGGGAATTTGGGGTCATGATGGGCTCCACATTTAGGGCAAAAACTCACCCATTTCTCCTATTCTTTATAACTTTATTCTCAACATAACCATTAATATACGGGATTCTTAGTTTATATTGATCCATTAACTTTAAAATACTATCTTTTTACAAAATTACAAGTATTTTCATAATATGCATCGTTATTGTCGAGTGCCTGCTTAATTATGGCGGGTACGATGAAATTCTTTTTCAGGGCCGAAAAAGCCCCTTGCCATAGAAGGCGGAGCAGTGTATTTACCGGTTTCCGTTTTGCATAAATGCAAAGTGGGGATCCATAAAAAACTGGATTACCGCCTTCGCGGGAATGACAGCGGGACCACTGGTAAGATTCACTGGAAGTACAGAGGAAGTTGTTTATTATGGAGATGGATAAAATTGCTGTTGTATTTCCCGGTCAGGGGGCGCAGCGACCCGGAATGGGAGAGGATTTCTATGATAACGTTCCGGTCAGCCGCGAGGTGTACGACGAGGCGTCTCAGGCGGCAGGCTGGGACATTGCCGCCATGTGTTTCGGCGATGATGAACGCCGAGACCTGACGGAGTTTACCCAACCCTGCATGCTGACGACGGAAATTGCTATGCTACGTAGCCTGCAGACCCTTTTCGGATTTTCACCGACCCTCTTTGGCGGTCACAGCCTGGGAGAATTTACTGCTTTGGTTGCTGCCGGTGCCCTTCCGTTATCAGAGGCTGTTCGCATCGTCCAGATACGTGGCCGCCTGATGCAGGATGCCGTGCCTGTCGGTCGCGGAGCCATGGCTGCTGTTATCTCCGATAATGTGGACATAGAGCTGGTGTGCCTGGCATTGAAGGATCTTCCCATTGACATCGCAAATATCAATTCGGCCAATCAGATAGTCATCAGTGGTGAAGCCGGGGCAATGCCGAAGGCAGAGGCAAGGCTGCAGGAAGCACTTGCTAAAGACAGACCCTTTCGCTTTATCCCACTCAATGTTAGTGCACCCTTTCATAGTCGTTTTATGAGTACGATTGTCGAGCCGTTTGAAGATATACTGCGTATGATCGGGCAAGGCATCGATCACGACAAGTCAATAACAGTAACCTCAAATTTCCGGGGGGGATTTCATTCAGGCCTGTATGAGGACCTTATCAACAATCTGGTGTCCCAGTTGAATCACTCCGTCCTGTGGGGGGACAATATGAAGGCCCTTGCTTCGCAGGCGGATACGATATATGAGGTCGGCCCCGGTCGGCCCCTGCGCGATTTCTTCAAGACTATAAATATAACCTGCACGTCGATTACAACGCTCGCAACGGCTGAGAAGACATTTAAGAAAAGCGGTTGACGTCTGTGAGAAATTGCTCCTTCATCGGTATATGTGTCTTTTTTCTTGCGTTGGGTGCCATTTTTCTCGTTTGCGAAAAGTTTCCTCTCCCCATCGGTTGCACCTCGCCGGGATATGCATCATCCCTCGAAACAGGTTTGAACCTTGCCCCCATCGACACATCGGGAACCACCCTTCACAGTATCCGGGTAGTTAATGTATATCCGCACGATCCTGATGCCTTCACACAGGGGCTCGTATTCCACAAGGGGTATATCTACGAGGGAACGGGGGTTTCGGGACAGTCGAGCATACGCAAAGTTGAGCTTAAGACAGGCAGGGTCTTGAAGCGTCAAAGTCTCACGGCAGAACACTTCGGCGAAGGCATCACTATCTGTCGGAACAGACTGATCCAGCTGACATGGCAGTCGCACACCGGTTTTGTCTATGACCTTCAATCATTCCGCCTCCTCCAAACATTTTTCTATCCCACGGAAGGTTGGGGCATTACCTGCGACGGCAATTACCTCATCATGAGTGATGGAACGGCTGTCCTTCGTTTCCTGGACGCCCGGACGTATAAAATGGTGAAGCAGATCGAGGTACGGGATCGGGGCAGTATCTTGCCGAATATTAATGAACTCGAATTTGTGAGAGGCGAGATTTACGCCAACGTATGGGGCACGGGCTACATTGTCCGCATCTCACCACGTACAGGGCAGGTGCTTGGCTGGATTGACCTCAGGGATTTATACCGATATGTCGGTGCGGGCAGAAACATTGATGTCTTAAACGGCATTGCGTATGACGCGAAAGGCGACAGGCTGTTTGTGACGGGAAAATACTGGCCCAATCTCTTTGAGATTCGGTTAGAGGCTCCGTAACAATCTATTTTTTTAGATGAATTTCAAAACCAAAAAATTCTAACATATGTCAAAAATCCCCCTGATCCCCCCTTTTCAAAGAGGTAGACCAATCAGGCTCCTCCCTTTGGCAAAGGGAGGCTGGGAGGGATTTCCAACGCCCTAAGGTTCTTAAATAGATGTCAATCTATAACAGGGGGGATTCCCAACCTAGCTCCCGGTCATCACGAGTCTGATTTTCCTTCATGTGCTGTTCAATCTGTTTTCGTGTGCTCTCAAAGGCCTCTTCGTTCAGATGCTCCGGAACAGATATGGGTTTATCCCAGCGGACGGTGACTGTACTGAAAGGTTTGGGGATCAGAGTGCGATCCCAGCTATTCAACACCCAGGCCCGGTCAACTGAGATATAGACAGGAACGATTGGTACGCCGGTAGACTGTGCCATCACAATAAGTCCCGGCTTCACAACCCCTCTCGGTCCTCGCGGTCCGTCAAGAGCGTGCACGGCCATCTGATTTTCTGCTAAATCCGCAATCATATCGGCAAGGGCCTCCTTGCCACCCCGGGAGCTCGATCCCCTTACTGGCCTGAAATTGAGAAGGCTGGCTACCCCGGCTATTATATCACCATCACGGCTCTGGCTGATCATCGCGGATGGCGCATAGACACTAAATTTTCTTGCATAATCCACGACCGGAATAATACGCTGGTGCCAGATCGCGACGATCATCTTCTGGCCACTTTTCAGGTATTGCAGGGTCATCTCCTCATTTACAGCCCTGATCCTAATCAGGGAAAGGTATGCACGGACAAGATAATAGGCAAAGGGAATGAGGCCGTATTTCAATGCGAAGCGTGAGAGGTACTTGATCATATAGTCCGTTCTTAAGCTTCCTTTACATAAATAGGATTCGAAAATATCCAGGGCAGGTATTTGCCGAAGACTCTAAGATAGGCTTCAACCCTGTAAACTCCGGACTCGCTGATGCTGCCCGTCAGATCTTGACCGATCTCTTCCCTAATCAAGGTTCCGTCTTTGATGATGCGGATCTTTGCTGTCGCAGGAAGTGTTGCTGTGAGGCAAGCCTCGTTTTCAAGGATAAAGTCATCACCCAGAGTGGCACTCCGGCTGTTATCCGTCAAAACAAAAGAAAATCCCTTGGATTCGCGGAAATACTCTCCGGCAACATACGCCCTTCCCTGTCTTAGGGCAGAAAGAAGCGCTGCAATGTCCCTCGCACGATCTCTGACCAAAGGTCTTTCGGTGATCACGTGGGTCCTCATAAATTTGAATGCTTTCGCAAAGGGGAAAACAGATAGATTCAAACCCAGCACCCGCTGAAGGGTGTCATGATTGTCGAGTTCACCTATTCCCACTACCCTGGAGCTTCTATTCAGCAGATCCCAGCGTTCCAGGGTTTTCTTCCTCGGTCCCGTGAGGAAGAAGGCAGGGAAGAGAAAGCTTAATATGGACCGGGTATATCCTCTCAGGGTGCTCTGCCAGTCCGTCATGAAGTCCCATATCCCCATGCCTGTATAACCGGTTACCCTCCAGTCTAACCAGGGGTAATGTTTCACGTGAAACAATTCCGTTCCCTCATGATCCGGGTGGGCAATGAACCCCATTCCCCCCTTTGCCCGAACCTCATCCACGTAAATCTGGGGATCAATATCCGGTTCATCCTCGGGGACAATCACAGGCGCATCAATCTGGAAGGCCAGGTAATGGTTGAAGCGGGGCGCAATTTCCTGACCGACGATAAGCAGAGTATCGCCGTGCCACCCTTCAAATCCTTCTTCCCTCGCCCGCAAGTTGGAGTGGTCCGTAAGCATGACAAAGTCAATGCCGTTGATCCTCGCTGCCTCCAGAATTTCTGCTATGGGAGCCCGGCCGTCAAACGAGTAGGCTGAGTGGCTATGGATGATGCCCGTATAGTCGTAGAAATTAGGCATAGAAACCTGCTTCGTTCAATAGACCTGTGACTGGAGTGGACAGCCTTCACAACGGGGCTTTCGGGTGCAAAAATGTTTTCCCGTGTTAACGAAGAGGGCATGATACTGATTGTACAGAGGGACGCTGTGAGGAAGGTGGGTCATAAAAAGATTCTGAATTTCCTTATACGTTGCATCGCTGGGGATAATATCATGCCTCTGTAAAATCCTTCTGGTATAGGCATCGACGACAAATATGGGCTTCTCTCCCGCATAGAGAAGGATGCTGTCGGCTGTTTCCTCACCGATGCCCTTGACCGCGAGCAGCTTTGCTCTCAGGCGCCAGAGGTCTTCCGCAAACATATTATCCAGTTTGCCATCATACCCGTTATATAAGAACCGTATAAACGATTTTAATCTCTGGGTCTTGATATTGTAATATCCCGCCGGTCTAATGAGATCGGCGAGTGTCTCATCGTCTATATCTAAGACCCCAGCGGGGTGAAGAAGCTCTTTTGATTTCAGCCTGGCTATGGCCTTTTCCACATTTCCCCAGGCCGTGTTCTGGGTCAATATCGCCCCGACAATAACCTCGAAAGGGGAATTACCGGGCCACCAGTTGAGGTCACCGAAGTGGGCATTCAGCGTTTTATAGATCGCAAGAAGATAATGACCCCGCTTCATAAAGGAATCCGGTACCGTCTTTCATACAAGGGCGCTGACTATTTGCGCAGGCTGACAAAAAAAGTCGAGTTACCCCTCCTGATCAAGAGAAGGATGCTTTTCTTTGCACTCTTTTTCGATATTTCCCGCACGTAGTCCTTCATTGAGGAAATTTTCACTTTATTGACTTCCAGGATGATGTCCTGGGGTTGGATACCTTTTTCATCAGCAGGGCTTCCATTTTTGACATCAACTACAACTACGCCGCCCGTCCCGGCGATCCCAAGATATTGGGCGATTTCCGGTGTGATATCCTGTACCGTCATGCCGAAGTTTTCCTTCGATTCTCTCGCGGAGGCTACCTCCGGTTGGTCCTTCCGCTCCGTAACAACAATGTGAAAGGTTTTCTCCTCCCCATCCCTCAAGGCTTTGACCTCAATTTTATCCCCGACATGGAAAGAGGCGATAGTGAGCAGCAACTCGTGTGTATCCTTGATCCTCTTGCCGTTCACCTCTGTTATGAGATCTCCCGCTTTCAGTCCGCCCTTGTCAGCGGGATCCCCCTTGAATACCTCGGATATAAGTGCACCACTATTGTCTTTAAGTTTGAGATTCTTCGCTATATCTTCTGTCACGTCCTGCACAGAAATGCCCAGCCAGCCGCGGGTCACTTTACCCTTTGATTTGAGATCGGGCAGTATGGTTTTGGCCATATTCACCGGTATGGCAAATCCGATGCCCTGTCCCTGGGCCACGATAGCTGTATTGATGCCTATTACCTTCCCTTCCATATTGAATAGAGGCCCACCACTGTTACCGGGATTGATGGAGGCATCAGTCTGAATGAAATTATCATAGGGCCCCGCGCCTATCACCCTGCCCTTGGCGCTGACAATGCCGGCAGTCACTGTCTGTTCAAGGCCGAAGGGATTCCCGATAGCTAAAACCCAGTCGCCTACACGCAGCTTGTCGGAATCCCCTATTTCAGCCACGGGGAGGCTTTCGCTCTGTTTAATCTTTATAAGGGCAAGGTCCGTTTTTGCATCCTTACCGATCACCTTCGCCTCATATTCCTTTCCCGTCGAGAGCTTAACCAGTATCTTGTCAGCCTGTTCCACTACATGATTGTTGGTAAAGATGTAGCCGTCATGACTGATTATAAAACCGGACCCAAGGCTTCTCTGCTTGAATTCTCTCTGGGGTATATCGCCGAAGAATCTTTCAAAGAAATCATCGCCCCAGAAATATCTGTCAAAGGGCGTCCTGAATGGGCCTCCACGACCGCTTCTGACCGTTTTCGTTGTACTGATATTTACGACAGCGGGCTTCAATCTCTCCGCCAAATCAGCAAATGAAAAAGGTGCGCGCGGGCTTTCCGGTGATGAAACCGCCGACACTGTTTGAACGTTAGATCCGACAGGAACAAAGGATGACCTCAATACTTCTATAAGGGAAATGATAAAAAAACCTATCAGAAAAGCAAGCAGAAACATGATAAAGGTTTTTCTGTTCTTATTTTCCATCTCTTACTTATTGACCTCCTTGGGGTTGAAACCCTCCACATTGAAATATTTGTGCGCAATTAGCATATCTATTTGCAAAATACCATTATTTTTCATTCATGGGTGAGGCAGTCAAGTATCGCGGAAGCTGAGCTTGAGTCAGCGGTCACCCTTCCTGTATGATTCCGTCATTTGCTTGTGTAACCTCGACGCCTGCATCAGAAACACCTCAAGTTTCGCCGTGATGACTTGCGGAAAAAGGTTCCCATCGCTCTCGATAGCCAGAAAAGGAAGTTCCGTGCCCATCTCCCTCGACAGGATGGCCTCTGACAGACGGTTGGGCATACAGCCAAAGGGTCCGATTGCGATAACACCACAGTACCGGTGGAGTATCTCGGTTACTGCCGCCCCAATTGTCAACACGGCCTCGCCTGTCAGCTCCGGATTGATCAAATGCCGACTCTCACTTATCAGATGGTCGACATCATCCAGCCGATATGTATACAAACCTGATTGCTCCATGATTTTTTTGAACGTCTTCTCATAGTTTCTCATCCATGCCGATCTCAGCAAGAGGGAAAGCCGTTCCCGTAAGTTGGGTGCGGCCGCGGACAAGCCTTTTTCGAAGCACCAGTCAGTGTAATAGACCCATTCGATGACACTGGAGACTTTGGTTGCAAACCCCTGCTCAGCCAGCTTCTCCACAAGGAATTGCCGGGACAGATCGTCATGGCGAACAAAGATCTCCCCCGTGAGAAGAATTACAGGGTTATCATGCACATGCCTCTTTACAGGTATCTTTCGAAAGTTATCGGCTACGGTCTTGAGGGTTCTTTGAAGGTCTTTAAAATTGGGTGAATGTTCGAAGACGCCAATGAGCTTCTTGGTTTCCTGATTATATATTTCCAGGGCTGAGTCTTTGTCCACAGCGTTTGTAAGGAGAATTGAATAAATATCCTGCATAATATCAGCTACAACCAGACATGACCAAAGTTTCAAGGTAAATTCATTGCCGCCGACTTCCGTGTAACTGTTTTCGGCCTGAAGGGAAAATAAGGCGACGTCCTTAATCCCGTTTCGGGCAATAAGCTGATTGATAAAAGGAGAATATTGGCCGAACCGGCAGGGACCTGAGGCGGTCGGCATAAAATAAACCAATAGCTCTTCAGATCTATCCCTGTCTTTCAAGTATTTCAAGAGACTGCCTACAGTAAGCAACAGAGGCAGGCATTCCTTACAGCTTGTGTTGCCCCTTCCGAGTTTGAGAACTTCGTCATCTGCGGGCGGAAGTACCGATGCGCGTATGCCTATCGATCTGAATACGGCGGACGTCGCATCGTTCAGGAATCGCCCCATGGACGGGAAAATGAGATGTATCCGGGGATGATGAAACGGGTAGCCTGTCCCCTTGGAATCGATGAACTCCTGTTTCCTGTGATCAAAATGTGCTGCCTGAGGTGAAGAATAATATGGAGCGGAGGCATCATTACGGAACTTTTTCAGTTCCCTGTGATTCTTAATGATATCCATAAATGCCTCAATTCTCGTTTCCAGACCTGCATCGGCTACGTGAGAGTCCAATTCGAGGATCAAGAAGGGCTTTGCCCTCATGATATGGCGAAAATATCCCACGAGAAAAGAGTCCGGACCGCAGGAGAAATTGGTGATATAGCATCCAAAAAGTTGAGGATGTCTTTCTACGAAATTTGTTCCTTTGAGAATCGACTGCCCTGTTGACCAGTACATTTTATCGTCGATGGCCTCTTCATCCAAAGGAAGGAAATCAAATGGGATCACAGGCACACCCCTGGATGCGAATTTATGGGGTATTCCCATATTCGCCTCCGGCACAAAGGCATTGTAAGATCTGCCAAATATAACCACGGCGGACCGGTCAGGATTCTTCTCAAGGTCACGTAAAAACCGCAACCCGGCTTCCCTCATCTCGCTATGAATGGATTTCTGGGCTTCGACTGCCTCAGAGAATGCCCTACGGGCTAGATTCTTACGACAACCGAGCTTCCCTGCCATAGATACAAAGGCATGTTCAGCCTTCTCATATCCTGCAGAAAAGTCGATGACTGGTGTTATTATCTTTCCTTCTTTCTTTAAGTTTCTTAATATTTCCGTATCCTTGAAGGCACTTGACAGATAATAAGGTTCTCCCTGCAACAGGGGGCATGTTATACCTTGTTTGCAACCGTTTTCCACGTATGCCCCCTTTACCTGGGGCAGAAAAAGATAATCAGGTTTTTTTCTCAAAAGATTTTGAAGGTAGCCATGCGAAATTTCTGCGGGGTAGCAAAATGGCGCTCTCTGACGGTCGACACCTTCCTGTTCGGAAATGTCCGAAACCAACACGCGAAAGCCCATCCGTGAAAAGAAGCGGTAGTACAGGGGATAATAAGAATTTACCAGGAAGGATTTATTAATGCCTACTGTTTTCGAATTCTCCTTGACCCCTAGCTCCTCCGGCTGAGGAACATACTGATGAAAAACGAGATCCTCATGAATCCTAACAAGATTCAGTTTTTCAGTATCAAACTGAATATTAAAACGTTGATTATACCATCTGTTGCAGGCGCCGCCAAAGGGATATGTCTTCCCTTCTATTCTAATCCTGGCGATTTCACATTTCCGATCACATTTCTCTTTCCCCCCATTACATGTGAACGGTTCTCCGTATTCGATGGTTCTGTCCCTTAATTCTTTGAGGGAGAACTCTTTCCCCTTAAGGAGACTTAGTTCAAGCATGCGTTTTACTTCCAGTGCAACGCCGAAGGCTCCCATCAGTCCTGCTTCCGGCGGAACGACGATCCGTTTTCCTGTCAGAGCCGCCATGGCCATTGGCACCGCCTGGTTGTAACAGACACCGCCCTGCATAAATATGTTGTTGCCTACAGGTCTATTTCCCTTGACTCGGTTATCGTAGTTCATGCAGATGGAATACACGAGGCCGGCGACAATATCTTCCCTCGTCATGCCTTCATGAGAGGCATTTTTAATATCGCTGCTGATGAAAGCCGCGCATTGATCATTGAAGTTCGGAGGCTCTTGTCCCTTTATTGCTATGCTACCGATGGACTCCATTTCCAGCCCCATGGTTTCTTTCGCAGCTTCTTCAAGAAATGAGCCAGTACCGGCGCTACAGGCATCATTCATGGCATAGTCTGATGGTACACCATTTTTTATATAGGTGTATTTGGCATCCTGCCCGCCAATCTCGAAGATTGTGTCTACTGTCTTATCGAAAAACAATGCCCCCGTAGCGTGGGCGATAATTTCATTTATGATGCCGCCAGTCATGGCATGTAATCCTGCTATCTGCCTGCCCGAGCCTGTTACACCCAATCCAACAATTTTTATTTTTTCTCCAAGTTCGCCTAACTGGTCATAGAGATCCGCATAGCATTCTCTTGAGGCCTGAACAGGATTCCCTTGAGTCCGCAGGTACACGGAGACCAGCACCTTATCATCATTCAATCTGAGGATGACCGCCTTCGTCGTCGTTGATCCTACGTCGAGGCCGATAACACAGAGGTCATTCTCTTGGGCTATTCCCCTCTCTGCTGTTTTGAAATCGACCATATGGGCGGCACTATTAAGGGGGGGCAGTAAGGAGAAGGAATCCCTGCCTTTCTTGAAGATATTTTTCCTTTCCGGTAATTTTATCGTTTCGTGATTGAGGGCCCACAACGCTGAGCCCAGGGCTTCGAAGTAAGGGGCCTCTTCCGGAACGATCAAATTTTTTATCTCTTTCTGGAGATAGCCGATCATGACCGGATTTTGCGCAGTACCCCCGATGATCATGATGTCGTTCCTGGGAATCTGTTTGATAATTTCGATGATTTTACCTGCCATCATCTTGCAGAGCCCGGCAGCGATCCTCCCTTTCGGCACACCTTTGTTTGTCGCATGGGTGCAGTCACTCTTGCAAAATACGCTGCAGCGTCCTGACACCTTATAAGGTCTTTCTTCGTTCGCAAGATAAGTGGCTTCATTAATAGACATCCCTATTCTTCTCAGCTGTTGAAGGAAAAACTCCCCTGTCCCTGATGCACATTTGTTCCCCGTCTGAACCGAGCAGATTCTTCCGTCCTTTCCCAGGACATAGACCATGAAGGTTTCCCCTCCGGCACTGATGATGGCATCGAGGTTCTGTCGGTTGCCATTGAAGTGATAAAGTGCAGATTCAACTGCTTCCGGCTCGGAAATGGATGAAAGATTTACGGAGTGTCTGAATTTTCTGCCTGTTATGGCAATTCTGTCATATGCGCTCGAATCTAAATTTATAAGCGTTTCAAGCAGGGCTTGTCGAGGGTTGCCATTGTGAGGCTTGACACTTATGGATGTCTTATGGATGTGATTATCTCCGTCCCTGGTAATGCCGACTGCTGATAATGTTGATGCACCTATACAAATACCAAGACTCTTCAATTTCCCAACCTCGAATAATTGTAACGGCTATCGTAACATTCAATCGACTTCGTCTCGAACTCCGCTCCCTTATCAGTACGGAGAAAGGCCCAACGTGAACTGGGATAAATCTTTACAAAATACCTCTGCGTTTAAGATTTCGTGCCCTATTGGAGATGATTCACTTGATCATATTATTTGTTATTATAATATACGGCTCTTCTTTTTTGTCAATAAGCTATGAGATATTTGTTGATCTTTAATCGGAGAGCTTCAGCGGCTTCTGAACTTCCTTACTATCTAAGACAACATTATCTCCCTGATCTTCTCTCTTCACAGGATTAGTTAATTGACCAATTCTTTCTATTTCTATGGTCACAATATCACCGTCTTGAAGGTATATAGGAGGTTGTCTGGTAAAGCCGACGCCTTCCGGCGTACCAGTCAAGATTACCGTACCAGGCAGCAGCGTCATAGACCTCGAAAGATCGCTGATGATTGCAGGAACGTCGAAAATCATATCATAAGTATTTGAATCTTGGACAGTTTTTCCGTTCAATACGGTGCGGATACGGAGGTTCTGGGAATCTGGAATTTCGTCTCTTGTGACCAGATAAGGTCCGAGGGGGCAGAAAGTATCAAAGCTTTTTCCTCTTGCCCATTGCTTTTTCTGCTTTTCGATCTGCCAGTCCCGGGCACTGACATCGTTGGCACAGGTGTAGCCCAAAATGGAGTCCATTGCTTCAGAACGGGAGACGTTCTTGACCTTCTTTCCTATAATGACAGCGAGTTCTGCCTCGTAATCGACATTTGCGGGACCTGCTTGAGGAAGGAGAATGGGCGACATATGTCCAATCACGCTGGTTGGCGCTTTAAGGAATAAGATCGGTATTTCGGGATAAGACACGCTCGTTTCGTCGGCATGTTGCCTGTAGTTCAGCCCCAGTGCCAGGATATTGCAGGGAGAAACAGGGGGAAGAATGCTCCCAATTCCCACTAATTTTGATGTGACTTCAAAATCTCCGAACAGATCTCCCCGGATCACCAGGGCCTGGTCCTCGAGTTCCGGCTCATATAGTCCGCACATTTCATGGTTTTCATCTGAAAGGAAGCGAATGATTTTCATAGTTCATCTCCTGGAGCATTTTTTCTGATCATATTTCTCTCCCCATTATGAAGAGAAACAATATACATTCACAAGCGCATAGTGCCCTGTGATTTTGATTTTTTGGGAGAGCAAGTATTTGCGCTTCCATTTACATTATGTTAACATTCATTGCAATTATATTGAGAGCCTTGCGAAGCTATCACAGTATCTTTACTGACCTTACAGAAATCTGGTTTGTAGGCAGGTCGATATTGTGAATAGAGGCTCATTCAATCAGTCAAGATAAGCGACCCCATGATTAGTAGCGTTTTGGAAAGTATCCCTGTTCGAGTTTACCACCGCCGTCCTGTTCTTACGAGGGCATTATGATTAATGCCATAGTAAGAATTGGCACAACGACGATAAATGTAACCAGAACATTCCGCGATACCCTTTCTTTCGCCTTCACTATCATTCTGAAGATGTTTAACAAGAACTCATACAACAGTGCTACGAGACTGGTCATTATTCACCAGATATATTTTACTTCTATACAGATATTACCTCTGTTCATAGTCATTTCTATCATATTCGGCACTCTCCTTATGGGTATTGTATTTCAAATCATAAAGAACCTGGGGCTTGCCGAACATCTGGGTCGGATACTCATGAATTTAGTTGTTACGGAATTGGCGCCCTTTGTTACGGTGCTCTTGATTGCCCTTCGTTCCAGTTCTGCCATAAATGCCGAAATTGCGGTGATGAAGGTTAGTAAAGAATTAAACACGCTGGATAAATTCAATATCGACGCGGTCGATTACCTCTTTTTACCGAGGGTCATAAATGGCGTTATATCTGTTGTTTTACTGAGTGCTTTTTTTTCTATCCTGGTTTTGACAAGCGGCCTGTTATTTTCAAAGCTGCTTTTCGGACTGAGTTTGGAATCCTATTCAAATGTTTTATTAAGTTCAGCTAATTTTTATGATATAGTAATATCTCTCGTAAAATGTTGCACATTCGGCTTTTTTATAACTTTAATTCCAATACGATTCGGGTTACATGCTACAAATGATCTCACGAGTATACCGATATCTGTTCTTAATGGCATGGTTGATGTCTTTATAGCTATTGTTTTTATTGAGGTGTTGTCATTAATTCTAATCTTCATTTGAGGCTGTTTGAAGATGAAGTCACGCTCGGCAAAGGACTGAATGACTTCACTGCGAAAAATAAAAAAAACCTGGGGCTCGTTTCGCTGGACGTGCCACTCATATCGAACCTGGATGTGTGGGTTAATATCGCTCTCATCAAGCAGTATCATGAGAATTTATCCGCATATAAAGCACAAGAGCTGGTTCTTCGCTATCTGACAAGATATAGTTTGGAAGATATTTCTAATAAGCGAAATCACGCGTTGACCAATAGAGAGCGATTTTGTGCGATGCTTTTACGAGCCGCCATGGTCAGAGATTCTATTGTTGTTATTGATAGACCTTTTACTATTATACCAGATGTCCAGGATGATCTATTTATATATGATAGTTTGAAAGCTGTTGATGATTCATTTAAAGAATGCCATATATTTGATTATCTGTGGTCCAAAGACAGGTACAGGATGATTGATGTTTGATGATTTGGTAAGAAGTCCGTATGGTGCATTGCGCTACTTCTCCCTTCGCAAGCTCAGGGTAAGCTCAATGGCGTAGTTTACGTCCGACTCATCTTTCAGATGAGTTTATCCTGAGATTGTCGAAGGATGCGCATCGCTTCTGGTCTTTTTCCTGAGCAGTCCTTATTTATTGAGCTTTGCAGCTATTTGCGAGATCACTATGCTTAAGAGAGTTGAATTCAAAGTAGGCTTGTTTGTAGTACTCACATCATTATTGATCATCACGTCCATAGCTTATCTGGCTTACAGCAAAGGTTTCTTCACAAAAGAATATATCTATACCCTTTCTTCAAAATCCGGTGAGGATCTGACCGAGGGAATGCCGGTCGTATTTTCCGGATTCAAGATTGGCAAGGTGGAGGCATTAGAACTAAATGATGAGGGAATACTCCTCATAAAAATGAGGATACCGGAACAACATGCAAAATGGATCAGGTCCGATAGCAAGTTCAGCCTCTATAAACCCCTCATAGGCTCTGCCCGACTTATCGTTACTACGGAGAACTTGAACAGCCCGCCACTGCCTCTAAAAACCGTCCCTGAAATTGTAATGGTAAACGATATCAACGAAACGATAAAAAGGGTGCAGCCTACCCTCGATAAGATAGACAAGGTGGTTGCCAATATTGAAAGAGTTACGGCAAGCCTTGCAGACCCTCAGGGAGATGTGAATAAGATCTTGAGACACTCGGAGAGACTGACAGAAAACCTAGCGAAAAAAGATACGCTCATCGAGATGGCCGTTGGATCCAAGGAGAGCGTTCAGTCTGTTAATGAGTCTCTCAAGAAAGTTAGAGATATCCTTGTGAAGGCGGATGACCAGATGTATGGCAAAGACGGTGTCCTGCCCTTAGTCAGGACAATCCTCAAAGACGTTATTGTAAAGCTCCAAAAAATGAATGCGGCCGTCGATAATGTTGTAAAGATCAGCGCGGATACGGCTGAATCAACAAAAGATTTAAAGGTGTTGAGAGCCGAGATCGATACAACCGTTAATACGATAGGCAATATGGTCAAAGAGATTGATAAAAAAATCCCGTTTAAGAAGCAACCGGAAGTAATAAAACTCCCATGAGAAAAATTATTTGCCTCATGATGTTCAGTCTCCTGCTGTTTGGCTGCGGCTCGTCAAAGCCGGTGCCCGACTGGACCGATGCCTCCTTTAATCAACTCGATAACTATAAGAAGAGCTACTTGAGCGGCAAGGAACGTATTGCTGAAGTATACTTTAATAAGGCCGTTGATGAGATAAAGAGCAGCGGAGATCTGGACATTCTCGCCAGGGCCTACCTCACAAAATACGCTGTCCAAGTAGCCGTCCTCGAGGCATTTGATGACAGGGAGTACCTGAGGATAGATGCCGTCGAACCGGTTTTGCACAACAAGAACTTTTATAGTTTCTTGAAGGGTGCCTTCGATAACGTCGATGAGAAACTGCTGCCACAGCAATACGCGGGTTTCTTGAGGGCATTCCAAAGCGGCAAAAAGGATGACGTTGCTCATGAAATTTCGAAAATGGACAACCCCCTGTCAAAACTAATTGCCGTTGGCCTCCTTGTCCAAAAAAATAAGAATGACGAAATAGATTTGAAGCTTGCCATCGATATTGCATCGCAGAATGGGTGGAAGAAGGCTCTCCTGGCCTATCTGAGCAAGCTTCAATCCTTTTACAAAACGAATAATAAACCGGATAAAGCGGCTCACGTGGAAGAGAGAATCCAGCTCATTAAGAATTAGGCACAGCCCGAAAGATTTCAATCAAGTCTTTTATGGCCAGGATTTCGGTGGCACCCCGGAGAAAGCGTGAAAGTTATACAGTACGCATGAACTGCTGCCCATTAGATGAAAATACGAAACTACGGGAGGAGAATAATGGTAGAGGAAACAAAGAAGAAAGAGCATAAGAAGGAAGAAAAATCGTTAGAAAAAATGACGGTTAAGGAACTTAGAGCAATAGCTATGGAAATTCCGCGAGCCGTAGCAGTCAATGATATGAAAAAGGCGGAACTTATAGCTTTCATCAAGGAAGCAAGAGGCATCAAAGATGAGGGACCTGTTAAGATAAAGAAAAAGGTCGTAGCAAAGATAAAATTGAGTAAGAGTGAGATAAAAGGAAAGATTAAACAGCTCAAAGAAGAAAAAAAGGCGGCCCATGCATCAAAAAACAGAAAGAAAATAGATTTTCTGCGCCGCCGTATAAGTCACTTGAAGAAACAAACACGCAAATTTGCAGCTGCATGAAATTAGCTGAGGGATGAGGATTTAACGCAGATCGAGCAAGAAACTGGCTTCAGTTCCTCGTAATTCGGGCTTGACGGGTCCAGCTCTTGTTGTTCCAGGCAGGATCTATGGCGGGAATTCTCTTGTGGTCAAGGGGATGGAACCCGCATTTTCTCGCGAAGTAGCGGTGGAAGGCGATACATCCGGTCAGTTCAGGATGAAAAACTGTTACCAGGACATTAGGACTTTCCGCGGCGGCAATGTAGTCTTCCATCCGGAGTAATACGTTCACACCCTCACCTGCCCGCGTGATTTTGGGAGCACGGATGAAGGTGAGCGGTATAAGGTGTGGCGCAACCTGGGGAATGCAAGCTTCAGACACAAAACTGTCAAGCTGACTCCCAAAACTGTTGCGTTCTATCTCGATATCGATCAGGCTTAGATGGGCTGGCTCGCCGACTATGGAGTTTGCGAGGAGAATTGTCCCGGCACATGTCCCCCAGATTTTCATCCCCCGCTTGAATTCGCGCAGTATGACCTCTTCAATGCCGAAGATACGCATCAACCGGGACATGCACGTACTCTCGCCACCGGGGATTATCAGGCCGGAAAGCTTGCGAAAATCGGCGGGGTCTTTCACGGGTATGCAAGGAATACCTAAACGTTCCAAGTGATCGAGATGTTCGACAACTCCACCTTGAAGATTAAGAACGCCGATCATTCAGTTACCATCCCCGTCCGGCTAATAGCTGCCCTTCCGGAATTTCGGCTATCTCAAGCCCTGGCATTGCCTCTCCGAGGCCCATGGAGGCTTCCAGCACTTTAGCAGGATCATTGTAGTAAGCCGTCGCTTTGACGATCGCCCGGGCGCGTAATGCCGGATTTTCCGATTTGAATATTCCGGAACCGACAAAAATTCCATCACATCCCAACTGCATCATCAGGGCCGCATCGGCAGGGGTTGCGATGCCTCCTGCGGCGAAATTAACTACAGGCAACCGTTCCAGTTCTCTCACCTGCAGGGCAAGTTCATAAGGCATGCCGTTTGCCTTCGCATAACCAGTAACCTCTTCGACAGGCATGCCGACCAGTTGTCTTATTTCACGGTTTATCGTACGTATGTGGCGCACTGCCTCGACGACATTTCCTGTTCCTGCTTCGCCTTTGGTGCGAATCATGGCGGCGCCTTCGGCAATGCGACGCAATGCTTCTCCCAAGTTACGGCAGCCACAGACGAAAGGTATGGAAAACTTTGTCTTGTCAATGTGACTCTCTTCGTCGGCGGGGGTTAACACCTCACTCTCATCGATATAGTCGACTTTCAGTGACTCCAGGATCTGGGCTTCAACAAAATGACCAATCCTTGCCTTCGCCATGACGGGTATTGACACAGCCTTCTTAATCTCGAGAATCATGGCAGGGTCAGACATTCGGGCTACCCCCCCCTGTTTGCGGATGTCCGCCGGCACTCGTTCAAGGGCCATTACCGCAACGGCGCCAGCTTCTTCGGCTATCGTAGCCTGTTCCACATTGGTGACGTCCATGATGACGCCGCCTTTTAACATCTGAGCCAACTGAACATTCAGTTCGTATCTTTTCTTGTCCACTTTATTTTGCCTCCCTGGGCTGAATCAAAATTCCCTTTACTAATATAATATTATCAAAAAAAATAATCAAGGGCGATGAATCAAATTCGAATATCACCATGTCATTCTTGTCTTTACGCCGCTGCCTTGCAAATACGCTTTAATCTCGGAGATCGTGTAGTACCGATAATGAACCATTGATGCAATCAGAGCCGCATCTGCTTTCCCGCGGGTAAGGACATCTTTGAGGTGTTCCGGTGTACCGGCTCCTCCTGAGGCAATGACGGGTATATTGACGTTCGTGGATATGAGATGCGTAAGTTTAATTTCATAACCTTCCTGCGTCCCGTCGGCATCGATGGAATTCAGGCAAATCTCTCCTGCCCCCAGATTTTCTGCCTCCTTGGCCCACCATAAGGCGTCGACTCCGGTGAATACCCGCCCCCCATGGATAATCATTTCATAGCCTGAAGGTGTTTTTGCACTCGCTTCCACCTTCTTTACATCCATGCCCAGCACTACACACTGACTGCCAAAGGCCTTCGCACCCTCAGATATCAGGGGCGGATTTTTCACTGCTTCAGAGTTGATGCTGATTTTTTCGGCTCCCGCAAGAATGACGCGTCGCATGTCTTCAACCGTACGAATGCCGCCACCAACCGAGAAGGGAATAAAAATTGTTTCTGCCACCCGTTTGACCACGTCAATCATGATGTCCCGCCCGTCAGATGACGCGGTGATGTCGTAAAAGACAATTTCATCGGCACCCTGCTCATAATACTCACGGGCTGCTTCGACGGGATCCCCAATATCTATGTTACCCTTGAATTTGATACCCTTTGTGAGCTTCCCGTCACGCACGTCCAGGCAGGGTATGATCCGTTTACTAAGCATCTTCTCCTCCCCAACGGCAGAAGTTGGCTAGTATCTGAAGTCCCGGCCTTCCACTTTTCTCCGGATGAAATTGAACGGCCACTAAATTTTTGCGGGCCAAAGCAGCGCAAAAGAGTTGCCCGTAATCGGTCCAACCGATAACAAGACTTTCATCTGCGGGAGCCGGATAATAGGAATGGACAAAATAAAATTGAGCTTCCTCAGGAAGCCCCCGAAAGACGGGGTGATCCTTTTGAAAGGCTACAGAGTTCCATCCCATGTGGGGAATTTTAAGGGGCATACAGTCTTGCTGCAGATCTTTCCGGAATCGTTTAACAGCACCCGGGATAATACCCAGGCATTTCGCATCGTTCTCTTCGCTATATTCAAAAATTACCTGCGTTCCCAGACAAATGCCGAGTATGGGTTTCCCCTTCTGTACCCATTCCGGTATCCATTGATCGAGGTGTGTCTGCCGCAGATTGGCCATCGCTTCACCAGCCGCACCTACGCCAGGGAATATAATATGACTTGCCTGCTTCAGTATTTCAGGATCATCACTGACCCGGCAAGGCTCCCCTAAATTGCGAAGTGCCCGTGCGACGCTCGTCAGATTCCCGGCTTGATAATCAATAATTCCTATCATGATACTCTACCAAAAAACCCCTTTGCTCACATATAATGTTCAAAAGAAAAAGTCCCTTACGGTGTTAATTTCATACTAAATCAAATTTTGTCCAATTACGCAATACATATACCGTAACATCCAAAGCTGCCTGCTGATTGTTGACATCTTTAGCAGATCAACCATTCTTTACATAATGAATCCCCTGATATGTGTTCCTTCTATCAAGTTCTCTGTCAATGGCATTCAATACTTCCATCTTGTTGACAGCCCACTTGGGTCCAAGAAATATATCCCGGTAACCATCTGCCGTCAGCCGCTGAATGACCATCTCCGGCGGTAAGATTTCCAGAATGTCACATACTATTGTCGCATAATCGTCGCGATTAAACACGGTGATTTCCCCTTTTTCATAAAGATCACCGATAACCGTCCCTCTGAGGGCAAGGAGTGCGTGTATCTTGATCCCGTGAATCGGGAGGGTTGCAAGCACCCTCGCAGTCTCCAGGATATCTTCCCGCGTTTCACCCGGTAAGCCAACAATGATATGCGTGCAAATATGTATGTTGCTTCCGGATAGCCTGTGCAATGCGTCAAGGAAAGTCGCCGCAGAGTGTCCCCTGTTGATGAGCCCCAGGGTCCTATCATGTATCGATTGAAGACCCAATTCGAGCCATATGTGTCTTTCCCTCGTGTAGTCTTGAAAAAGGTCAATTATGCTATCGGGTACGCAATCAGGACGGGTACCGATAGACAGACCGATGACGTCCTCCTCTGCCAGCGCTTCGTCATACAGTTCTTTCAGTTTCTCGATCGGCGCGTACGTATTGGTGAATGTCTGGAAATAGGCGATGAATTTTCCCGCATTTCTGTTCCTTTTATAATATTCCTTGCCCCGGCGGATCTGCTCCGCCACGGAGGGAAGAGGACCAACCTGCCGCAGCCGCGAACCCCGACCGTCGCAGTAGATGCATCCTCCTGTCGACACCGTACCGTCGCGATTGGGGCAGGTGAATCCCGCATCGATCTGGAGCTTGTATACCCTGCACCCGAAACGGTTCAGCCAGAAACTTTTCAGATTGTAGTATCTCTTTGTGTTGTTCCAGAACAACGGCTTTGACAAGAAGACCTCTTTTCTTGTTGTAATTTTTAAATTGACATTATTAAATTATGTGCAAAACTGCAACAGTTCAATTGCGACTCGATACCGTGCAACTGATCGTTGGCGAGTTTCGAGTCTCTCAAAATAGTGTTTCTGGTTAAGGAATGAAAGATTCATCGAGAAATTACGACGTGATAGTGGTCGGCGCGGGTCATGCCGGCTGCGAGGCCGCGTTATCGGCGGCGCGGATGGGCTGTTCCACGATCATGTTTAATATTAATTTAGATTCTGTTGCCCTCATGTCGTGTAATCCCGCCATCGGGGGCCTCGCCAAGGGCCAGCTTGTCAAGGAAGTAGATGCCCTGGGCGGAGAAATGGGGAAGATCGCTGATAAGACGGCCGTCCATTTCCGGCTGCTCAATGCCTCGAAAGGACCCGCCGTTCAATCCTCCCGATTCCAATGCGATAAACAGCTCTACCGGCTCGCCATGAAAGCCGTTGTGGAGAAGGAAAAAAACCTTCATCTCAGGCAGACACTCATAGACCGCATTGTTGTCGAAGATGGCAGGATTGTTGGTGTAGAGGATCATATTGGTGTCTTTTATCGCGGCAAGGCTGTCATCATCACAACAGGGACCTTCCTCAACGGCTTGATCCATATCGGAACCGTACACTACCCGGCGGGGAGGGCCGGCGAGATGGCTTCTATTCGTCTGGCGGAATCACTGCGAGAGCTGGGTTTTGAGATGGGACGTATGAAGACAGGCACTCCTCCGAGGTTGCGTGCATCAACTATAGATTTGTCGAAGCTGGAACGGCAGGACAGCGATCCCGATCCGGAACCCTTTTCCTTCACCACAGAAAAGCTGCGTCAAGAACGGCTTCCTTCGTATTTTTCATATACGACAAGAGAAACACACAGCCTCATCAGGGAAAACATCATGCTTTCTCCGCTCTATTCCGGCACCATAAAGGGGATCAGCGCGCGCTACTGCCCCTCTCTGGAAGACAAGGTGATGCGTTTCTCCGATAAGGAAAGGCATCCGGTCGTTTTAGAATTCGAAGGTCTGGAGACAGAAGAGATTTATGCCAAAGGCCTCGGAAACAGTATGCCTCAGGATCTTCAGGAGCGGATCATCCACAGTGTCCCCGGTCTTGAGGATGCGGAAGTTATGCGCCCCGCATACGCCATAGAGTATGATTTCGTGCAACCGACGCAACTCAGGCAGACCCTGGAAACGAAGCCAATCGCGGGATTATATCTGGCTGGCCAAATCAATGGCACATCCGGTTATGAAGAAGCGGCCGCGCAAGGGTTATGGGCCGGCATAAACGCGGCGCTTGCTGTACAGAGGAGAGCCCCTTTCATCCTTGATCGCTCGGAGGCCTATATGGGAGTCATGATCGATGACCTTGTCACAAGGGGTGTTGATGAACCGTACAGGATGTTTACGTCTCGGGCAGAATACCGTCTGATCCTTCGCGAGGATAATGCTGCGATCCGTCTCATGGCGAAGGGATACGACTTGGGGCTCATCCCGCGCAATCACTACGATCACCTGCAAGAAAGGGTTCACGAAATAAACGATAGAATACACCGGCTCTCTGTCCTAAAGATTTTTCCCAATGAGAAGGTCAATACGATCCTTCAGACAATGGGAACTCCTCCGATTAAGAATCCTGTCACACTCTATCAGCTTCTGAAGAGAAGCGAAATATCCTACGATGATCTGAAGGTTTTTGAGGGATGGGAGCCTATTGCGGACAGATTTGTTAAAAAGCAAATCTGTATAGAGTCCAGATATGAAGGATACATTAAGCGGCAGCAGGAGGCCGTGGAAAGGATGAAACAGCTTGAAGGGAAGAAAATTACCAAAGGCATGAATTACGACTGCATACCTGGACTTTCCACTGAATTGAAAATGAAGCTGAACAAGATAGAACCTTCAACCATCGGGCAAGCGGAAAGGATACCGGGCATGACACAGGCAGCCATCACGGCCATTTTGATCATGATGAAAAAGATGGAGATTGAAGCGGTTGCCCAACAAGAAAAAAAATCGCCGTCATTCTGATTATGAGAGTAACTCATACGCCCCGCTTTGCTTAATGTCTTTCTTGCCGGGAAATCTACAATCCTATGTCCTTCCTTTTCTTTGCGAACATCAAATCAGCAAGAATGTGTGGATAGATTCAAGTGTGGTAGTCAGTACTTTTCAGGCACGGCAAATACATTTCTGCATCTGGCGTGACACCTGCGTAGAGTGAAACAGAAGGTTCTTGAGATTTCTTTATGGTCTGAGGTTCTCTAAAGCCCCTCGGCGCTTGGCAAAGGGGCTTCAGATTTCAGGATGATAAAAATCATGTTATGCGGATAGAATTTTTTCCGCCTCTTTCCGGTAAGCATCCATTACGTAAGGTATACCCGATATCTTGGCAGCTTCCTCCGTCAGCGACATCAGATCTTTTTGTGATACGAGGGAGAGTTTGAAGTTTCTGCTCCCTGCCATGAGCTGCTGCAACCCTGCCTTGAACTTCTGGCTGAAGGTATATAGCCCTATAGCGCCAAACGGAATATTTTTCAATTCCTTCCCATATTTTTTCTTCAGTTCCTCGTAACCCACGAAGATCTCTTCCACGGTATTGCCGTACTTGGACACTGTCTTGGGTAGGTCTTTGGCCTTTAACCATTCTCCGATGTTTTTGCCCACCATACCGGGAATCATCAGAGCTCTACCCATACACACGGCTTTCACATACGGACTACCCATGGCTATGGCCTTAAACACACCGTCTTCTGAAGAGAAGCCGCCAGCAATGGCGATGTCGGGAACCCTGATTTTCCTCTTCGTTAATCTATCGCAGAACTGCTGTGCGAGGCTCTGGATATAAAATGTGGGAATGCCCCATTCAGTCATCATCGGCCAGGGACTCATGCCCGTGCCGCCCGGTGCCCCGTCTATCGTCAAGAGATCTATCTCTGCCTCGGCACAGTAGCGCAGGGCCATGGCAAGTTCAACAGCCGAATAGGCTCCCGTCTTCAAGGTGATTCTCTTGAAACCTACTCTTCGGAGCCTTTCCACTTCATCAAAAAATCCATCTTCGGTCACAAAACCAAGCCGTGAGTGTCTCTCAAATTCCTTGATCGCCCCATCTTTGAATGCCGCCTTATTTTCAGACAATGTCGGATCAGGCAGGACGATATACCCTCTCTTCTTCAACTCGATTGCCCTTTCCAGAGAATTGACCTTGATTTCTCCACCGATACACTTGGCGCCCTGTCCCCATTTCAGTTCAATCGTATCCAGCTTATGTTTATTGAGTACGTATTCGGCCACGCCAAACCTCGTATCCTCAACGTTCATCTGAACAAGGATCTCCCCATATCCCTCGTAATAGCGTTTATATGTTTCAATACGTCGATCCATTTCCGGCGATTTCTTGACCTTTCCCCTGTTGTCCAGCTCAAGCGCAGGGTCAATCCCGCAAACATTCTCACCACAGACAATGGTGATTCCGGAAATAGCGGCGCCTATAGCAAAATGTTCCCAGTTCTTGCGGGCAATCTCTGTAGAACCCAGTGCGCCCGTAAAAATCGGGAGTCGCATTTTCACCTTTTTCTTCCATCCGTACTCGGTTTCCGTGTCCACATCCGGAAATACTGCCGTATCAGGACCGGCCTTGACACCCTTCGGCAAGCCCTTTGCCCCTATAGCATAACCCTGAATGCTTAGATGAGAATAATCAATGGGATAGTTCTTATCAGCTCCGGCAGTCATTTCGCCAAAGGTTATGGGATAGAGGACTTCACGACCTCTGAATGTCGATAGCCATATCTCGCAACCTCCTCTGCAGCCATCGACACATCTCGTACAGATTCCCGACATGGGTACTACATCTCTCGAACGGTTAAATGTCCCCGTCGCTTCATTCGCATTTGGCCTTCTAAGATTCATGTTTTGCTTCTCCTTCCTTTTGGTATTATTTGAGATACTTTTATTAGTACTGAATGAACTACTTGCTGTATTTACCTCTGCAAATTTCTGAAAATCTGCGAAGGTCCTGATAATCCATTACTGCAGCCATGCCGCGGTTTTCCGTCTGGATTCCCGCTTCCTGTGCACAGGCAATTGGGTTGAGTCCCCCCGTAAGAATAAGTCCCACTTTATTTAAATCCACATGCACCTGACATACCGGTTCGCTTACGGCACCGATCAATAGAATGCCGCCGATTCTCGCTTTATTGAGCTTGGATACAAGCTCCTCGACGAGGTTCTTGCATGGCGCGGGAACCTCCCTGAAGTTTGCAAGAATTTTCCCTTCTCCCTTTTCGAGAACGCTTCGCACAGAAGTCATTTTTGCCATAATGAAGGTTTCCGACGGATCAAGTGAGGATCCGGAATAATAAATAAGCTCAACAAACCTGAGAGGCTTCCTGTCTTTTAGCTGTAGAATCCCCGCAAATTTTGAGTCCATGGGAATGCCGGCTTTAAGCAAAACACCGTTAATTACTATGCTGCATACCGTGGCGAGACCTATCTTACCCGCCGGTACGGTAACATTACCAAGCTGCCCATGCTCTCCCGCAACAGCCACGAGATCACTGACAGTCACTCCCGTTTCAAAGGCCGGCCTCATTACCTTCAGGGCATTTTTGAACTGTTCTTTGGGGAAAAGTGAGATATTAACAGGGAGAGAACCTCGGCCACTAACTGGATCAAATGTCGTTTTGTAAGC
>PLLV01000033.1 GCA_003142295.1 Syntrophaceae bacterium
ATAATTCTGAGGACTTGTAGGTGTTATCAAAATATTTAATGGGAATAATTAGATCAGAACAGAGAAATAGTGAAAAAAGCAGAGCGCTAAAAAACCGCTAAAGAATTTTAGCAAGTCTGAAGCTGTAAACATATTGATATCTAAAGACTAAATTGGTGGAGGCGGCGGGAATCGAACCCGCGTCCGAAAATATTCCACTGCAGCTTCTACATACTTGTCCTCTGTTTTAATCTCACTCTCAACAACTCCCGGAGGCAGGATTTATCGAGAGCCATCCCTTTTGGTTTTCGCCCTTTTCACTTCGGGAAAATGAAATCAGCTATCCTGCCTTTATGACGCCCTGATCTGATCCGACAGGCGGGATCAGTAAGACGTAGCCGTCTATGCGGCTAAAGCGTAATCGAAGTTCTTTGCGCTTAAATGTTTCCTACCTGTTTAACGAGGCCTGGTAGGAACCTCGGTATGCCACTACAGCTTCCATACCCCCGTCGAAACCTTTGCGCCCCCATGATGGAGTGGATATAGAATCTCGCTTAATATAGGTCTTGATAGAGTTTTAGTCAAGTGAATTGAGAGCCCTGATTCTTCCAAGAGATTGTCGCGTCGCTGCCACTGGATTCCCGCTTTCGCGGGAATGACATAGGAGGGGCGGGAATGACGTAATAGGAGCAGACCTGAAGGTCTGCACTACATTTCTGCATGTAAGCCAGAGATTGCCGTGCTCACTGCGTGAGCTCGCCATGACAAATACACTTATTCTTTCCTGCGGAGGCCCCGCTCGATTTCCCTCCGATCTTCCTTGACTCTCAGGCTCTCCCGTTTGTCATAATGTTTCTTGCCCCGTCCGACCCCGATTTCTATCTTCACCTTTCCGCTCTTAAAGTATAATTTCAGCGGAATGAGAGCCAAGCCTCTTTCCCTGGATTTTCCGTAAAGCCTCTTGATCTCCCCCTTGTGAAGCAAAAGTTTCCGCACCCTCAGCGGATCATGATTCTGCCTGTTGCCATAGGTGTAAGGACTGATGTGCATTTCATGAATGAAGACTTCTCCGTCCTTTACCATGGCATAGCTGTCCTTGAGATTCGCCTTCCCTTCCCGGAGCGCCTTCACCTCCGTGCCTACAAGGGCGATACCTGCCTCATAGGTGTCGTCTATGAAGTAGTTCAGACGCGCCGTCTTATTCTGGGCGATTATTTTTTCTCCTGCTAGTTTCTTTTTCGCCATGTTTCGTCAACCAAGGATGATGCTTTTCGTGGAGGCAAGAATCCTTGCTGCTTCTATCCTTTCTGGATTCCCGCCTCCGCGGAAATGACATAGGGGGGCGGGAATGACAACGTAAAGGTCTAACCGCTCACTTCTGTCCTCTCTGGATTCCCGCCTCCGCGGGAATGACATAGGAGGTGCGGGAATGACATGGAGGGGGCGGCAATGACACAGATTGCTGTGCCCCTCGATCCTTACTTCATATCTCTCATATCTTGCGGCAGGTAATCGCTTTTGATGTGCCTCAATGCCTTATAGATATTACCACGGACGTTCTTGTTATCACGCTCCATCCTTTTTAGGAGTTTTTTGATGTAGATCCGCCGGGAAATTTTGCTCGTAGGGCATTTATTCTTGGCGGACGGCAGACGCTGTTCCTTCGCATATTTCTTTATCAGGTCCTCCCCGATATAAGCGAAAGGACGGATGATATGAAGCCTCCCCTGAAAGATCGTTTGCTTCGGCATCATGGTGCTGATCTCCCTCCCAAAGAAGAGGTTGATGAGAAGTGTCTCTATAATATCATCCTTGTGGTGGGCGAAGGCAATTTTGTTGCAGTCCCTCTCCGCCGCTATTTCGAAGATCCTTCTCCTCCTCAACCGCGAACAGAGGAAACAGGGGTTTTTCTTATTGTAATCACTGTGGGAAAGAGGCCCGATGTCCGTCTTTTCCATATAGTGGTTGAGGTTATTTTCTCTCAGGAATTTCTCAAGGCCATCGTAGTCACTATACGTCGGATCGAACCCCGGGTCAATATTTACGGCGATGATGGAAAACGGCGGCACATACACCATGGGGGTATTGAGAAGGTCAAGAAGGGCAAGGCTGTCTGCGCCGCCGGAAACACCGACGAGAACCCTGTCCCCCTCTTCTATCATGTTATAATCCAGGACAGCCTTTTCCAGCCATTTTTTCAGATGGAGAAAAAGTTTCGTTCCCTTCTTCCGTAACACTGCCAGCGCATCTCCTAATTGCAATTCTTCTTCATCTACACAAGTTTCCCTATTTTATCAAGGTCGTTCACATATTTACGACAACATCCTTGAATTTTAAGCCGGATTGGTATATTGAAAGGAACATACCGCAATAAACAAGAGGAGGCCACATGACTGAAATTATCAACGTATACGCAAGGGAAATTCTTGATTCAAGGGGTAACCCAACAGTTGAGGCCGAAGTGACACTTTTTTCGGGAATTACCGGCCGCGCTGCCGTGCCTTCAGGTGCTTCCACGGGAGAGCACGAAATGCTCGAACTCCGTGATGGCGACAAAAAAAGGTTCCTGGGCAAAGGTGTACTAAAGGCTGTCAGCAATGTTATCAACAAAATCGGGCCGGAGGTCATCGGCATCGACAGCCTCAATCAGAGGGAGGTCGATTACACCATGATCTCTCTGGACGGCACGCCTAATAAAGGCGCCCTCGGCGCTAACGCCATTCTAAGCGTATCCATGGCCTGCGCCAAAGCTGCCGCGGAGGCCATGGAAATGCCCCTTTACAAGTACATCGGCGGCACCATCGCCAAGGATATACCCGTCCCCATGATGAATATTATAAACGGCGGCCAGCACGCGGACAACAATGTCGATATTCAGGAATTCATGATCATGCCCATCGGTTCGAAGAACTTCAAGGAAGGATTGCGCATGTCCGCGGAGGTTTTTCATACCCTCAAGTCCGTCCTCAAGGGCAAAGGCTATAATACCTCTGTGGGTGATGAAGGCGGATTTGCGCCCAACCTCAAATCCAATGAAGAAGCATTTATAGTGATTGTGGAGGCGATTGAGAAGGCGGGATATAAGCCGGGAAAGGATATCTGTATTGCCATTGATCCTGCGGCAAGCGCCTTTTTCGAAAACGGGACATATGTCATGGCCGCGGAAAAGAAGCCTAACAAGACGGCCGCGGAAATGGTCAAGTTCTATCAGGACATGGTAAAAAAATACCCCATCGTATCCATTGAAGACGGCCTGGCTGAAGACGACTGGGATGGATGGAAGCTGCTCACCGACGCCCTGGGAAGCAAGGTCCAGATCGTGGGGGACGATATATTTGTGACGAACAAGAAAAGGCTGGAAAAAGGGATCGCCATGGGCGTCGCCAATTCTATTTTGATTAAGCTCAACCAGATCGGTACGCTGACGGAAACCATGGAGACTATTCAAAGGGCGAAGGAGGCGGGATACACTACCGTCATCTCTCACAGGTCCGGCGAAACGGAAGACAGCTACATGGCGGATGTGGCCGTGGCAGCAAACTGCGGGCAGATTAAGAGTGGATCTTTATCACGGAGCGAGCGCCTGGCAAAATATAACCAACTCCTGAGGATAGAAGAGCAGCTCGGCGATTACGCCGTCTATCCCGGAAAGTCAGCTCTCTACAGTATAAAAAGGAAGTAGCAGTCAAGTCCCGCCCGTATTGACACTGCGCGGGCTCAGAAAAATTAAAGCCGTTGTCAGCGACCTTACCCGGTCATGACAACGGCTTTTTTTATCATTGAGTGACTACGGCGTCTCTACATACTTCACTTGTTTATGAGGGCCGCATGGGCCGCCGCCAGTCTCGCAATGGGCACGCGGAACGGTGAGCAGGAAACATAGTCCATTCCCACGCGGTGGCAGAGGTCGATGGACTTCGGATCACCGCCGTGCTCGCCGCAGATACCAACCTTCAGCTTGGGACGAGTGGAGCGACCTTTCCTGGTCCCCATCTCGACTAACTGGCCGACTCCCCTCTCATCCAAGCTCTGGAAGGGATCTTCTGGCAGTATTCTCTGCTCGAGATAAATGGGCAGGAATCCGCCGATGTCGTCACGCGAAAAACCGAATGTAGTCTGCGTAAGGTCGTTTGTACCAAAGGAGAAGAACTCGGCCGTCTTGGCAATGTCGTCCGCCGTCAGCGCCGCCCTCGGCACCTCGATCATCGTCCCGACAAGGTATTCGAAGGTCACGCCCTTTTCCTTCATCACCTCCGCCGCCATGCGGCGAATGATGGCTTCCTGATGATTGTATTCAGAAGCGGTACCCACCAACGGGACCATTACCTCCGGATAAACCTTGATACCCTTCTGGGTCAATTCTGCAGCAGCCTCGAAAATAGCACGGGCCTGCATTTCCGTAATTTCCGGATAGGCGATGCCCAGACGGCAGCCGCGATGACCGAGCATCGGGTTAAGTTCGTGCAGAGACTCGACACGCGCTTTGAGTTTCTTTATGGTAATGCCGAGGTCTTTGGACAGCTCTTTTATCTGCTGGCTGTCGAGGGTCACAAATTCATGCAAAGGAGGATCGAGGAGACGAATCGTCACGGGCAGACCCTGCATGGCTTCGAAGAGGCCTATGAAATCCTGCCGCTGAAACGGCAGCAGCTTCATAACCGCCTTGCGGCGATCTGCTTCATTCTCCGCAATGATCATCTCACGCATAGGCATAAGGCGCTCCGGGCCGAAGAACATATGCTCCGTGCGGGTCAGCCCGATGCCTTCAGCCCCGAAGGCACGCGCCTGAGCGGCGTCCTGGGGGCGGTCGGCATTGGTGCGTACACCGAGTCTGCGGAATTTGTCAGCCCATCCCATGAGCTCTGTATATTCCTTATTAGCTTCAAGATCAGGCCTTACGGAAGGGATCTTTCCCTCGTAGACCCGGCCGATAGAACCATTGAGAGAAATCCAGTCCCCCTCCTTTATTGTCCTGCCGCTGACCGTCATCAATTTTTTATTCATGTCGATTTCCAGGGCGGAGCAGCCGACGATGCAGCATTTACCCCATCCGCGGGCCACCAGCGC
>PLLV01000053.1 GCA_003142295.1 Syntrophaceae bacterium
TGAACATGGCTGAGCTTCGCCCCGAGAGCCGCGGCCTGGTTGCCCGTCATGATTTGTACTTCAGCCATTTTTCTCCCCCTCGTTCACCATGGTTATCGCTTTTCCGGGACACTCCTCAGCACAGATGCCGCAACCCTTGCAGTATTCCAGGTCGATTTCCAAGGGGATCGTTGCTTTGATTACTCCTTCCGGACAATAGAGCCAGCAGAGAAAGCAGGCAGGCTTTTTTTTGATGAAGGGGATACACTTTGAATGATCGCAAACGGGCCTCATGTCCCGCCAGTCCCCCGTTTTACCCGCTTCTCCGACTGCCGGTGTGGCCATGGCGGAAATATTCGTGTCTTTTTTATTCACAATTGTTGTCCTCACTGGGCAGCTTTCATTAGGGTCTGTTCAAATGCGTCCCGCAGGGCAGCGAAATTGGCGGCAGAAACGGTGCTTGATAATTTACCCTTCAGTCCTTTTTCCATCGCGTCAAGAGACACAAGGTTTGATGCCCTGGCAAATGCCCCCAGCATCGTGGTGTTGACAATCGGTTTCCCCTCCCTGATGAGATGGTGTTTGAGAGCAATCGTTCCGGCATCAACCGTGGCTATGCTGATTTTCGTATCAAAGTTCAGCTCATCGGGTTTCAAGGGGGTGTTGACGATGATAAGCCCCCCCTCTTTGAGCGTCGCTAGAATATTTACAGCAGAAAGGAGAGATGAATCAAGAACAATAGATATATCTGCACGCTCAATCTGCGAGACCATCCGGATGGGCTCTGACGAGATCCTGGTTGAAGCTGTCAACGGGGCGCCTCTTCTTTCCGGACCGAAGGTCGGTGCGGAGGTGACCCCTCTGAATCCTTGAATATAAGCTGCTTCTGCCAGAATCTGTGCAGCTATCACAACGCCCTGACCGCCTCTTCCGTGCCATATTACTTCATGCATGCTCATTAAATTTCAAGAACTTTAGAAAATCGATTGAAAGGTCATTGCGAGGAGTGTAACGACGCGGCAATCTGTTATGTCGTCATTGTGTTCAGATTGCTTCACTGCGTTCGCAATGACAGAAGAGGTATATTTCAAAGTTCCCTTTCCAAGAATAAAAAAGGCCATGGATTTTTTACCCATGGCCTTTAGGATGATATCTATGTACTCTTATCCTGTCCTAAAAACGACGGGCGACGCGAGTAGCCGTGTCAACAGAAGAGCGAGGAGGAGCAGGCGACGAACACACAAAACAAAAGTCACTCTTCTTATTGATACGAAGGTCATTTTCAGGAAATCCTATCTAAATTTTCTGAACCTATAGAATAAACGACAGCAGATGTCAATAGAGAAATCATACCCAATACTCACCTGAATTTCTTCTGCGTAGCCAGAGCGTTCTTGAGGTTTTCCTGCGCCAGTGTGTAATCCGGGTTGAGACGCAGGGCCTCCCGATAACTGGCGATGGCCTCGTCAAGCCTTCCTTGATAAAGCAATGCGTTCCCAAGATTGTTATAAGCCTTTGCATATCCCGGACTGATACGGATGCTTTCTCGAAACTGATAAATGGCTTCATCAAGCTTTCCCTGTGAGGCCAGCATTATGCCCAAATTATAGTGTGCATCAGCCGGATTGTTAATGCTTATAGCCTTCTGAAAGTGAGCAATAGCTTCCCTTGTTTTGCCCTGGAGGGATAGGGCATAACCCAGGTTATTTTGCGCCCAGGCATTTTCAGATGTAACCTTTATGGCATGCTCATATAGGATGATGTTATTGCGCCAATAACCTATCTGGACGTACGTTATAACCATAAGAGCGAAAAGAATCCCCACAGCGGCAGAAGCAAGTGCAAATCTTCGATAACGCCAGCTATTGAGAAGTTCCGGAACGCCCCATGCAATCATGATGAAAACGCCGATGAGGGGCACGTAGGTATAGCGATCGGCCATAGACTGCAAGCCCACCTGCACCAATCCAATGACCGGAATTAGCGTTCCCAGATACCAAAGCCAGCCGACGATAAGATAGGGAAAATGCCTGGCTGCTCGAATAGTCAGATAGGTTGTAACCATTAGAACCAAAACGGCTGACACTGCCTGCCACGAGAACAGTGCAACACCGCCATAAGGATAAAAGACGGAGAGCTTTACAGGCCACAGCATCTTTCCGATATAGCTGACATAAGAAATCAGCGCATTGGCAATGCGACCATCCAGGGGATACAACTCCATGGGTTTCACTACTCGATGCTGGGCATAGAAGGTCACGAAACAGAAGAGTATGGTGACAACAAAAAATGGTATCTTCTCTTGCAGCAAAGGACGTATATCCGGCCATAGGGCACGGGATGACGCGGCACTCTTTGTCTTTACAGTATCCTTTCTGGGTTGCTGCCGCGATCTCTGCTTTTTCTTCGCGCGGCTCGCCGGTTGAAGTGCTGCAGTACCGATACGGGCACCAGATTGTACGGTCTGGAGCCGCTTGAGGGGCCAGTAATCCAGGAGCAGAAGGACAAAGGGCAAAGTGACCAGCATGGGCTTGGACATGAGACCTAGCGCGAAGAATGCGATAATAAAGAGATACCTCTTGTAGCCGGGACGTTCCACATAGTAAACATACGCCCCCATGGTGAGCATCCAGAAAAGGGTGGAGAGGACATCCTTCCGTTCAGCGACCCAGGCGACAGACTCCACATGGAGGGGATGCAGCGCAAAAAGCCCTGCCACAAAGGCGCTCTGCCAGAGAGCATTTGTCATGCGACGGAGAATTAGAAAGAGCAAAAGGGTGTTGGCAACGTGAAAGAACAGGTTGACTAAATGATGCCGCCCCGGTTTCAATCCGAACACCTGACAGTCCAGCATGTGTGAAAGCCATGTCAATGGGTGCCAATTATGGGCATGTGGTTCGGAAAAGGCCCAGACTATGCCCGTTAAAGTAATCCCGTCCTGTACATGACGGTTTTCTGTTACGTAATCGTTATCATCAAATGATATGAACTCGTGGTTTCCGACCTGCCAGAAGACCGCAAAGGTTGTTATTGACAGTGCAATGCAGATTGCCAACACTAAATAGTTTCTATTTATCTTACTTGTCATTTGTTAGCCGTAATAGGATTCATTGTTTTTTATTATGCATCGCAAGGGCATTTTTCAGGTTGTCCCTTGCCAGTTTGAAGTCGGGGTTAATTCGCAGGGCCTCACGGTAACTTTCAATGGCCTCGTCAAGCATTCCTTGATAAAGTAATGCGTTCCCCAGATTGTTATGAGCAGCCGCCAAATCAGGCTTGAGTCTAATAGCCTCCTGAAAGTGGGTAATAGCTTCCTCTTCTTTACCCTGGAGAACCAGGACATAACCCAGATTATTGTGATATTCTGCAGAGCGAGGTCTGAGTCTCACAGCCTCTTTGAGGTGGGCAACAGCTTCTGCCATTTTGCCCTGGCGAGCTAAGGCATCACCCAGGTTGTAATGTCCATCAGACAGGTACGGATTGATCTTTAAAGCCTTCTCGTAGTCGGCAACAGCTCTCTCATAGTCACCCAGATTGAGCTTCGCGTTTCCCCGGTTGTAATAGGCCGCATAAAAGCGGGGATTCAACTCAATCGCTCTATTGTAATATGTCAACGCCTCGGATGCATTGCCCATATCGGCCAGCGCCTTCCCATAATTACTTAACGGCCTCGCTTTATTCGGAGATTTCTTTATACAGTCACCCCATAGGGTATAATCAGTTCTCCAGACCTTGTTGCGCTCATAGGTCAATACCGT
>PLLV01000190.1 GCA_003142295.1 Syntrophaceae bacterium
CAATTGCTCTTGGCACCTTTATGATTTTGACAACATCACCGATAATGCAAGTATTCAGATAAAGGAACTGACCTGGGAGAACGTCAAGAAGGTTTCTCTCGGGATCATGAACAACGGTCTAATCTCACGTCCCTTCTCATACATCAGCCTTGCCTTGAATTATTATTTCGGGGGATTGAACGTTTTCGGCTATCACATCGTCAATTTCTCCATCCATTTTCTTTCCTTTGTCTTTCTCTTCCTTTTCATTTTCAACACCCTGAAATTGCCCATCTTTAAAGACCGGTATGAAAAGCATGCCTACACGATTGCATTGCTGAGCGCCCTGCTCTGGGCCATCAATCCTGTTCAGGTGTCGGCAGTGACGTATATTGTCCAGCGCATGGCAAGCATGGCCGCTCTCTTTAGTATGATGTCCATGTTCTTTTATCTCCGATTTCGCACGGCACATAGCAGGCTTCATTTGGGCTTCTATATGGCTTCATGCATCGTATGCGGAATGATCGCCATCGGATCGAAAGAGAACGCCGTCATGCTGCCGGTGAGCATTTTCATGTATGACTTGTTTTTTATTCAGGGTTTTACAATAGACAACATCAAGAAGAATTGTAAAATTTTTGCCATTCCCGTATTGATGATCCTTTTGGCCGCAGTCCTGTTTTATGACTTCTCCGCCGATCTGAAAGATTATCAATACANNCGCGGCGTCATTCTATACTATATTTCATTGCTTTTCTATCCCGTCACGCCTCGTCTGACCCTCATCCACGACATTCAGATATCGAAAAGTCTGTTTGATCCATGGACGACCATGGTGGCCATTTCGACCATTGCCGTCCTTGTCGGAGCTGCACTGGTGAAGGCAAAGAAATGGCCCCTGGTTGCCTATTGTATTCTCTTCTTCTTTCTGAATCATGCAATCGAGGGTTCTTTTTTTTCCCTGGAGATCATTTTCGAGCATCGGAATTATCTGCCGTCCATGTTGCTCTTCGTCCCTTTCAGCATTGGATACGTGAAGCTTCTGGAATACTATACTCGGCGTAAAGGGATCTTTTATCTCCTTGTCGGCTCTATGACATTTGTAATTATGGCCTTGTCCGTAACCGTTCATATCCAGAATGATATCATGAAGGACGATCTCTCCCTGTGGAGCGATAATGTGGAAAAGTCCCCCCGCCTCCATCATCCCCGCCAATGGCTGGCGGTATCCCTTTTCAACGCCGNNGGCAACGATGACAAGGCCGTTGCGTATTTTCTGAAATCAATGAACATGGATCCGCCCTATACCTATGTCCCCCTAACATTTGACCGGATGGCGCGTATATATATGAAAAAGGACATGCTGGACAAGGCCGAGGCGATGTCACGAAAATCCATTTCCCTGAAACCGTCGGAGGCAGAATTCCATTTAACATATGCTGCCATCATGATAAAAAAACGACAGCCGGACGCAGCCATCAAGTCACTGCAGAAGTCATTGCGATTGCGGCCTGATTCGGTCATACTTTATGGATTCCTTGCCGATGCCTTTGCCCNNGACTGTTGAGCAGATAAAAAATCAAGGTGGATTATGCCTGATGTCGTCATTCATCCGGCGATGGGCGATGGCGAGATTATTCTTGGCTTCAAGGCTTTGCGGGTTTAACCGCTGCGCCTCGGTAAAATGAAACAGGGCCTTTTTGATATTTCCTGTCTTCATGAAAGCGATACCCAGATTGTTATGGGCGTCGGCGTCATTCGACTTGATCTCAATCGATTTCTTCAGATGATTGATGGCTTCGCCCGGCAGATTCTTTTCCAGAAGGATGATGCCGAGATTGTATTCGGCATCCGCTGATTTCTGATTNNCAGGGTGTTTCCCGCATTGACGTATGCTGGATCATACTGGGGATTGGCTTTCAGGGCCATTTGAAAATAATACAGGGCCCGTTCATGATCGCCGTTTTTTTCCGTTGCCACGCCGATGATATTATAGGCCCGATAGTTGCTCCAGTTCAAATCCAGTGCATTTCTGAACAGGGTAAACGTATTTGCCCAGGTGGAAGCCTGATGGTAGGCGGCAACAGAGCAGACGGAGAGAAAAAAAACAGCCGCAAAAGCGGCAAGGGGTTTTCTGTATGGCCTTCTTTCCAGCACATGATTCAGCCCCCATGAGATCGCTATAAAGATCCCGATGAGCGGAATGTAGGTGTAGCGGTCGGCCATGGCTTGGGAACCCACCTGAATGATGCCGATGACCGGGACAAGGGTTCCCAGAAACCAGAATCATCCTGTTGCCAGGTAGGGAGCCGTTTTAGCGAGTGAAGCAATCAGCAGGGTCATGGAAAAAATGAGAAGAATCGAACTGCCACCATCCACAATACTAATGCTTTTCGGATAGGGATAAAAGGCGCTTAAGTCCTGGAACCAGATGGTTTTTCCCAGATAGGATACGTAGGAATTGAAGGCATTCAAAACCCGATGCATGATCGATGCATGCTGCAGGGAGGCGACGGCATGATATTTGTTTTGTGCGATGTAAGTCACGATGGAGGAGGAAAGGGTGAGCGCCAACAAGGGTACCTTCTCCAGAAGCAGAAATGGAATGGATTTCTTTTCCATGGGTAGAATATTCGCCGGAACGGCATGGCCGTTGCGGATTCTTTGCAACGGCCAGTAGTCCAGCAGCAGCA
>PLLV01000128.1:0-15346 GCA_003142295.1 Syntrophaceae bacterium
TTTGTTTCCCGACCTGCTTGATAGTGTCAGCGCAAGGCCTTCGTACATCGTATGCGGAATTGAAGAGCTTTCCCCCAATCGGTTTCAGGCCCGCAAGGATTTCAACGACAGGGAGCAGAAAAAGCTTGTCACATCCATAAAAAAGAACGGTATTATTCAGCCCATTGTCGTGCGGAGATCCGATACGGGCTATGAGATCATAGCGGGGGAGCGCAGATGGAGAGCCGCTCAGGAAGCGGGCCTCAAAGAAGTGCCCATCCTTATCAGAGAGGCTCCCGACGCAACGGCGGCAGAATTGTCTCTCATGGAAAACCTTCTGCGCGAAAATTTGAATCCCCTTGAAGAGGCAGATGCCTACCAGACGCTGATCAATAAATTCGGCCTGTCGCAGGAGGAGCTCTCTTCCAGGGTAGGGAAGGATCGCTCAACTATTGCCAACACCATAAGGTTGCTTAAACTGCCCCGGGAAATTAAGTCAGCCCTGGTTAATAAAACTATTACTCCCGGGCATGCGAGAGCCATCCTCATGCTCGATTCGCCGGGAGAGCAGATTAAATTCCTCAATGTCATCATGAGGAAGGCTCTCAGCGTAAGAGAAACAGAAACCCTGATTCAAAAACTGAAAAAAGTGCCTTCGGAAAAGAAGGCCAAGAGAAAGGACCCGTTCCTTCGCGATCTTGAAAGAGAACTATCATCGAAGTTAATGACAGAAATTCATATTCATCAGCGCAAAAGCAAAGGGTCTATAGATATCAAGTTTAAGACGGCAGAAGAACTGAATCGACTTGTGACATTACTGCTGAATGTCACCGACAGTAAACGGATTTCCAGGTAGATTTATTTATCAACATGTGTTGATAACATTGTTTATAGGGTAAGCTGCTTTGGACATACTTTGGGAAAAAAGTCTTCAAATCATTAAAGAAAAGGTCAGTCCGCAAAACTTCGAGACATGGATTAGGCCCATCAAAATGTCTTCCCTGGAGGGGAACAATGTGACCTTGAATGTTCCCAATAAGTTTTTCAAAGACTGGCTTATAGAAAACTACCAGTATGTCATCAAAGAGGCCATCGCTAAAGTAGCGGGAATCGACCTGAAAGTGGACCTTCAAATCGGCCAGGAAATCAAGAAAAGCCAAGCCTCCGTTCGCCGTCATGGAGAACACCAGGAAAAGGCACGCTCTCAGAGTAAGCGTGTCCGCTCAGGTATTAATCAGTCATTGAATCCTCATTACAGTTTTGAAAGATTTGTAGTAGGACCGTGCAACCAATTCGCTCATGCAGCATCCGTATCTGTAGCGGAACAGCCTGCCAAGAATTATAATCCCCTCTTTATCTATGGCGGTGTCGGTTTGGGAAAAACACACCTGCTTAATGCAATCGGGCTTCGCGCGCTTTCGCGCCATCCGGACATGAACGTTGTGTATGTCTCCGCAGAAGAGTTCATGAACGAATTGATCAACTCGATCAGGTATGACAGGATGCCGAAGTTCAGGGAAAAATACAGAAATATTGACTGTCTTCTGATCGACGACATTCAGTTTGTTGCCGGGAAGGAAAAGACACAGGAGGAATTTTTTCATACATTTAATACCCTCCACGATTCAGGCAAACAGATAGTCGTCTCGAGTGACAAGTTCCCCAAAGACATACCGAACATGGAAGACAGGTTACGTTCACGGTTTGAGTGGGGCCTTATCGCCGATATTCATCCCCCGGAGATTGAGACAAAAATCGCTATCCTGGAAAAAAAGGCACAGGAAAATAATATGGTTCTGCCAACTAATGTGGCCCACTATGTAGCATCCCAGGTGGAATCAAATATAAGGGAACTTGAGGGTTATCTCATAAGAATTTCCGCTTTCTCCTCTCTAACAGGTAAAGAAATCGATATAAACCTTACCAAAGAGGTCTTAAAAAAGATTCTCAAGAGGGTTGAAAGGGAAGAAGTCACGATTGAGGAAATTATAAAAACTATAGCCGCTAAACTTAATGTAAAGATATCGGATATTAAATCGCAGAAGAAGAATAAAAATATTGTATTTGCACGGCAGATTGCCATGTATCTTGCGAGAAGATTGACTGCCTTATCATTCCCTGACATCGGGGATAAAATAGGTGGACGGGATCATTCTACTGTTATTTATGCCAACAATAAAATGAAAAATGTTTGTGAAGAGGATAAAAATATTAAAAAAATCATCCAGGACATTGAGGACTCATTGCAACAGAGGGGTTAACAACTTTTGTTATCACAGGTTATCAACAGTTTTTTTTGCTCTATGTTTGCAGGACGATTTAGATAAAGATATCTATGAACAATTGTAACAGGGACTATTACTATGACTATTATTATATAAATGATATAACTTAAGATATAGGGAGGGTATGGTAATGAAATTTAGTATACAAAGGGAATCTTTTTTAGAAGGCATCCAAAAGACGCTTAGTATCGTGGAGAAAAAAACGACCATGCCGATCCTCAATAACGTTCTCATCAGGGCGGAAAAAAATAAAATCACAATTGTTGCAACAGACAGGGAAATCGGGTTGGTAGCAGATTACGATGCGGAAATCTTAGATAAAGGTGATGTTACTGTTTCTGCAAGAAAACTGTATGAAATGATCAGAGAGATCGAGGGGGATACTGTTCAGTTCGAAGCGAATGAAAACCACAGGGTAACAGTTACTTCTCAGAAAATAATCTACAAGATACCTGGTTTGCCGGCAGACGATTTTCCCAGTGTCGCCGATGACCGCAGTGAGGTAAATTTTTATAAGATTAAAGGACAACTATTTGAGCGATTAATTCGTAAGACATCTTTTGCCATGACGGCCGATGAAATGAGGAAGAACTTGAATGGAGTGTTCTTTGAAACGATAGATGATGGCGGCAAAAATAAACTGCGCATGATCGCGACGGATGGTCATCGTCTGGCCATGGCAAATGTGGACACGGAGGGGATACCATTCCTGCGGTTAGAAAAGGGGATTATAATTCCCAGAAAGGGATTGGGTGAAATCAGAAGGCTCATCGAAAATGCACCGGAGGAAATCTTCGTGGGGGTGCGTCAGGGAATGTGCGTCATCAGAACGGACAGCACCATGTTAAGGGTTAGCTTGGTAGATGCGGATTATCCGGACTATAAGCGGGTTATACCCACGGAGAAGGGAGTCCTGGTGCAATTCGATAAGGATGCGATCCTGCATGCCTTAAAAAGGATGAGTGTTATATCAAGCGAAAGGTACAGTGGAGTTATCATTAAATTAGAGAATGGCAGAATGGTGCTGGAATCGGCAAATCCGGATGTGGGAGAAGCCAAAGATGAGATTGAAGTAGACTACCATGATAAGGAGTTTTCCGTAGGCTATAACGTCAAATATTTGATTGATGCAATAGAAGTGATCGATGAAAAAACGGTTATCTTTGAAATTGGAGCAGGCATGAAACCGGGCGTTATAAGGCCTGCCGAGAATGATGATTATCTGTGTATTGTAATGCCGCTGAAGTTGCAATGATATAAGCGGGGCACTATAGCAAACAGCGAAATAAATTAGTCATTCCCGCCCCCGATTAGAGAATTAGAGGGCAGGCTGCGGCGGGAATCCAGACACCGTCCCCGCAGAGGCGGGGCACAGTAAGTCATCTGGATTGTCTGGTCAAGCCAGACAATGAAAGATTGAGGCAGTTTCCAGAGAGAGCAAGAAGGAATAGGGAAATCATGACAGAACCGTACGGGGCAGACAGTATAAAAGTTCTGGAGGGTCTTGAAGCCGTTCGCAAGAGACCCTCCATGTACATAGGCAGTACCGGGAAAGATGGTCTACACCATCTGGTATATGAAGTTGTCGATAACAGCGTTGATGAAGCAGCAGCGGGCTTTTGCGATACTATAGACGTCCGCGTCCGGGCCGATAACAGCATCATGGTAGATGACAACGGCCGTGGAATTCCCGTGGACATGCATAAGGAAGAGGGCATTCCGGCGGCTCAGGTTGTTCTAACCAAGCTTCACTCCGGTGCGAAATTTTCCAACGAAAGCTACAAAATTTCCGGCGGACTTCACGGTGTCGGCGTTTCCGTCGTCAATGCGCTTTCATCATACCTCGAGCTGGAAGTAAGAAGGGAGGGGAAGGTTTACAGGCAGTCTTACTCGAGGGGCGAGCCCACGAGCGAGTTGGAAGTCGTGGGGAAGACGAGGGGCCGGGGAACAAAGGTCACCTTCAAGCCCGATGACGAGATATTCGAGGAAGTTGAGTTCAGTTTCGATGTCCTTTCCAACCGTCTCCGCGAAATGGCCTTCCTGAACAAGGGACTCAAAATAATCCTGACGGATGAACGAGACGGCAAGAAGAGCGAATTCTTCTACAAGGGCGGGATCGTATCCTTCGTGGAGTATATTAACCGCAACAAGGGGGTCCTCCACAAGAAGCCGATATATTTTGATGGCGAAAAGGAAGATTGTTATGTGGAGGTCGCCCTCCAATATAACGATACGTACGCAGAGGGCATCTTTTCCTATGTAAACAGCATCAACACTACGGAAGGCGGAACGCACTTAAGCGGCTTCAAGTCCGCCCTGACCAGGGCAATCAATAATTACGCGGCCAACAACAACCTCATCAAAAACGGAAAAGATTCCATCAAGGGCGAAGACGTCCGGGAGGGGCTCTCCTGCGTAATTAGCCTCAAGCTGAAGGAGCCCCAGTTTGAGGGGCAGACCAAGACCAAGCTGGGGAACAGCGAGGTGAAGGGACAAGTCGAGGGTATCGTCTACGACAAGCTGGGGAGCTATCTGGAAGAGAATCCCCCAGTGGCGAAACAGATCTTAGGCAAGGCCCTTGATGCCGCGAGGGCGAGGGACGCGGCGCGGCGCGCCAAGGAACTCACACGGCGAAAGAGCGCCCTGGAAGTGGGCGCCCTGCCCGGTAAACTTGCGGACTGCCAGGAGCGCGATCCCGCCCGCAGCGAGGTTTACCTTGTGGAAGGCGACAGCGCCGGCGGATCGGCCAAACAAGGCAGGGATCGAAGGAACCAGGCTATTCTCCCTCTCCGCGGCAAAGTCCTCAACGTGGAGAAGGCCCGCTTCGACAAGATGCTGCAAAACGAGGAGATCAAGGTCATGGTAACGGCCCTGGGGGCGGGCATCGGCACAGATGACTTTGACGTCAGCAAGCTGCGGTACCACAAAGTTATCATCATGACGGATGCCGATGTGGACGGCCTCCACATCCGGACGCTGCTCCTTACATTCTTTTTCCGGCAGATGCGTGAGTTGATTGAGCGGGGATACCTCTATATCGCCCAACCGCCCCTCTTCAAGGTAATGGACCGCAAGAAAGAACTCTACATCAGCAACGAAGAGGAAATGAAGGATTACGTCCTCGATAACGGGGTGAACAAACTTTCCCTCATCACGGGCAATGGAAATAATATTACGGGAAGCCGCCTCCTCAGTCTGGTCAAGAAGGTGATGAGGATAGAAACGGTACTTAACCGCTTTGAGAGGGAAGACAAGAACAAGACGGTTATGCGCGTATTAGCCGGTGACCCTGTCTTTTCGCCAAATGATTTCAGAAAAGAACAGTCCCTCCAGAAAGTTGCGAAACGAACCAGCAAGGCCATAGGAGAAAGGCTGGTGGGCTGCAGAACTGAGATTGATCCGGAATACGACGACGGTTACAGGCTCATTCTCGATTACCGGATGAAGGGGCAGATCTTTACAACAGTCCTTGACCGTGAGATATTCAAATCACCGAGATTTATCGAAATCAAGGAGCTCCTCAATCAGGTGAGCGCCCTGGGCGAACCGCCCTACACGGTGGTCACGGACGATGAGGAAAAGGGGCGGAAGGAGCTCGCAAGCATGACGGCTCTCGTGGAATACGTGACCGCGATGGGGCAGAAAGGCCTCACGATCCAGCGCTACAAGGGTCTTGGCGAGATGAACCCCGATCAGCTGTGGGAGACCACCATGAATCCGGAAAAGAGAACCCTCCTCCAGGTCAAGCTGGAAGACTTTGTCACCGCCGACGAAATCTTCACCACCCTCATGGGCGACAATGTGGAACCCCGCAAAGAATTCATTTACAAGAACGCCCTCTACGCATCGAACCTGGATGTGTAAGGGGTTTAATCATCTCAAATCACCTCATTTTAACCCGTCAAAAAGATAAAAAATAACGCGACTTATGCGGTAAAAAATGGTATAAGTTTTCATAGAATACCTGCTATGTTAGTGCTTGAAATTGCAGGTGTTTTCAGAAGCTAAAACGTATAGTGAGGACTTGAAAATTATGGAGGAGCTTTTCCAGAAGAATATCCCCATCAATATCGAAGATGAAATGAAGAAATCCTACATGGCTTACGCCATGAGCGTGATCATCGGCCGTGCCATTCCGGATGTCCGGGACGGCATGAAGCCGGTCCACCGCCGGGTGCTCTATGCCATGTCGGAGATGGGGAACGTCTGGAACAAGGCCTATAAGAAATCCGCAAGGATCGTCGGGGATATCATCGGTAAATATCACCCTCACGGCGATACCGCCGCGTATGACACCCTTGTCCGCATGGCCCAGGACTTCTCCATGCGCTATCCCCTGATTGACGGTCAAGGAAATTTCGGGAGCGTCGACGGAGATCCACCTGCCGCGATGCGTTACACTGAGATCCGCATGGCGAGGCTTGCAGAGGAGATGCTCGCCGACCTCGAAAAAGAAACCGTAGATTTTGTCCCCAACTATGACGCCTCCATGCAGGAGCCGACGGTACTGCCCGCGCGTATGCCGGCGCTTCTGCTCAATGGCACTTCCGGGATCGCTGTGGGCGTGGCGACAAATATCCCGCCCCATAACTTAAGCGAGCTCATCGACGGGACAATAGCCCTGATCCGCGATCCGGAAATCACGATTGAGGGACTGATGGTGCATATCAAAGGCCCTGATTTCCCGACGGCCGGTTTCATCAATGGAAGGGAAGGGATCATCTCCGCGTACACTACGGGCAGGGGCTCCATACGAATGAGAGCCAGGGCGATCATCGAGAGGAACGCGAGGAACGACAGGGAGAGCGTTATCGTCACGGAACTCCCGTACCTCGTAAACAAGGCCAATCTGATCGAGAAGATTGCCGAACTCGTGAAAGAGAAAAAGATAGAAGGCATCTCCGATCTCAGGGACGAGTCGGACCGGGACGGGATACGGATCGTCATAGAATTAAAGAAGGACGAGCCATCCGGCGTCATCCTCAACCAGCTCTACAAGCATACTCAGATGGGGACGAGCTTCGGGGTTATCATGCTGGCAATCGACCGCAACCAGCCGAAGGTCCTCAATCTTAAAGAGGTCCTCCAGAAATTTGTGGACTTCCGCAAGGAGGTCATCACACGCAGGACGATCTTTGATCTTAGGAAAGCGAAGGAACGGTCCCATATCCTGGAAGGACTTATCATTGCCCTTGATAATATCGATGCCGTAGTTCAACTCATCAAGAAATCCAAGAGCCCCCAGGAGGCCGCGCAGGCCCTTACTGAGAGGTTTGGCCTTTCGGAGGTCCAGGCGCGGGCTATCCTCGACATGCGCCTGCAGAGGCTCACAGGTCTCGAGCGGGCCAAGATCAATGACGAATACGCGGAACTCACCCGGCTGGTCGCCCAATTGCAGGGGATTCTGGATGACCATAAGAAAGTGCTCGATATCATTGTGGCGGAACTGGAAGAGATCAAGAAAAAGTACGGCGATGAGAGGCGTACGGAGATCGTGGAAAGCGTGGAAGACATTGATATCGAGGACATGATTGTTGAAGAAGACATGGTGGTGACCGTGTCTCACTACGGCTATATTAAAAGGAATGCCGTCAGCCTCTATAGAAGCCAGCGCCGCGGCGGTAAGGGGAAGGTAGGCATGGGAACCAAGGAGGAGGATTTTGTCGAGAAGATATTTATCGCCTCCACCCATCACTATATTCTTATCTTTACGAATTTGGGAAGGGTGTACTGGCTGAAGGTTTACCAGATTCCCCAGGCCGGGCGGGCATCGAAAGGAAAGGCCATTGTCAACCTGGTCAATCTGTCGCCTGGAGAAGGGGTAGCGGCGCTCCTTCCCGTCCGGGAGTTCGTCGAGGGGAAGTATGTGATTATGGTGACCAGGAAGGGCATAGCAAAAAAGACCGATCTGGCAGCCTATTCGAACCCTCGGTCCGGAGGAATTATCGCCATATCCATTGACGAGGGAGACGAGCTGATTGCTGTTCAGTTGACCCATGGAGATCAGGATGTCTTTTTGGGGACGAGGAAAGGTCAGTCCATCCGTTTCCATGAAGACGACGTCCGGGATACGGGGAGAACTGCCCGGGGCGTTATCGGTATTCGCATGGACGATGATGATGCCGTGGTCGGGATGGAGATCCCATCAGAGGGCAATTCCATTATAACCGTTTCTGAAAACGGCTACGGCAAGCGAACCGAGGTGGAAGAATACCGGCGGCAAAGCCGCGGCGGCCAGGGGGTTATCAATCTCAAAACAGTTTCCAAGGTGGGAAATGTTTCGGGGGTCCTTCAGGTTACGGGCGATGAAGACATCATGCTGATTAGCAACGCCGGAAAGATCATACGCCTGAAGGTTGCGGAAGTTCCTCTTCTTCATAGAAGTACTCAAGGAGTAAGACTGATAGAGATCGATCCTGAAGAGAAGCTGGTAGGCGTGGCCCGCGCCGAGAGAGAACCGGAAGATAAGGACAACGGCCTACCGCAGGAAGATGCAGAGGAAGAAACCGTAAGCGCGCTGGAATTCGCTGCGGGCGACGAGGAAGAAGTGACATAAATCCGGAAGTTATTTACGAAACCGTTGATTACTGAAATGCACAGATACAAGCTGTTTGATCACACGGCAGATTTAGGAGTGGAGGTATACGGCAAGACGGCGAATGAATTGTTTGTCAATGCGGCCTTCGCTGTCTTTGACATTCTTACCGACCTGAAGCATATAAGTCCAACCGTGGAAAGAAAAATAGTTGTGGATGGTGAAGGCTGGGAGGACCTCCTGGTGAACTATCTGCGGGAAATCCTCTACCTCTATAATGGCGAGGGTCTTTTACTCAAAGAGATTTCCATAATTGATATCGACCCGCGGCATTTAGAAGGGAAGGTGTCGGGAGAGCCTTTTGACCCCGCAAAGCATACGATAAATACGGAAATTAAGGCGGTAACGTATCATCAGGCTGCCGTCAGAGAAACCCCGAAAGAATGGACGGCAAGGGTGATTTTTGATGTCTGAAATAAAGGGTGGTCTCAAGAAGATTGATGATTGCCGGTGGATGATTCCCCAGACGGGTGGCATGAGGGTCCCCGGGATCATTTATTCGAGTGAGCGCCTTATCAGGGAAATGGGTTCGGACGAGAGCCCGAAGCAGGTGGCCAATGTCGCACATCTCCCCGGGATCGTGAAATATTCACTGGCCATGCCTGATATGCACTGGGGCTATGGCTTCCCGATAGGCGGTGTGGCAGCGTTTGGTCTTCAAGACGGCGTTATTTCTCCCGGCGGTGTGGGCTATGACATCAACTGCGGATGCAGGCTGGTGACGACCCGCCTTGCTCATGAAGACGTAAGGGATCGTTTAAAGGACCTCATAAGCGCTCTGTATCATCATATCCCTACAGGTGTGGGTTCGAAGAGTGACCTCAAACTCTCCGCCAATGAAGAAAGAAAGGTTCTCATCGAAGGGGCCAAATGGGCAGTGGAGCGAGGATATGGCACACAAGAGGATCTGGAAGCTACAGAAGACAGAGGGAAGATAGCAGGAGCCGATCCCGAAATGGTAAGCGCAAGGGCTATCGAGCGCGGACGGGAGCAGTTGGGAACGCTCGGATCGGGCAACCATTTTCTGGAGATTGAGGTCGTCGAGGAGATCTTCGATAAAACGGCTGCCGCTGCCTTTGGCCTTGAGCAGGACCAGATTTGCGTTCTCATTCATAGCGGTTCCCGAGGACTTGGCTATCAAGTCTGCGATGATTATCTGGCCAGGATGGTCAAACATCTTGGCGAACTGGAAATTTCCCTTCCCGACAGGCAGCTGGCCTGTGCGTATCTCACGTCAAATCGGGGGAAGGAATACCTTGCCGCCATGGCCTGTGCCGCCAATTATGCCTGGGCCAACCGTCAGATGATGATGCACTGGACGCGGGAGACCTTCGAACATACCCTGAAAAAGGGTCCCCGCGATTTAGGAATGAGATTACTTTACGACGTCTGTCACAATATTGCCAAGATCGAAACGTTTGTCGTCGATGGCAAAGAGATGAAGCTCTGCGTTCACAGGAAAGGAGCGACTCGGGCTTTTCCTCCCGGCCATCCGGCGCTTCCGGCGCGGTACGCCAATATAGGTCAGCCTGTATTAATACCGGGTGATATGGGAACGGGCTCGTACGTGCTTGCGGGGACTGAGAAGGCCTTCGCGGAGACCTTCGGAAGCACCTGCCACGGCGCCGGGCGTGTCATGAGCCGCACTCAGGCGAAAAAGGCCAGCAGGGGAAGATCAATAGAGCGGGAAATGGCCGCCAAGGGTATCATCATAATGGCCACCGGCAAAGGAACCCTCAGTGAGGAGATGCCGGAGGCTTATAAAGATTTAGATCAGGTAGTGGATGTCGTCCACAGAGCCGGCATCTCCAGAAAGGTCGCAAAACTCCGGGCGTTAGGCTGCATCAAGGGGTGACGGTTCATGTTATGAACTGTTGTGAAGGTAGATTCTCCTCTCCAATTCACGTTTAAGCTGATCCTTGGCCGTCTGCGCCTGTTTAAACACCTGGTCCGCCTTGTAGAATTCCAGAGCACGAATATTCGAAATTTCAATCTCAACGTAAATGTCCGGTGACGAATTGCGCAATTTTTCGCGCACAATGCTTCTTTCCATTATTTGGAAGGTGTTAAAAATGGCTTCCTGCAGAGAAGGCATGCGGTCCGGGCCTGCGTCACGGCGTCCAATAACATCGACGGCAATGGTGAGATCACAATCTTTTGGCAACAGGTCAAAGGGCACGGGATTGACCGCCCCACCATCGATTAAGACATTTTCACCCATTGCCACGGGCGTGAACACACCGGGCAGGGACATGCTTGCCTGTATAGCGGGCGCCAATTCGCCGCTGTCAAGCACCACCTGTTCGCGAGTCCAAAAGTCCGAAGCGACGACGCGCAGAGGAATAACAAGCTCCTCGAATGTCCTTGCCTCGATGGATTCGAACAGATAGTTTATAAACCGTTCCGCATTTAGGAAACCATGGCCATCAAATTGTGGCGCCATGAAATTCAGCCACTTGAACATATGCTTCTTGGTCACAACGTCTTTCAGTGTATCGTTTTCACTAATACTTATATTGCTGATAACCTGCCTTAAGTCCTTTGCGCTCAATCCCGAACAATAGAGAACGCCCACAACGGCGCCTGTACTGGTCCCCGTGACATAGGATGGTTTAAGTGCAAGCTCATCCAGTGCTTCGAGTATCAGCACGTGTGCCAAGCCTTTGGCGCCGCCTGCGCCCAGGGCAATACCGATCTTCTTCATAGTAGAGCGCCGCCTTTGTTATCTAAAATCATCGGGTTGCTTCATTTATTTTGCTAATCTATCAAAACTGAACTCACTGGTGTCCGCTGGAGTGTCCACGCGACTGCGGGGAAGACATCTGGGTTCCCGCTGGAGCCTGCCCTCGAATGTCGTTGTCGGGGGCGGGAATGACAATGGAGGCAGCAGGTCGTGAATATTATGCGGATGAGCTGCGCTTCTGTTTCCACAGAGTGAAGGCAGCAGCAACTGTTTCGACAGTGCCGTCTATGCCGATTTTCCCTGTGTTGACAACCATATCGTAGTGTGAGGGATCCGTCACATCAGCATTGAAGTACTTGCGTAGGTATGCACGGCGATCTGAATCTGTCTTAATGACATATTTTGTCGCATCTTCCTTGGTGGAGCCGGAATCGCGCATCACATTTTGGATTTTGGTTTCCATGGGGGCAATGAAACGCAGCCTGAATGTGTCCTCGGGTGGCAGGATATACTGAGCGCCTCTGCCCACGATGATCATATTGCCCTGTCTTCCGAATGTGCCGATGACCTTTGTGAGGTGGTGGAGATAATCATCTACCCAGAGGTGGCGGGTTTCGAACATAGAGCTTAACCAGTCATCCCGCCTAGTGACTTCCTTCTCATCGAGGGACTCAATAACCTTTGCGCTCATATTGGCGCTTTCCGCTATTTTCTGTATGATTTGGGCGCCAACCAGATCCATTTTCAGTTTTTCCGCGAGCCTTCTCGCTATTTCACTGCCGCCACTCCCTGGCTCTCTGGAGACGGTGATCACCGGACCAGGCTTTGCCTTTACAGATTTCCGCTCCACTGTTGCGCCTTGCCATTTTTTCAATTGTTCATCAACCAACTGGTTTAGTGATCGAGTCTGGGTCTTCACGTAACCACCTCCTTCTCTGTCAGAGATTTTATTTCTGTGACGGCATCCATTTTTTAAACCGGATACGACTTTGTTACGGGATCATCATGCTTAAAAAGAATACAGCCTCTCGCCGGGCAGGACGGCAAACCCATTTTTAAGAAGGACATCAACGGCATCATCCGGAGAATCGAAACGGAAAATGATCACGGCATTCTCGCCGCTTTTTTCGATGAATGCGTACAGATATTCTACGTTAATCCCATGCTGCGCCAGCACTGCCAGGATACTGTGAAGACCGCCCGGACGGTCAGGGACTTCCACAGCCACCACGCTTGTCCGGCTTACTCTCAAACCATTATCATTCAGCACCTTGAGTGCCTTATTTGTATCGTTAACAATCAGCCGGAGAATTCCGAAATCGGACGTATCAGCAAGAGACAGGCTCCTGATATTAATATTAGCATCCTTCAGCAGCCGCATGACGCTTTCGAGTGCTCCCGGTTTATTCTCCAGGAATATGGATATCTGTTCTACTTTCATATGTCCTCCTAATGGGTTTCGAGGGAAAAAGAATATGTGAGAGCTTCCCCTACATTTTTCGTTTATCAATTAACCGGCTGGCCTTACCTTCAGAACGTTGCAGCGATTTGGGTTCTACTAATTTTATCTTGGCGGTTACGCCGAGATAGTCCTTCAAGTCTTTGGCGAGGGTTTTTTCTAAATTCTGCAGAAAGCGGACCTCGTCTGCGTTTGCAAATGCCTGTTCACTTACTTCAACCTGGACCTCCAGGGTGTCCATCGTGCCGGCCCTGTCCACAATGAGTTGATAATGCGGTTCAAGCCCTGTTATGCCGATGAGAACTGCCTCAATCTGGGACGGAAAGACGTTGACGCCTCGGATAATAAACATGTCGTCACTCCTGCCGGTGACCCGGTCCATCCTGATGTGGCTCCTGCCGCAGCGGCAAGGCTCGGCAATCAGGCGGGATATGTCTCTGGTGCGATACCGGATGAGAGGGAATGCTTCCTTCGTGATGGTAGTGAAGACCAGTTCCCCTTCTTCGCCATATGGCAATGTCTCACCCGTTTTCGGATTGATCACCTCCACGATGAAGTGATCCTCAAACACATGCATGCCGGAGCGCCCTTCCATGCACTCCATGGAAACCCCGGGCCCCATCACTTCTGAGATGCCGTAGATATTCAGAGCGGCAAGATTCAATTTGTTTTCTATTTCGTCCCTCATCTTTTCAGACCACGGCTCGGCGCCAAAAATGCCGACACGGAGCTTTAGCGACCGCATGTCAACACCCATGGCCGTGCCCTGCTCTGCCAGGTTCAGCGCGTAGGAAGGCGTACAGCAGATTGCCGTGGGACCGAAGTCCTGCAAGATCATGATCTGCCTTTTTGTATTGCCGCCTGACATGGGTATAACGCTGGCGCCAAGTTTCTCAGCACCGTAATGGGCGCCGAGACCGCCGGTAAAAAGGCCATATCCGTATGCGTTATGGATAATGTCATTTTTGGTCAGGCCCGCGGCCACAAAGCATCTGGCCATCAGCTCCGACCATGTATCAATATCTCTTTTTGTATATCCGACGACGATCGCCCTGCCGGTTGTGCCAGAAGAAGCATGAAGTCTAACGATACTGCTCATCGGTACCGCAAAGAGTCCGAAAGGATAGTTGTCTCTCAGGTCCTGCTTCGTCGTGAAGGGAAGCCGCTTTATGTCCGGCAGTGTCTTGATGTCATCCGGCTGTACGCCGGCCTTATCGAAAGCCTTCTTGTAAAGGCCAACCGTATGATAGACGCGCTGCGCAACCTGTTGCAACCTCTTTAACTGCAGGGTTTCTAAAACCTCCCGGGGCAATGTTTCGAAATCTTCATTGTATATCATCGGTATAGCCTCCACTTCACTCTAAGATTTTTCTTTAATATACCAAAAGTTAATACAGGGGGCAATAAACATTAGGTACGGAAACACATTTTCTGCTTTGCGGAAATTGGCAGGATATGGTACTTGTTTCTGTGCGGGGTACGAGGAAACTTAACAACACCGGTAGGAGTGATGAAACTGACGATAAGCAGAAAATTGCTGGCGAGTTACCTGGCCATGGCCCTGCTTGCCATCCTGGCAAGCGCCTACGCGATTTTCAGCCTTCAGAATCTCAACGAATTGGCATATGCAATAATCGACGAAGATTTTTTTGTTGTCGATACCAGCAAGAAAATGATGGATGCGCTGCTTGCCCAGGAAAGTGCAGAGAAAAGATATATTATTCTTAAAGACCCGTCAATCGCAGAGCTGTTCTGGTCGCGAAGCAATGAATTCACTGACAGTCTCGAGAATCTCAAGAAGAATGATATCCCCGGTATGGCAAAGACGCTATCGCAAATTTCATTACTGCATAAGCAGTATGATGACCTTTTCAATCAGACCGTAACACTTGTTAATGGCAATCACATAGAGGATGCAACTAAGATTTCCGAAACGGATAGTCAGAGAGCCATTGAAGACATAGCCACAGCGTTGCGTGACATCCGCACGAAGGCCGAAAATAATATAGATACACGAATGAACCTTATTAAGACGCGGGGTATACAGGCTTCGAGAATGACAATTACCCTCAGCACTATAGGGCTCTTTGTGGGATTGGCTTTAGCTCTGCTAATTACTTATAATATCTCCAGACCTCTAAAGGAACTGAAAAAGGCCACAGAACATATTGCCGAGGGAAAGTTCGAATACAATCTGAATATCAACCGCCCTGATGAGATAGGCAGCCTGGCGGATGCTTTCAGCTTTATGATGGAGCGCCTCAAGGTCCTGGAAGGTCTCCTCCTTGATGCGAGTCCTTTGACTGGTCTGCCTGGCAATATGGCTATTGAGATGGAGATTGAAA
>PLLV01000128.1:15431-31093 GCA_003142295.1 Syntrophaceae bacterium
GTCGAAGAGTTTGATCGCCGCAGCATGAGGTTTTACAGCGAGAAAGACAGGCAGAAGGGATTTATCATTGGGAAAGACAGACAGGGGAAACAGCAAAACTTTCCTCTCGTAACAATGACTATCGCTGTAGTGACGGATGACGGGTCCAAATTTCAGGGACCCTTGGACATGGCGAAGAGGGCTGCGGAATTGAAGGAATATGCAAAGACATTGCCGGGAAGCAACTATGTTAAACAGGAATATTTGGAAAAATTATCGTAAATATTTGATTTTTNNGATCGCCTGCGGATGTAGATATCTTTTATCAGGGGATATCATATCTGGGAGATAAGGAGAAGGCGGCGGATTATGCTAAAGCCAGAGCGGCATTCAATGAATTGCTTAATACATATCCCAAGAGTAAGTGGCGGGGCCTCGCAGAGACATTCATCCGTCTCATCGATACTGACGTGCAATTGATCGAGAAGGCCAAAGAAGATAACGCGAGACTCCTTAAGGAGAACGAACAAGTTAAGAAAGACAACCGTCGTCTGCTTGAGGAAACAGCGAAATTGATTCAGGAAAATGAGCAACTCAAGAAAGATATTCAGCTCTTAAAAAATCTGGAGGTGCAACTGGAAAAAAGGGAAAAAATGCTCAGGTAAATTTGCAGACCTGCCGATAATAGAATATGAGAAATCCGGTCTTCCATTTGGCGCCCTTAAGTTGATGAAAGAGGAGATGATTCATCACTTCCACAGAGACCTCTTCGAGCAGTTCGTTCTGCTTTTCAAATAACACCAGGACGGGAATCCATAGCGTCGGAAAGCCAAGCGGAAATTCTTGGAAGATCTCAGTTTGTCTTCATGATGGCAAGCAGATGTAGTTCGATTTCTTCTTTGGGCAGGGCGCCGACCAATCTGTTTGCGAGCTCTCCGTCTTTAAACAACAGCATCGTCGGAATATTGCGAACGTCATATTTCGACGCTGTAAGAGGATTTTCATCTACATTCAGTTTGACAACCTTGACGCCGCCGGCATATTTGGCTGCAAGTTCCTCCAAAATAGGACCTATCGTACGACAGGGGGCGCACCATGGTGCCCAGAGATCCATCAGAACGGAACCAGCATAAGAGAGGACTTCTCTTGAGAATGTTTCATCAGTTATATCCATAGGATACCACTCACCACCCCTGATGACGAGAGGCACGCCGCACTTCCCGCACAGGGGGCGTTCGTTCAGGCGATTCTCAGGCATGCGATTTTTCGTTCCGCAACTGAGACATCTGATAATCATATCGTCGAGATGGGCATGGCATCTGCCGCACGTAGGCCGGTGGTGAATACGATCCCTCTTTATACGATTCCTGGTCCCACAGGTGAGGCACCTAATTATCATCTGATCCTGTGCCATATTAATCCTCAATCATTTTTTAATATTATCATCATTTGCGTGTAAAAAGTCAATACCACCGTCGGTCAGACATCTTTGGACGTGGGGGAAAATGGGGTTCTACAACATGGGCGATTGGCCATGCGGGGACCGGCGACCGCTGTCAAGCGATCAAGAATTTGGGCATGTTCCTTTGGGGTACTTTGTAAGAAGAATGTCCATGACATGGACTTCAAGAAGTTCCATTGCTGCTTGTAACAGGTTCTGTCGTGGCGGAGAAGAAGAGGGCCAGGCAGGTTGGGCATAACACAAAAAGGCAATTTTCCCCCTCATGAATATTGTGAACGCGCTGGGCAATCCAGTTCTGGCTATGCGCAACTGCCATTATCAGGCCAAGTGTATCAATACCCTCTACATCTTCCGGGCATATCTCTTTGTCATGCCACTCGAAGAGTTCAGAACTTCCGCATACGCGGCAGTGCAATGTACAGGAGAGGAGAACTACGCCTGCCGATGTTTTAATACCACTGCCGGTAATAAATTTATCTTTTGCTTTTTTTTTGGTCACTTTAAAATCCTTTCATATTGCATTTTTCGGGGCGGTAAGTATGTGGGGAATGCGCATGCGTGTCAAAGCGTTTTCCGTTTCAGCGTTCTAGAATCGCTTGACTGCCGCGTTTAATTTTTCCATGATCCTGCCTTATTGGCTCTCCATCAGCGCCTTCAGCTCCGTTCCTTCTATCTTTTCCTTTTCAAGCAGCAATTCGGCGCCTTTTTGCAGGATATCCTTCTTGCTTCTGAGAATCTCGAGTGCTTTGGCATATTCCGTGCTGATAATCGTTTTTATTTCTTCGTCGATAGCTTCTGCCGTGGCGTTGCTGTAGTCACCAGTCTCTTGCAGGCCTATATCGAGAAACTGCTGTCGCTTCTCGCGGGCGAAGTACACTTGACCCAATCTGTCGCTCATGCCGTATTCCTTGATCATACTCTTTGTGATGTCCGTAGCCCTTGCGAGATCGTTATGGGCGCCAGTGGATATATCTCCGAATATGATTTCTTCCGCCGCCCTGCCTCCAAGGAGGGAGGCGACCTTGTTGAGGAGTTCGGTCTTCTTCATGAGGAAACGATCCCCTGTAGGAACCTGCATGGTATAACCGAGAGCGGCAATGCCGCGAGGTATTATGGAGATCTTTTGGACCGGATCGGTACCGGGCAGAGATAAGGCCACAATGGCGTGCCCCATCTCGTGATAGGCCACGGTTTTCCTCTCATCGGGGTTTATCAAACGGTTCTTTTTTTCGAGTCCCGCTACAATCCTTTCGACAGCCTCCTCGAATTCGGGCATCCCCACCTCTTTCTTGTCTCTTCTGACGGCGAGGAGCGCCGCTTCATTGACCAGGTTGGCGAGGTCCGCACCCACCATACCCGGGGTCATGTTCGCCAGTTTCTCCAAGTCAAGGTCTTCCGCTGCTTTTATATTTCTCAGGTGAACCTTCAGGATCTCCATCCGTCCGGTCTTATCGGGGCGGTCCACAAGGATGTGGCGATCGAACCGGCCGGGCCTGAGGAGTGCGGGGTCCAGAATTTCCGGCCTGTTCGTTGCGGCCATGAGAATAACCCCTACCTTCGGACCGAAACCGTCCATTTCCGCCAGAAGCTGATTTAGCGTTTGTTCCCGTTCATCGTGTCCCCCAAATGTCCCGATGCCGCGTGCCTTTCCGAGGGCGTCGAGTTCATCGATAAAGATGATACAGGGAGCCTTCTCCTTGGCCTGTACAAAAAGGTCACGCACCCGTGCCGCCCCCAGTCCCACGAACATCTCAACAAATTCCGATCCGGAGAGGCTGAAGAAAGGCACGCCGCTTTCCCCGGCGACGGCCTTGGCCAGAAGCGTTTTTCCTGTCCCCGGCGGGCCCACCAGGAGGATGCCCTTGGGTATCCTGCCTCCCAGTTCGGTAAACTTCCCCGGGTTTTTTAAAAATTCGACAACTTCGATCAGCTCCTGCTTGGCTTCGTCAACACCGGCAACGTCTTTGAAGGTAACGTTCAATTCATTTTCCATATATATCTTTGCCTTGTTTTTGCCGATAGTCATGAAACCCGCCTGCTGGGCGCCCATCTTCTTCATGAAGAAGTACCAGATGCCGACAAAGAGTATTATGGGGAAAATCCACGAAAGGATGTCACGCAGAAAAGTCGATTCGATTTCCCCTTTGAAAACGACTTTGTACTGTTCAAGTACGGTGGATAATTCGGGGTCAACCCGGATTGTTTTGAAGACCTTCGTCTCGCCGGGAGCGCCTCCATCCGCCTTCATTTTACCCTGAATCTGATTGGCCGTTACCGCCACCTCAACGATTTTTCCAGCCTTGAGAATGTCCAGGAACTGGCTGTAGGGTATCGTCTGGGCGGCAAACATGGATGCGATATAACTCTGGATAATCAAGACCGCCCATACGCCTAAAAGGACATACCAGATAGAAAATCTATGACGTTTTTCCATGCTTTTCTCCCATAATTCATCTCTCTATGAAATTCCTTACTCCGTTACTTGTTAACAGCCACCCCGGAGCCAAGGACTCTTTTATAAGTATAAATGTGAATTAGCGTTTTTACCACACTTTTTTGTCCCGTAACTGTTGAATGATGGGAAAGCAAAACCGAGGATGCTTGACGTGCATCTTTCGTGGTGCTAAGAGAAAGAAAGGTCGAGGACAGACTCTGATCGGGGAGCGGGCATGACACCATATATATAAGGAGTACCGATGAATAGAAGGGATTTTATCAAAGCCGCCCTTGCGACAGGCGTGACCTTAACCTTCCCGGGTAATACGAGCATGATTTTCAGTTCCCTGGAAGCGGCCGAGAAGGTGGATCTTGCAGTCGCCCATGGCATTTCACCTGAGAGAATAACAAAAGCAGCCATTGATGGTTTGGGCGGAATAAAAAGATTCATATCAAAGGGCGATATCGTTGTTGTTAAACCGAACATCGGATGGGACAGAATGCCCGAATATGCGGCAACTACCAATCCTGATGTCGTCTCGACAGTTATCAAGCTGTGCTATGAGGCGGGAGCAAAACAGGTCAAGGTCTTTGACCGCACCGTTGTAGACCCAAGACGGTGTTATAAGCAGAGTGGCATTGCTGACGCAGCCTCCGCCGTGGGCGGCATCGTGAGCTTTGTGGATGACAGGAAATTCAGGGAGGTAAAACTACCGGGCGTTGCCCTGAAATCATGGCCCTTCTATACGGAGGCCATGGAGGCGGACAAGGTCATCAATATCCCTATCGCGAAGACACACGGACTTTCCACCCTTACCCTCGGCATGAAGAACTGGATGGGCATTATGGGTGGATCGCGAGGCAGGATACACCAGAAAATAGACGGGAGTCTTGTCGATGTTGCCATGTTCATCAAACCCACCCTCGTCATACTCGATGCGGTTCGCGTCTTGACTGCCAATGGACCGCAGGGAGGAAGCCTTTCAGATGTGAAGCAGCTCAACACGGTTATTGCGGGAACGGATCAGGTGGCGGTTGATGCTTATGGAGCCACACTCTTCGGCTTGAAAGGAGCGGATATCGGCTACGTTATAGCAGGGCACAAGGCAGGCCTCGGCACGATGGACCTGTCGAAATTGAAAATCAAAAGGCTTGCCGCCTGACCCTCTGCTTCGATGGGAGAGGACCGGGTAATGAAAGCAAGAAATTTTTCATACTGTCATTTCGAACCCTTCAGTTTACTCAGGGTAAACTCCGGGAGAAATCTTAATAAGGTATGTTCTAACGGTTTCTCCTTTCAGGCGAAATGACATAATATAAAGACCTATGACAAAAAAAATCCGTATCGCAACACAGGGGCTTTTCTTACTGATCTTCCTGTGGCTCTTTCTGCAGACCGAATCGAAAGGGGCCAATGACCTTGGCTACCCCGTGAAGATATTTCTGGACGCGGACCCCCTGATTTTCATCACAACGATACTTTCCAGCCGCGAGTGGTATCAAACATTTTACCTCGCCATTCTTGTTATCGTTGCGACAGTATTTCTGGGGAGGGTCTTCTGCGGATGGGTGTGCCCTCTCGGAACCTTGAATAACATGGTGGGTTCCATAAAGAAACGGCGTCTCAGCACATCGACCGTAAACTGGTATCGGTTCAAGTATTATGTCCTGATCTTTCTCCTGGTGTCGTCCCTTTTCTCTCTTCAGCTCACAGGAATTGCCGACCCGATTTCGCTGTTGATCAGGTCGTTTTCGTTGGCTGTTTATCCGTTGGTGAGCTATGCCACGAGCGCCACTTTTGACGCCTTCTATAATGCAAATATACCTTTTCTGGTCAATGTCTCCGAATTTATCTACTCCATCCTGAAAAAGATTTTCCTCCCGTTCCAGCAGCCCTTTTACCTGCAGAGCGCTTTTGTAGGATTCCTGTTTCTTCTCATTCTGGGACTGAACCTTGTGGAGAGACGTTTCTGGTGTAAGTATCTCTGCCCCTTAGGCGGACTCCTTGGCATTCTTTCCAGGTATGCCTTTCTGAGAAGGTCTGTTAGCGAAGACTGCAATGACTGCGGGGCTTGTGCACGAGCCTGTCAGGGGAGTGCAACTCCTGATCAGGAGGAGCGCTGGAAAAACACGGAGTGTATCTATTGTATGGACTGCGACGATCTCTGTCCTCGGAATGCAGTCCATTTCGGTTTCCTGAAAAAGCACCCCGTTGCGGGTATGGACTTGGGCAAGAGGCGGGTCATCGGTTCAATCCTGACGGGTCTTATTGCCGTACCGTTGATGAGAATCACACCTCTTGCCAGGGCAGGGGTTTCAGATCCTAAATTGATCAGGCCGCCGGGCTCCCTCGAGGAAAAGGAATTTCTCAGGAGATGCGTCAAATGCGGCGAGTGTATGAAGGTCTGTATTACAAACGGTCTCCAGCCGACACTCCTTGAGGCGGGTCTTGAGGGGATATGGTCACCTGTCCTTGTTCCTCGCATCGGCTATTGTGAATACCGGTGCACCCTCTGCGGTCAGGTCTGTCCTACAGGCGCGATTAAGAGATTGGAGATTCCTGAGAAAAACAAAGTAAAGATAGGACTCGCCATGATCGATAAGGGGAGATGCCTGCCCCATGCCCATGCCACACCGTGTATCGTCTGTGAGGAGGTCTGTCCCACCCCGAAAAAGGCCATCTGGTTTGAACAGGTAAGGGTCAAAAACAGGGAGGGAAAAGAACAGATATTAAAGCTGCCCAGAGTCGACCTTGAGCTCTGTATCGGCTGCGGAATCTGCGAGGCAAAATGCCCCGTTCTCGGACAGCCAGCCATCTATGTCACAAGCGTCGGGGAATCAAGATCCCGAGACAATCAACTTCTGCTTCCCTGACGGGATAAGCTTTTCACGCTATCCCGATCCTTAACCGGCAGCAAGGTGATGCCTTAAATTCTTTCCGCAAGTCTCAGCATTCAAAATCAATTCAGTATTAGACATTGCAGCCGGCAATAGTGGTTTAAAAGCTGGGCTGACAGGGGATTGACTTGTCAAAGGTAATGATAGAAAAAACCTTGACAGCAGTAAGCGGAGTTAATATATTGCTAAAGAGTAATATACAGAAAGGATAGCCATGAAAGATTTTATAAGAGTTATGAAGGCGCTCTCTGATCCCAACCGGGTAAAGATCTTAAAAATGTTGCAGCATAAGGCCATGTGTGTGTGCGAGATCCAGGCGGCTCTTGGTATTGCTCAGCCTACCGTTTCAAAACATTTGAAGTTCCTTGAAGATACCGGTCTCGTCGGTTTTAAGAAGGACGGCCAATGGGTTAATTATTATCTGACCGACGGAAGCAAAAGCCCTTATGCCGCGAGTCTCCTGGGAAACTTAAAACACTGGATCACAGAGGATCGGGAGATTCAGCTTCTTATCAAAAAACTTCAGGCCATCCGCCGTGAAGACATATGCAAGTAACTGCGGTGATATATTGCTAAATAGAAATATAATGGAGAGCGGACAATTCAAATGATCGAAACTCTTGCCGACTGGCTGACATACGATATATTTAAGCTTACAACCGGAACCCATCTTGCTGACGCCGTCAATTTCTTTATATACGATACCATCAAGATTCTTCTGATGCTGACGGCGATAATCTTTGTCGTCTCGATCATTAGGAGTTTCTTCCCGCCGGAGAAAGTGAAAAAAATCCTGGCCCGCAAAGCTGAATTCGTTGGAAATATCCTCGCTTCACTCCTGGGTATTGTCACACCATTTTGTTCCTGTTCAGCCGTACCGGTATTTATCGGCTTTCTGGAAGCCGGTGTTCCCCTCGGAGTAACACTGTCCTTCCTGATTGCCTCACCCATGATCAACGAAGTGGCATTGGTGCTTCTCTGGGGTCTATTCGGAGCAAAGATTGCCTTGATTTATATTGGAACGGGTTTGGCCGTTGCCATTATCTCCGGCATCATCCTGGGACGCATCCCTGCTGTAGAAAAGATGGTTGAAGATTACGTGTGGGAGCTCAGGATGGGCGAGACGGAAATTCCGAAGCTCTCCTGGAGGGACCGTTTCCAACAGGCGTCTTTTCATACCCAGGATATTCTGAAACGGGTGACGCTTTATGTCATTCTGGGAATCGGAGTCGGCGCAGTTATTCACGGATATGTGCCCATAGATTTCGTAGCTACCTACGCAGGGCGGGATAATCCCTTTGCAGTCCCTCTCGCTGTCCTGATCGCAATACCTCTTTACTCGAACGCTGCGGGTACGATCCCGATCGTTCAGGCGCTGATGGGGAAGGGAATGCCTCTGGGAACGGTGCTGGCTTTTATGATGGCCGTCACGGCGATTTCTTTTCCGGAGATGGTCATTCTAAGAAAGGTTTTAAAAATAAAGCTTCTGGTTATATTTGCTGCCATTCTGACGGTAGCCATAATTATTGTCGGCTATCTGTTTAACGCAATTATGTGAAAGGAGGTAAATCTATGGAAATTAAGATATTGGGACCGGGTTGCCGCAACTGTGAGAAATTGGCTGCCGATGCCAAACTTGCCGCGAAAGAGGGCGGCTGTGCCGCCGAGGTTGTCAAGGTGACCGATATGAAACAGATAATGACTTACGGTATACTCAGTACGCCTGGCCTGGTCATAAATGGGAAGGTCAAGTCATACGGAAGGATTCCGTCAGTCAGTGAAATCAAGAAGTGGATTGAAGAAGAAAAGTAGCGTTGGAGTGAAATATCACAGTGTCAGGAGACAAGAAACGGGTGCTGTTCATCTGCACTCATAATGCCGCCCGTTCCCAGATGGCTGAGGCCCTGCTTCGTGACCTTCATGGGGGCCTCTATGAAGCCTATAGTGCCGGTACTGAGCCCGCAGGCGTGAGCTCTTATGCCGTTAAGGTGATGGCTGAAATTGGCATTGACATTAGCACCCATCGCTCAAAAGGTATTCAGGAATTTTTAGGTCAGCAATTTGACTGCGTGGTCACCGTCTGCGATCATGCGAAGGAAACCTGTCCCTATTTTCCCGGCGGTAAAAAAATCCTTCACCAGAGCTTTGAAGATCCTTCCGCCTTATCCGGAACGGAAGAAGAAGTAATGGCAGGTTTTAGACGGGTCCGGGATGAAATCAGAAGCTGGATAGAAAGCGGATTTATCAAATTGTAACTGACGGCGCTGCTGAGAGAAAGGATGGATATATGTCAGACGGTATTGTGAAAAGGTTGTCATTTCTGGATCGGTTTTTGACTCTATGGATTTTTCTCGCTATCGGCATGGGAATCGCGATCGGCTTTTTCCTACCGGGAGTATCAAGGTTCATTACGGGATTACAGGTTGGTACGACATCGATCCCTATCGCTATCGGACTGATTTTGATGATGTACCCTCCCCTTGCCCGCGTCAAATACGAGGAAATGGGAAAGGTTTTTAAAAACAAAAAATTGCTGGCCATATCCCTTCTGCAGAACTGGGTTATAGGGCCGGTGGTCATGTTTATCCTGGCCGTCATCTTTCTGCACAATTATCCGGAATATATGATCGGGGTAATTCTGGTGGGGCTTGCCCGGTGCATCGCCATGGTTATCGTATGGAACGAGCTTGCGGGCGGAGACAGGGAGTTTGCCGTAGGCCTTGTCGCCTTTAACGCTATTGCCCAGGTCCTATTTTATGCGGTCTACATATATGTCTTTGTCACCCTATTCCTGAACTGGCTCGGTCTTGCCAAGTCCCTCAATATCAATGTCTCCATGGCGGAATCGGCTAAGACCGTATTTATTTACCTCGGCATTCCCTTTCTTGCCGGACTGATAACACGTTACTCTCTTATCAGTGTAAAGGGTAAGGAATGGTTCGATAAGGTCTTTATGCCCAGGCTGAGCCCCGTTACCCTTGTTTTCTTGCTTTTCACCATTGTTGTCATGTTCTCCACCCAGGGCAATAAAATTATTGCCTCGCCCTTTGATGTATTGATAATAGCAATCCCCCTGACCATTTATTTTTTCATCATGTGGTTCTCTACCTTCTTTATCATCAGAAAAATTAGCGGAAGTTATCCTCAAACTACGGCAGTGTCCTTCACTGCGGCGAGCAATGATTTTGAACTGGCTATTGCCGTCGCTATCGCCATTTTCGGGATCGGCTCCGGTCAGGCCTTTGCTACGGTTATCGGGCCTTTGATTGAAGTGCCGGTACTTATCATGCTTGTTAATGTGGCACTTAATTTTAAGAAGAGATTCTTTGCGTCCTGATAGAGATTTCTACGGAAAAGACCGGCGCGGAAACTTTTATCCCTGACTATAAGAAGGTCTTTATTAGGAACTATTGATGCAGAAGTATCCCGCATACATTGTGATTTTTCTTGCATATGTATTAGGCGGCAGTTCGCTGGTTATGTTCGGTGCGTTTTGCTATGTCGGGTCATTGCATTTGGTAAGGCTGGGTTTAAACGAAAGCGGCATCTTATTTTTTGATTGCTTTCTCTCTCTGGCTTTTTTCCTCCAGCATAGCGGCATGGTACGGAAATCATTTCGCCGGTTTCTCTCTCGGTTTATTCCGGAAGCGTACGTCAGTGCGTTCTACGCGATCTCCTCAGGCATCGTTTTATTCGCAGTTATCATCTTCTGGCAGGAATCATCCAGTACGGTTGCAACAGCCAAAGACGCTCTTCGCTTATTGATACGAGCGATCTTTGCCGCATCTATTGTAGGCTTTTACTGGGGAACGAAGGCCCTGGGCTTTTTCGACCCTTACGGTGTCAGTGCCATATTGAACCACCTCCGCGGCAAAAAACCAAAAGAAACGCCTTTGACCATCAGCGGTCCCTATCGCTGGGTGCGCCATCCCCTGTATCTTTTCGTTCTGCTCATGATATGGTCTTGCCCTGATCTCACTTTTGACAGGCTCTTGTTCAATGTTCTCTGGACTGTATGGATTTATATCGGTGCGTTGCTTGAAGAACGGGATCTGGTTGCAGATTTCGGGGAAGCATACAGGGAATATAAGCGAAAAGTACCGATGCTTATTCCGTGGCGGATTTACCCATCCTGGCCCGAATGAACCGCTCTCGGCATATGCACTGCCTGGGAAAAGGATCCCGTGATAATCATCTGCTGCTTCCATGACGAGATAGGCTTTTCGCGTTACGCTGATTTCTCTAATCAACGAGGGGATGCACTGATTTCTTCCTGAGAGAGAGATTTCTCAAGTCTTCCGGTAGACGCAATATTTCTTCAGGAAATCAACAGACATCATCAGTTTTCAAATCAGATAATTTTTTTCTGTAAGGTATGCCGATTCCGTATAGATCATGTCTGTTTATCAATATGCTGAATTATTAAGTTGTTTCCCACGATTTTCAGAGAATTTTCTAGTTCATTTCTCTTGACATAGATATTTGTCTGGTATTTCATGGAATAAAATAACCGTTGGGTGTCTTTGCAACGATAGATAGTGATTCAAAATCATGACAGATAAGCCTAGACAGCTAAGGAAACTCCATCACATCGCTAGAGACATCGGGCGTTTGATCTGGTGCGCAGTTGGAGCAGCAACAGGTATCGGCTTGGCACTTTGGTTTGTTAGAGGACCTTCATCGCCTTTTTTACTCGCCTCGCTCGGTGGCTCCAGTGTGTTTCTCTTTGGCCTCACTCGTGCTGCTGCAGCTCAGCCACGAGCATTGTTTGGTGGGCATTTGGGTAGTGCTCTTATAGGTGTTCTTTGTTTTCAGTCATTTGGAGATGCGCTTTGGGTTTACATGCTTGCGATGGTTCTAACTCTCATCTACATGCTTGCTACAAAGACCGTGCATCCACCAGCCGGAGCTAATCCCCTTATCATGGTTCACGAGCACGCAGGTTTCTTCGGCCTTTGGCAACCGGTTGGACTTGGTATCATCATCCTCGCCTTGGTCGCTGTGGTCTGGAGCCGTCTCTTGCCAGGCATGAATCACTACCCTACAAATTGGTTTGAAAAGTCACCACCTTCTATTCTTTGGGGTGGTTGGAGTAAATAGAGATACGACACCCAAACAGCCACTCCAGCCGGCACCGTTACTCTCTTTCGATCCATAATCCTCAGTTTTGATGAATGTCCGCTGCTGAACAGTCGTAGGTGCAGCCTGCGATTCCGCCGGATGGGCGATCTTGAAAAATCGGCAATCGGATTTTTTGTTTAGTCCTTCCTGCGAGCTTGTTTTCTAATTCAGCCCGATCCATACAACATTTCAGTTGGCAATCTATCGATGCCGCTTTGTTTTATTGACACGCAAATCCATTTTTCTTATACTTTCCTTCACCCCAAACGTGAAGAGATCATGTGGAAGATCTGTAAGTCATGTTCTTTTCGGGACCGGAGCCGTCGGATCCTTTGCAGGACCAGGCTTATGAACCCTCGTATGCCCCGCGCGTCTCAAACAGATATTCGGGGTTCTCGTCGTCTTGACAGCCTACAAAATATAACGGCTCTTTCAATAGTAAAATGTCTTTGAGGAAGTGATGTAGCAGATGACGATGGCTGTACTGCGAAAATCTCTTGCCACTCATTTTACTCGATGGTGGGAATTCGAGCGAATGCCGTGGCTCGACTGGGTACAGGTTGAAGTCACATCGCGGTGCAACGCGGCCTGCACCTACTGCCCGAGAACAGTATACCGATCCAACTGGAGCAACAGGGACCTTTCGCATGACAAGTTCGAGAGAATGCTTCCCCTCTTCGCCACGGCCAGGATGATTCATCTGCAGGGATGGGGTGAGCCATTCCTGCACACGGGCTTCTTCGAGATGGTCGCACGTCTGAAGAAGATCGGTTGCAAGGTAAGTACGACAACCAACGGTATGTTGTTCGACCGCCGGAAGATCGGCAGGCTCGTCGAGAGCGGTATCGACCATATTGCGTTCTCTTTAGCAAGCATAGGCGAGAAGAACGATACTGTGCGCAAAAAGACAGAATACAGAACGATTCTTCAGGCCATTACCGACCTTGCTGCCGAGAAAAAGGCTCGTCAGACAGAGACGCCAACTGTCAACATTGCCTTCTTGCTCCTTCGCTCATATCTTCGAGACATCCACGGGATCATCCCGGCATTCAAGGACCACGGGATAGAGCAGGTGGTCATTAGTACCCTTGACTTCGTCCCGAGTAAAGACCTGCAGGATGAGATCCTTGCGCCGACAGATGAAGACATGCACGGCGAGTTGAAAACACTGCTTGATGGACTGGTGAGGGAGGGTGAACGGGCAGGACTGAATATCTACTATCGACTGGTATCGCCGGGAAAGAGAAGCCGGATCTGCACAGAAAACATCGAGAGAGCCCTTTTTGTGTCTGCAGAAGGCACCATCTCCCCATGCGCTTTCGCAAACATCTCTGCCTCAGGAATTTCACACATGGCAGGTGAGCGTGAAAAAATATATCAGCGTCTTACCTTCGGCAATGCCACGGACGAGTCGATTGTGGCCATCTGGCAAAGTAAAGGCTACGCCTCGTTCCGAGCATCCTTCGATTCGAAGCTCCATCCAATCTGCCAGGGATGTCCGAAGCTTTATGAGGTGTAATTTATTAAACAAGGCGCTATTATAATTCCCCCAGTTGCTCAACATGCATTTCCAAGAGTGGCTGACTTTTTTGTCTATTCATGAACATTAACCGAGGCCGTCATTAATTTTTCCAGTAAAGTGGATTCGTACTTTTCGATATAAAGAAAGTGGAGTACGGTCATAACAACAAATGGCGGATAGAGAACGATGACCATCTGAAAAATATACTGGACTGCCAATAACCGTTCATGGATTTCGAACAGGCTGAATATACCGTAAAAGCCGAATATGATTGGTAGCAGTATGCCGATATACTTTCCGATCATTCTGACTTCCCCTGTCTTTCTGTTGGAATACCGTATTCCCAGATCATCCAACGTCCAGAGAAAAGAAAGCAGTAACGACGTCGTCATGGCAATGGCCGTAATGCTCAAGAATCGTCCAAGATTGAAGTGAGGCGGCGGAAGAACTGTTGAGTTGGTGATAGCTTCCCCCGTGTAGATTTGCAAAACTGTGATAAACTTTGCCGCAATCAACATTGCCAACCCGATGCACTGCAGCGGTCTGATCAACCAACTATGCTGTCGGTTGAACTCACGGTTTCTCTCCACACGGAACTGGATTAAGCGATAGTTTCCTCGATTCAGAAGATACTGCATAAACGCACTTATGTAAGGAAGAAAGAGGATAGGTAATGCCAGGATAATGATCAGACGGAAAAAACGAAGAAGAATCTTCCAAATCGACTCCATACCAGTAACGAAGGTAAACTTCCCCCAAAAAGCCGAAATGAATACCGTCAGAAGAAGAACAGCCACAGCCGGCCACATCAATTTGAAGATTTTAGACAGGATATTTTTCATTTGATATGCAGCCATGGCAAGCCTCGGGAGGGATGTTTTTTTACCAGTTATCTCTCATGCCCATGCCGAGCACAGAACTTGGCAGCGTGAGATTCGCTATTTTGATTCTTCAAGCACGTATCGGACCTTAATCTCCAAATCCTTGCGGAGGGAGTTATAAACAGAACAATACTTATCATGTGACAAGGATACGGCACGATCAACCTTTTGAGCATTAAGGTTTTTCCCTCCTATATACATTACGATCTCAATGGACTTGAAATACTGCGGCGGTGTCGGATTTCGCTCTCCCACGAGTTCCATCTTGAAGCTTGTCAGTTGGACCCTCATCTTCTGTAAAAACATTACCATGTCGATCCCCATGCAACCGGCGAGACTCAGAAGCAGCGCCTCTGTCGGTTTGCAACCCCATTGGGCATGGGCATCGAATTCTATCTCATATCCCTGTTCAGTCGTGCCCACAAAGATAAGATCCTTATCCCACGTCAGTTTCGTCTTTGTGATTGGAACAATTTTTTCCTTATAGCCCGTCAGGGACTCTTTCAGTAAGTCTTTCTCTTCGCTTGGCATCTTCCTCTCTCCTTATTCGCCGAAACGATCAAAAGATCCTGCCGAACCAGTCCCGACCGACGGATGCAGGATTTTCATCTTACGTACCGGGTCAATCCTTGATGCCGGCAATTTCTTTAGCCAGCTTCTTTTTATAATCGAGATTTCCCTGGCGTGAGATCATAATCCGCTGCGCCTGCGGTGAGCCTGCGCCATGCATGGATTCGGTCCGGTATCCGACCGCCGCCGTTCCCAGCGTGACATTTTCAATGAGCCGCAGAACGCGGCAGCGATGTTCAGTCGGAACCGACGCGACCCCTTTGAAATATTTTTCCACCACTTTTCCTATCTCAGGGTGGCGCAGATCCTGTTCGGAGGCCATCGTGACCATCAATCCCCCGGCGATATCCTCCGCAAGTCTCGCGATCTCGTAGGGGAGACGCGTAACATTCTGTTTGCAGACATTAGCGAGCAGCAAATCAATCAGGTAGTTCCCGGACGCGGTCTGGTGCCCTTCCGCTGAACAGGCGATCCCGCAGGCGTAAAGGGTCTCATTGAGGTGTATCATTTCGATCAGCTTGTCCTTGATGTGGGATGCCTTGGCTGCACCGTTGTAATCGGCAGCCAAAGCCGCCGCGCCGATGAGCACGTCGCCGACACCGACCTTGCAGCCGCCATAACTCTGGCGGTGATACCCGGCAAACCTTTCCACCAGGGCGCCGCTGTATTCGTATTCGCCGCACATGAACACGTTTTCCCAGGGGACAAATAGATTGTCAAAGACCATGAGGGCTTCGTGGCCGCCGAATTCTTTATTACCCACGTCGATTTCACCGCCTTCGAGTTTCCGCGT
>PLLV01000248.1 GCA_003142295.1 Syntrophaceae bacterium
TCCATCTGGGTGATCACGTTCTTCAGCTTCCCGTACCGGTAAAGGCCGTGGGGAAGCCACACCCTCGCGCCGCTTGCCAGAATCACGGCCCCCACCCGGAGCCTCTCAACACCTGCGGAGGAAGATACCTGCACCTTGAAGTTACCGGCAAAGCCCGTGATGGAATTTATTTTCGCCTTCGCATAGAAATGGATGAGGGGATTTTTNNTGGGAGATCAGGTTCAGCATGCCTCCGGGGCTCGATCCTCTTTCGAGGAGATGCACCCTGAAACCCAATTGCGCGAGTGTACTGGCCGCAGACAGTCCGGCCGGACCGGCGCCGACAATCATGGCTTCCGGACACACACTCACCGTGACATCATCCGATTCCCGCCGGTAATGAAGGGCAGCGATTTCCATACGGATCAGGTCCCATGCCTTCTCCGTTGCTCTTTCCGGATCATCCTGGTGAATCCACGCACACGCCTCTCTCAGGTCAACCAGGCCGATATCTGAGCGTTTGATTCCCCCCTGGACGAGACCGTCAATAATCGCGCCGCCCCTGCCCAGATGCGAGCAGCCGCCGATCACCACTTTTTCTGCACCGCCTTCCCGGATACGGGAGACTGTTTTCGCGATGTCATCGGCCGGACAGAGGGATTCGCAAGGGGAGGAAAAAACAACGGAAGGATTTTTCTCCAATTTTTTTTGCAGGGAATCGAGATCAATCACGCGATTGATTTCTCCGTAACATTTGCAAAGAAAAACTGCGATTCCTGACATTTCTTATTTATTCCTTCTTGCAAGAATGGCTTTTACAGCGGCAGATGATGCCTGAATGACCGACTCTGCCACATCCGCAGGCTCCGCGCTGAAGCCGCAGGCAAAACGGGAAATATCATCGGACGCCGGATTCACAAATCCATCTCCCGAAAGAGCGGGCGAACAATGCTCTCCCTGATCTGTCCTTCTCAGGGAAGACCCGATATTACCGTTAAGGACCACCATATCGAATTTCCATATCTCCCTTTTCTGGGTCATGGTATTTTCAAACTTTACCGCGATGCCTTCCCTTCCGGGCAGCGGATAGATCAGAGACGGTCTCCCCCTTATCAGTCTTACGCGGCTCCCGCTAATGTCCCGCAGGGAATACTCGTAATAGTCGCGTCCCACCGTACGGAGATCGGTATAGAAGACAACGCACTGAATCTCCTGATTCCGCCTTAGTGCCCACTGAGCCTGCTTTAGGGCATGCATGCAGCAGACGGCGGAACAGTATGAGAGCAGCCTCTGATCCCTTGCGCCTGCACACTGAATGAAGGCAATGTTGCGGGGGACCGATGAATTTGATTTGTTTATAATTGCCCCTTTATTGACGCCTGCCTCTGCCGTCCATTCCTCAAACTGCATCGCCGTCATGATGTCCGGATGTTTTCCCAGCCCGAATTCCGGAAGCGGTGTCAGATCCACCTCGGTAAAACCGGAAGCCCATATGACATCGTCAACCATAAGTTCAGACGTCTCTTCTGTCCTCTGAAAATCGATAGCTCCCGTGGGGCATATCTTCACGCATCTTTCACACCTGTTGCAGACGTCCTCTCTAACCCAGTAAGAGGGCGGATAAACATGGTCACCTAAGGTCTGAATGGCAGCTTCGGGACATTCGCCAGCGCACTTCCCGCAGAAAACGCAGAGGCTTTCATCGATGACCGGAGGTTTTCTTATCATGACCGCATGAAGGAGGCCGTCGACTCTCTTGAGCTCTCTGACCTCTGTAGATGTATGGACGGTAATCAAGGGATGTTCCCTCACCTTTTTGATATCCGTCCACAACGGACAAAAGGCGCAGTGATCCGTAGGATAGAGTTTGTCCAGCTTTGCAACCTGGCCGCCGAGGATGCGTCCCTTCTCCACGAGATGAACGGCATGACCGCAGCCGGCCATGTCGAGAGCCGCGCTAATTCCTGCGACGCCGCCGCCAATAATCAGAACAGGAGATGCACTGGTGCTATTCATTTACTCATCTTCCTCTTCTTTAATGATCCCGTAGGATTTGCCGAGCTTCTTGATCCTTTCCACAAACCAGTCCTTGAAATCCTCTTCGCCGTGTTTCTTGCCTGATTCATCGGGAAGACGCAATGAGAGCCCCTTTTCAGGCGGCAGGAACCTTTTTACCTTGTCGTAATATACGACGATAGATTTCGGATTCGTCGGGCATTTTCTCTCACACGCCCCGCAGCCCGTACAGGGATCTTCAAGAACTACGGGGTAGATCTTGTTTTCCAACTTGATGGCATCGTACCGGCAGGCATTATAGCAGATGTCGCACTTGCTCTGTCCCGACCAGGTGAGGCACGTATCATGGTTGATTATGGCGTTGCCGATATCGATATCATCTCTGGAGATTCTCTTTATGGCCCCCGTCGGGCATGTCCTGATGCAGTTCATGCAGAAGATGCACTTCTTCCAGTCCAGAACCGGTGTTCCAAAATTGGGAATGCCGCCGGAAATGCCTGCCGGATGGAGTGCGTCGGCAGGACACACATCTATACACTGGTAACACCGTGTGCAGTACTTGAGGAATTCCGGTTCGATGAGCGCACCGGGCGGGCGGGGTAATGCTTTGGCACCACTGACTTTAAAAGATGTAAAAATAAGGGTGGAAACTGCGCCGCTAACGAGAATATGGAGCGCATCCCTTCTTGAAAAACTCATGAGAGATGAATACCTATATTACTCCTAAAAATAACAATTCATCCTGATACGGACGCTTTGTCATAATCCTTACTTGTCATTGCGAGCGAACAAAGTGAGTGCGGAAATCTTATTATTTATCAAGGACTTATAAGATTTCTCCCTCCGGTCGAAATGACAATGAGCACACTTTTTCAAAGTTCTCTTATTATGTACACTCCCTTTCATAAAGGGGGATATGTGGATNNTCCTGCATCTTCTTCGTATCTTCTTCAGTGAAGATGTTCCCTTTCTTTGGTCCCGCAGGAAGCTTTTCCGTCATCATGCGCTTCGGCAGAGCATCATCCTTGCGGCTTATGCCTTCCCTTACGTTGAAGATGCGCTCCATCGTGAGGATCCTTTTCCCAGTTGTCCAGTAATCGTCTTCCGTCATATTCCACCCGCAGAGCGGATTCAGCATGCCCACGGTTATTTTCGCGTTTTCGCCGCCCCAGATGAGCGCGCTTGCGAAAGAGCAAATGGAGAGGGAATTGATCATCGCAAAGATGACGAGGGCTCTTGTAGAAGCGCCCTCATGGTGATCCCCTCCGCAGGAACCTAAAGTGTAGCTATATGCCCTGGCCTTGTCACCCCGCGGGTCATGGGCTGCCAATTCCTTGCCCTTCACATGGATGGCATATAACTCGGACCCCTTGCCGATTTCCGCGGCCATCTTCTTCACACCTTTGGAAAGAAGCTTGCCCGCTTTGCCTTCCTTGTAGGCCATCTTGCGGATGAGCTCCATATAGGTATCCCCATCGCCCCATTTGGGTTTGAGACCGTCAAGGTCGGCAGGCTTAAGGATGCCTCTCTCGACGAGTTCCGTAGTAAATCCGAGAACGCCTCCTGTGGAGATGTTGTCGATACCCAGGGCGTCGCAGGCCTCGATGAGGGCGATCATAGAGTTGAAGTCAGTCATCCCGAGATTGCTTCCCAGGAGTCCGCCGGATTCGTACTCAGGACCTTCCGCAATCATGCCCCTGTATTTTCCGTCACGGATGACACCCAGCTTCAGGCAGTGGATGGGACAGTGATTGCATGCCACATGCCGCTTCCAAAACTTCCGGTTCGCCTCCTCAGCGCCGATTTTCACAATGTCGGGATACCAGGTTGTCTGATAGTTCTTCGTGATGAGAGATCCGGTGTAAAAGTTATTCTGCTCAAGGAGACCAGCCGTTCCCCATCGCTTTATTCCCTGCCAGGCTTCCTTGTCCACTGCGAGCTTCTTGGCATAGGTGGCCATCTCCATGAATTTCACGTTGTCGACAACAGGTACGCCCTTAGTGCCTCTGACGGCGAGGCCCTTCAGCTTCTTGTTTCCCATGAGCATGCCCGTGCCGCTTCTTGCGGCAGCGCGGAAACGCTCCACGATCACGCATGAAAAGGGAACCTGGTTCTCACCGGCCGGGCCTATTACCGCCGTCCGGGCGTAGGGATCCTTCATTTCCTTGACGATCGCTTCATGCGTCTCTTCCGTGTCCTTGCCCCATATCTTTGTGGCATCCTTGAATTCCACCTTGTCGTCCACTATGGAAAGCCACACAGGCTTCTTCGACCTACCCTTGATGTAGATGCCGTCCCAGCCGGCCCATTTGATTTCGTTCCCGAAATGGGCGCCTGTCTCCGCGTGGGAGATCAGACCCGTGTAGGGACTCATATGGGCAAAACTTGTGCGCGTGGAAACGCAGAAGGTTCCATTAAGGGGTCCCGGGCCTATGTATATAAAGCTGTCTTCTGCCAGGGGGTCTTTATGGGCCCTGTACTCTGTGGTGAGAAAATATGCAGCGAGCCCGTTTCCCCCGATGGCCTTCTGATAAATCTCATCAGGGACTTCGCGAGCCTTATATGTTTGTTTGCTTAAATCAATCTCGAGAACTTTTCCGAAACATCCGCCTTTTGGTGCTGTCATGGTTACGACCTCCTCGTCTTTTTAGTCTTAGCGGGGATGGGTCTCTTCCCATCGACATTAGGATAGAACGTGAGATCCAGTAAATCCTTACCCGCCTGGTTGGGCGTCACATTCCTGAAAGCCAAATTGACGCCAAAACCAAGTTTGTTTGTCATGAGGCAGGGCCCCTGCGGATTGCCGGACTGGTCTTTNNNNATTCCGTTGTGCTTGGGATCCGCGATTATCGATTTCGGAGTTGTGGGACAGGCCGCGATACACGGGGCGTCTTCACAGTGCCAGCACACGACAGGAACGTCTATAGAATCCTTGTATTTCAGCACGTGAATACGGGATACTGAGGGCCTTACGACATCGGTGTGATAAACAGAACAGGCATATTCACAGGCCCTGCATCCTGTACAATTCTCCCTCTCGGCAAACAGAAACCTCATCAAGTCCTTTTGCTGAGGTGCAGGTGGTGCGGCTTGAGCATGGGCAGCCCTGGCAGCCAAGCCTCCGACCGTAGCCATAGCAACGGCACTACCCGCAGCCACTGCNNTTTCCTTCCCTTCCATAACATAACCTCCATTCTGGTCATTCATATTGAAGTTTAAACTTTATACCGCCTAAATAAACTATCTGCGCCTCTTACGATCTTCAGTCAGTTTATTTAAGTTTGCTTGTGTAAACGTAATCATTTCCTTTCTGGGCTACATGGCATTTTATGCACTCGTCAACCTTTCCTTCCGCTTCAACTCTTCCATCAAGCTTGTACTGTGCCCAGAACCAGTCCCCGTCCTTCGCGTTGTAGCCTTTAACCTTGTACATGACGGAAATAAATTTCAGTTTCTTGTCTTTCGAAAAATTATCCTGAGCAATTATTGCCCCATCAGAGAACTTTCCCTTCTTGGCGTTGATGGACTTCAAAGCCGCGTCATTCACATAGGTTGTCAGAAATGCCCCGTGAGGTTCCGGCCCCTGATACATGCTTGTCGTTCCTGGCCACATCTTCCAATTCTTTGCGTATCCTTCCTTCTTCAAGTAATCCCATACGGAAGCCGCCGTCGCAGCAATAGCACCGCCCTTTTTGGCCTGAGCAAGAATTATCCCGGAAAAAACAAGACTCAAAACAATAAGAAGTACAATCAAAAATGTAGCTTTCTTCATAAGCTATCCCTTGTATTTAAGTTGGCTTGATACGAAATAGAGTAAACTAAACATGGTTATCTGTGGAAGTGCTCTGACAATATTACTGTTTTTAAAAACGTTCATATAACTTACTTATCTACGATGTTTATCTAATCCATTCAGGCCTTATTGTCAATCCTTTTTTTTCCAATAGTGCAGTGATTTCAGATGGTTATGTCATTAATGACATATCGGAATGATAAATGACTTGCTACGGACGATTCTATCATGCTAATTTTACGATGCATCTGTTCTATTTCTTTTCGCGCGTATGGAGATACACCATTGGAAATCAAACACAAATTATGGCTGGAGCGTGATGGTCGTGTAATATTTGGGCCCGGTCGGGACGGGCTCCTCAAAGCCATTGAAGAATGCCGCAGTCTGAACGCGGCGGCAAAGAAATTGAAAATGTCTTACAGGGCCGCATGGGGGAGGATTAAGGCATCCGAAGAGAGGCTGGGCATAAAGCTTGTGGAGATGGACAGTGTTAAACACGGTATGCATTTAACGGATGAAGCCAAAGAACTCATGGATTGTTTCGATCAACTTGAACGGGATATTGCACACCTTCTTAATAAGGCCAGTGGCAAACTGCCATTGAAACGTTCCTGATTTACCTCAAGAACGGTACGTCGCCAGATCCCGCTTCCGGTTACAAGAAATGAAAAAAGGGGAGGGCCTCCGTATGGACCTCCCCTTAATACCTTTTAGGCAAAACGTTGCCAGTTATTTTATCACTTTGGCTCCAGCCACCGCCACCTGGCCATCCTGCGCTGCGGCTCCGCCAGACACGCCTATGGCGCCTATGATCTTGCCACCCTGAATGATGGGCACACCTCCTTCAATTGCGATTATACCGTCCAGGGTCAGATATGCCGTCTTTCCACCCCCGATCGTATCCTCGAAGGCCTTCGTCGGTCTCTTGTAAGCGACTGAACACTTTGCCTTGTGAACCGCCGCATCGACACTGCCGTACTGGACAACATCGAACCGCTCGAGATAGAGAAGATTGCCGCCCGTATCCACAATGACGATTACGACATTTATCTTCACATTCATCGCTTCCGCGGCTGCAGCGGCAGCAACCTTCTTAGCAGACGCCAGGCTTATGTTCGGACCATAGGGATTGGGCATCTGCTGGGCCAGGGCGACACCGGAAAAAACAAACAGTACCACAAAAAGAATAGTAATGACTCTCAGTATACGCATATTTCCTCCTTTTTGATGAGAATTCCGTTTTACTGGTTTAAACGAGTATACCAGGAGGTTTTTGTCTGTCAATAAAAATCCCACAGCTTGTTGTCCGTGACATACCATTATTGACATGCAAACCTCTTTCTTATACGCTATTATAAGACAAGCCCTGAATTAAAGGAGCAAACCCCTTGGCCGGCAAATTAATTGAAGCGAATGAATACCGGTTCGGACCAAAAAATGATTGGAGCATTGTTGTCGCAAACACGCAGCCGCTGCGCGAAAAGGCATTTAAGCTCGTATATGACATCTACCTCGACAAGGGATTCGCTTTGGTGCCGAACCTGAGGAGCGGATTGTGGTGCACCATCCACCACCTGCATCCCCACACATTGACGTTTCTCGCTGCGAAAGACGGGCAGGCAGCAGGGACAGTGAGCATTGTTCCCGATTCCCGGCTGGGGTTGCCTGCGGATATTATCTTTCCCGAGCGGCTGGCAGTCTTAAGAAAGGCCGGGCGGCAGTTGTGCGAAATATTTTCGCTGGGCGTGAACGAGGAAATTGACCACAGCGCCATCGATCTCACGATGCACCTGTACAGGCTCGTCCATCTTGCCGCTACCCGCCTGTTCCATAATACCGATTTAGTCGCGTCGGTCATGGCCCATCATGCCGCTTTTTACTCAAACTTTCTTCTGTTTGACGAGGTCTCCCCGGATTCGCGACAAAGCCCGAAGACGGGCGAACAGGTAGTCTTTACGCGTATAAACCTGGAAACGATGGAACGCCGGTATGCCGAGAAGTACAGCCGTTTGAAGGACAAGAGGAATCTTTACCGGTGGTTCTTCCAGAATGAAGAGGCAGAGACCATTGTTGACTGGATTCGCAGGAACAGACAGCCCATGACTGCCGACGAATTGAATTATTTCGGGGCGCGCAAGTCCCATGCCCTGTCCGAGGCCGGTTCCGACACTGTTGCCGTCCTCATGGAATACTGCGAGAAGGCTGAGGCCGCCAGCGATCAGGACCGACGCGAGGATTAGACATACGTGCCGGAAAAACGACAACAGGAATCTTGTGTGAGAAGGTATTTATGACTTGGAAGGATATCGTCAATCGACAGCAGGGTATTGTTAATTTCACGGAAGAGCTGATTTCCGCAATAGGGAAAACGCGCGTCCTTGTAATGGGAGCGGGGGGGAACGGTGCGGTCCTCGATTTCCTCCTGCGGGTAGGATACCAGCACTTTGTCGTTGTCGATTTCGACGCGGTTGAGGCAACGAATATGAACCGCCTTCCCTTCACGATGGACTACATCGGAAAGGTCAAGCCGGAGGCGTGGAAGGAATATCTGGAGAAAGTCAACCCCGGTTGCTGTGTGACGGCCTATTGCCGGAAAGTAACCCGGAATGACGAGAAGTGGCTTAAAGAGATCATTTCCGACGTGGACATCGTGGTCATGGGAACGTCAGACCCTGAGGCAAACTTTGTGATTGCCCGTGTGTGCCACCGTCTTCGGAAGCGGATGGTCATCGGCCCGGGCACCTCGAACTGCTGGGTTGTCAGCACTGTAACCCATGAAGGCGATGTCTCGATCGAGAGCGTGGGAAAGTTCGGCGTAGAGCATGTAGATGCCCGGGATGTCGATTACCAGGCTCTCCTGCCGAAGTACATGAATATTTACATGTTCCCGGGGAGGATTGAAAAGCTCTATCCCGAAACGCTGCAGAAGGTACGGAGCGGGGAGATTCCGCCGCGAAACTGCAAGATATTCGTTTCCATGGTGAATGCGGCCGCCTGCTGGGAGATCGTGAAGAACACGGCGGTGATGAACGGAATGGCGCTCCAGAACACGAAGGTAATAGAGTTCCCGCTCATACAGGTGTTCGACCCCTTCAAAGGGAGTGCATACTATTACGATGCCGGGAAGGACCGGATCGGGATCCCGAACTGGCTTACCGGCAGGATAAGATGGTATCCGGTGACGAAGTGACCCGGCTGAGTGTAATACCATTAGATTATGCGAGGCACGGCGCATGTAAGCCGCAAATTGAAGCGGGGCCGGCGCTATATGGCATCGGAGAATACACGGTATCCATCAAGAGGACCCCATAGAATATGTCTCCGTCCAGAAGCAACGGCGGCTTTGTCCTTCTGATTGCTGCCTGCATAGCAGTAGGGCAATTAGGGGTAAGTCTCTACCTGCCCGCAATACCGGGGATCGGCTCTGACCTCAACATCCCTCCTTCCTGGATGGCCTTGACCCTCACCGTATATTTCGCCGGATTTGCCTTTTTCAACCTATTCTCCGGCCCGCTCTCGGATGCCCTGGGAAGGCGTTTCATGATTCTCCGGGGTTTGGAAGTGTACGGTATGGGCACGCTGCTCTGCGCCATGGCTACTGACATCACCATGCTGCTGGCAGGAAGAACTCTCCAGGCCTTTGGCGCCGGTGTGGCCCCCGTGGTAGGCAAGGCCATGATCCAGGATACCTCTTCCGAGGATCGCACGGTGATTCTCATAGGCTGGCTGGGGGCTGCCATGTCGATAACCCCGGCAGTGGCTCCTTTCATTGGCGGTATTATTACTGAACATTTAAGATGGCAGTGGACCTTCTGGTCACTGCTGATCTTTAATGCAGTCGTCTGGCTGCTTAGTTTCTCCCTGCTTACGGAAACCCTCCCCTCCCCTTCCTCCCGCCGTATCCCATTTATTTCTGTCTTTAAGACCTATCGGGACTTCCTTGGAAACCGGATTTACATGGGATATGTTCTCCTTCTCGGTGCATGCTTTGGAGGTTTGGGGGCTTACTACACTGCNNTCGGATATTCTATGCAGGGGAGGTTATTCTGCTGGCGGGAGCTCTGGGGATGTTTTGCATGCCCAGGGAGACGGTCACAGTTGCAACGGTTTTGGGAATGACCTTTCTGTTTGCCGTCGGTTTTGGTATAATTTTCCCCATAGCCACGAAAGAGGCTTTGGGTTGTTATGTAGCACAGGCAGGAGCGGCAGCCGCACTGATTGGGTTTTTCCAGCTCGGCGGATCCGCCCTGAGCAGCCTTGCTGTCGGCTTCCTGCAGTCCCGAGGCGTCTCTTCTTACAGTGCCATGGCGCTCATCATGTTTCTATTCGTCACTCTTGCACTTGCCAACATTCACCGCATACAGCGCGGCCGATGAGCGGATATTAACTGTCTCGATTTTTTTTATTGCTCCCATATGTTGCTGACGAGAAAGGAGGTACGGAAATGAAAAAAATATACATGGTTTCAGGCCTGGTAGCAATTCTTGTCTTTATTTCTCTGCCGCTCGGGGCGAAAGAAGTGAGAGGACCGATGAAACCGATCGCCCCCCTCATGATCGAACACCGCCTCATTGAGCGTATGGTTGGTGTAATGGAAGATTATGTGGCTTCCACACAGGCAAGTAAAAAAGTAAATCCCGCTTTCATCGACATGGTGTGCGATTTCTTCAGGACATACGGAGACAGGACGCACCACGGCAAAGAAGAGGACATCCTCTTTGCCGCATTGGCCAAAAAGAACCTTTCAGACGATCACAGGAAAATGTTGAACAGACTCATCGATGAACACGTTCAGGCGAGGAAAATGATAGCGAAGCTGGCACAGGCCGGGGAAATATACGTAAGAGGGGATGAAAATGCCGGCAGCGATATCCTGAACAGCCTGAAAGCGATCACAGTACTTTATAGAAAACACATTGAGCTCGAGGACAAACATTTTTTCATCCCTTGTTTACAATATTTCACGAAGGACGAGATGGACGCTATGCTCAACGCGATGTGGGAATACGATAGGAACATGATTCATGTAAAATACAGGGAAGTGGTGGGACAGGCAAGAGACTTGATCATCAAGTGATTCGTGCATAAGTTGCGCCTTTTCCAACAATCTTCTCATGCAAGACCACCGGAGGAAACACCATGAAAAACATATGGGGTACCCTGAATCGCCGCCAGTTCATAAAGTCAATAGCCGCGACCTTCTTCGGGCTTTTTTCTTTCATCCTTTTGGGTTTTCCGGATAGAGCGAATGCGCAG
>PLLV01000078.1 GCA_003142295.1 Syntrophaceae bacterium
CCTTCCCACCGATCAGATCGATGCGATCCGGATGGCAGCCGGCATTCATGACCTCGGTAAGATATCTGTTCCGGCGGAGATTCTCAGCAAGCCGTCAAAATTGACAGACTTGGAATTCGGCATCATCAAGACCCATGCCCAGTCCGGCTATGATATCCTGAAGGATATTGAATTTCCCTGGCCCATTGCGAGGATGGTTTTGGAGCATCATGAACGGATGAATGGTTCGGGTTATCCGAAAGGGATGGTTGCAGAAGAAACGCTCCTTGAATCACGGATCCTGTCCGTGGCCGACGTGGTGGAATCCATGGCTTCACACCGGCCTTACCGTCCCGCCTTGGGCATTGATGCAGCTCTTGAGGAGATTGAGAACAATCGCGGAACCCATTACGACATAAGTACAGTAGATGCATGCCTGAGATTATTCAGGGAGAATGGCTATCAACTTATTAAAGGGACATGATTTTAACTGGCAATCATCACCGCAATTCTGAACCAAAAGTTGCTGAGCTATAGGTGGAAGCAATACTCGACTTCACTACAAAATAAGCATTTCCTTCCATTGCCCATTTTCATCGTTATCGGGGTGCCAAGCATGATAGGTGAACAGTAGTAACTTTGTAACGGTCGCCTGCCCGTGAGTCGTGGCCGATGCGGTTTGTTCATCATGCACCGTATGAGGCCGTCACCGACCATTTCGTGCCAGTCTTCACTGGCGCTCCAATACCCCGGGCCGCTCAATTATTTCAATTACGGGATGTTATTCCATATATGTGTGGCATACAATGTCGGAACGTGGTCAACGATGTCGTCCGGGATTAAATGGGCAAACCCGTGCCGTTTCTGACCCGGTGAATTGGCAATGTATGATACTTCGCTGCGAATTGAGTCGGTTGTCCGTTCCCAGCAGCTTGAGTTGTCATAAACGATCCCGCTGCTGTCTATGTACCTCAGATCGCCAACATGCTTATATAGTATGGGGGGCGGCACTCTCGCAACGATGTCGTTGTTATTGACGAACCGGTAGGCGCTGATGTGGAAGTCATCCGCGAAATCGACATTCCCCACCCGGGGTGAGCCGAACGTATACAGGCCCTGGGCCTTCCCATATCTGTTGGCGGCGAGAGTGGCAAGGGCGGCGCCAAGGCTGTGTCCTGTGAACCATAAAGTCCTGTTCGGGATACCGTTACTGATATATTCGAGGAGACCTTCTTTCACCCATACCTCGTCGAGTGCGTCTTTAAATCCCCGATGAACCTTCCCGCGCTGGCCCGACTCCGTGAGCATGATGTCGGCATCGGTTTTGACATCGGCAATGATATTGCGGAAATCGGGTTTCACCGCGTGTCTGCGCATTTCAGTCCCCCTGAATACGATTATGGCGAAATCGTCGTTATTCGCGACAAAGCACTGGGTGCTCTTTCCCGTGAAGAATTTTACTTCCGTGAGACCCGCCTTTTGAAACCGGAGGCGGACGAAATCTTCCTCAGCATAGGCTAACGTTGATGCTTCGATGAGCCACCATGCATTTACCATATCAAACGTGGTTGCACGGTGCCGGAACGGGTAGCGCTCGACACCATCGAAATAAAGATAATCGGGGTACGGTGGAGCGATGGCATCCCACGTTATCTCCGGGAGAATTTTTGCAGGATCTCGTCTTTGTGGGGTAGTCATACTCACTCCTCTCACAGCGCTTAAAATTGAATTTCTGACGAAAAATTATTAACAGCATGTTTGGTTCCGGCTTGAGCGGATTGCCCTCAGAGTCTAACGAACCCCTCTCTAATTACGGTCTTCGAAGTATAGGACTTGAGGCGGACATAATGTCGTCCGGCATTTGCATCTTCCTCGGTCTCCACATAGGTGCAGCCGCCCTTACTCCCATCTACCCATGTGCCGCAGTTGGCATAGATGTAGTTCCAAGGGTCATTGCTTGCATGGGCAGCAGGGTCCGCCCGGGGGTCCAACTCGCGCGGGTCCAAGATAGGGATATGCGTGTGCCCGAAGATGACAATGTTTGTGTTGGAACCGAAATGATCGAAATAGGCCAGGGACGCCGCGCACGAGAGATTCTCAAGATCGCCGACCGTGGCCGCCGCAAGATTGATGTTTCCCAGCGTATTTGTCCAGTTTTGGGTGAGATTGCTGAAGCGCTTCCCAACCGTGTCCACGGTAATCGCAGCCGGATAGCCGGGAACCCCGTTAACATCGATGCTATCGCCTGGATTTAAACCGGCATCTTTGGCAATAGCATCAAACATGCTCCTGACAAAATTCGGCTGCTCCATGGAATCCTTGCGAAATTGGACAAGGATGTCATAATAATTTTCCGATGTTCCAGTCTGTGAGACTTTGTAGGCAACTATACGGGAAATAAAGTATCCGAGCGGAAGAAAGGTATCTTTAGCTGTCCACATGTCGGGCGCATTGAAAAGGCAGTAGTGGTTCCCGTGCTCAGCCGCCAGAGTCCCCACGGTGTAGCTCCCCCACGGCACTGAGCTGTTGCAAAAGAAACGGATACCGGGAAAGGTTGTCTCCATAAACTGCTTCGTTGCCGATATTCCGGCAACGTTCATGCCCATGTCATGATTGCCAGGTACATAGGCAAGTTTGATGTCGGGAGTTGCCGCCAGTGCCTTGAGTTTGTCGACGACCTTTTTGTTGGCGGGGTTGGAGCAGATATTCGCGAACGATGTGAGGGGATCGTAATTGACGGGCTGGACCCACATATCGAAGAGATCCCCCAGTATTACCACCTCCTTCACGTCGGGAACATTTAGCTGATCATCCAGAAATTGTGCCAGCACAGATATATTGTCCTTGAACCAACCGTAAGGATTCGGAGTACTCATGCTCTTGTCGTCTCCCATGTGAATATCGCTGATGAAAATTCGTTTGGTCCTGTTTTCCATGACTTTTCCCCCTTTTTGTTTTTATAGCTGTCCGAGTGTCCAACTAACGTTTGCGGTTTTGCGTTGTGATGCCCCTCTCTCTTCTCCTCGCAAAAAAATGACGAAACCTTGGATGGCCTGCAACAGACTATGTCGTCGCTTTTAGTACTGATAATTTAATGTGTATGCAATACCAAATTAAAACCTTTGCATAACTCCTCTATTCGTCATTCCGGGCTTGACCCGGAATCTAGGAAATGCTTGATAATACTGGATTCCGGCTTTCGCCAGAATGACATAAATGCTGGTTTTATACAATTTTGCAAAGATCTTAAGTTATATCATAAAGAATGCGGGGTAAAAACCAATATTGACGGCAGTTTGATTTGGTATTGAATGAGTCAACAAGAACGGTGAGTTTCGTAATCTTCGGTTAAGGGTTGCCTGCACTGTCCTTTTTTGTCTTCGATTGCGGGAAAAAAGAAATTATTTATCTGCATTGACAGAAGCAATTCAATCATATATGATGCGCCTGCTTTGGAGAAAGCGGGCCCTGATAGAGCGTCTCAGTTTGCGCAAACAGGGTAATTCATCAGATATATTTGAGGTAAATAATGGGAAGTGTCGTAAAGAAAAGAAAGAAGAAAATAAGTAAACATAAATACAAGAAGCGTTTGAAGTCTAACAGGCATAAGAACAAATAAGGGACTGATGAAGATGTGCTATAGAGACCCCATCAGCAAAGGAGGTCCATGGTACTATTTCCACTCCCCGTAAAATATCGGGGAGAGAAATGTCTTTTGTTGTATGACGCAAGCGACAGGTAGAAGGAGGTTAGTCGGTTAGGCTGGCCTTTTTTTTTGCCTCTATGGAAAGACTTAATCTTCTTGAAGAGACTAAGTACACTGGTTCATAAATTCGGTTACGTATTTTATGCCACAGTTCGGAAATTTCCATGTACTATTGTCATTTCGGTGAGCCGAAGCCCTTCGCATCGCGAAGGGGCAGCGAGAAATCTTCAATATGAGTGGAAAAGATTTCTCCCGGAGTTTACCCTGAGTAAAAACGAAGGGGTCGATATGATACCTTAATAATGAAATGATATACTAAGTGTGAGCTGCGTATTTTATGGTTCGCATTGCCAAAATGAATCATTAGAAGCTATAATAGCCTGAATAATTGGGCAGCTTATTTCTTGAGAAGGTGAAATGCAGATGCTCAATGTATTTTTTTGTGAGGTTAAAGGTTAAATAAATGAGCACAGCCCGTGAAATGATGAACAATAATAAAAAGAGATTTGCACTTTTTTTGGTTTTTGCTTTTCTGATAGCCTGTGTGGCAGGCGTTTTTTATTACCGCGAGTACAGAAAGAAGTATGTTACCACAGATGACGCCTTTGTTACGGGCAGGATTCATGTCATCGCATCGAAGGTTCCCGGTACGGTGAGAGCCGTCTATGCTGAAGACAATCAGTTTGTAAAGAAGGATGATGTCCTACTTGAGATCGACGACAGAGACTATGATGTCAGGGTTAGAGAGGCTGAATCGGCGCGGAATGCGGAGCATGCAAAACGCGAAGAGATTTCAACGAAGGTGGACGTGACAAAGAAGCAGTTGTTGGAATTGCAATTCAGCGTGAAGTCAGCGCGGGCAAATCTGAAGCTCCAAGAGGCAAATCTCAAGCAGGCGGAGCTGGATTTCAAGCGGGCTCAAGTGCTTCGCGCGAAAGAGGTTGTGCCGGAGGAACGGCTGGAAAAGGCGAAGACGAATTTTGACGTTGCTACAGCGCAGGTTGAAGCATCGAGAGAGCAGCTAAAACAGATTGAGGCTGCCCTGGAAACACAGAAGGCCATCATACAGCAGACGGAGTCGGCTTTTAAATCCCAAAATTCTGTGGTGAAACAGAGGGAAGAGACCCGTAAAGCGGAAGATTTGAAGAAGAGTTATACAAAAATTTATGCGCCTTCGGATGGATACATCACAAGGAAGTCCGTGGAAACCGGCAACCAGATACAGTCAGGACAACCGCTGATGGCTGTTGTTCCCCTCAATGATATCTGGGTAATTGCAAATTACAAGGAAACGCAGATCGAGAATGTGAAGCCCGGTCAAAAGGCGAAGATCAGAGTAGATACGTATCCTGACCGTGATTTTGAGGGCACGGTGCAGAGCATCATGGCTGGAACCGGCTCTATTTTTTCCTTGTTTCCGCCTGAGAATGCAACAGGGAATTATGTGAAAGTTGTTCAGCGGGTGCCTATAAAGATTGTCCTCAACGAAGGGGCGGATCCCAACCATATTCTCAGGGTCGGCATGTCTGTCGTACCTACGATCATCACGAAGGAATAGCTTCCTGGTGGATTCACATGTAAACAAGTGGATGGTTGCCCTAACCGTGATGCTTCCCACGCTCATGGTTATTATGGATACGTCGGTTGTCAATGTTTCTCTGGATCACATTCGCGGCAGCCTTTCCGCCGGCATCGATGAATCCACGTGGTCTATCACATCTTATCTTGCGGCCAACGCCATTGTTATCCCCATAACCGGTTGGCTCAGCAGGCTCTTAGGCAGGAAACGCCTTCTCATCCTTTCCGTTACGCTTTTTACATTGAGTTCGCTGCTGTGCGGTCTCGCCTGGAGCATACAAAGCCTCGTGGTTTTCCGGATTCTCCAGGGTCTTTCCGGCGGTGCCCTTCAACCCATATCCCAGTCCATACTTCTGGAGACTTTTCCGCCGTCGCAGCATGGTACGGCAATGGCCATTTTCGGAATAGGCATCATGTTCGGGCCGATCATCGGGCCCTTCCTGGGAGGGTGGATTACCGACAACTGGTCCTGGAACTGGATCTTCTTCATAAATATCCCCGTGGGCATCATCTCTATCCTGATGTCCATGCTCTTTATTGTGGACCCCGCGTACATACGGGACATAAAGATGAAAATCGATTACTGGGGCCTCGTATTTCTCAGTGTCGGAATCGGCTGCCTCCAGATCATATTAGATCAGGGGCAGAGGGAAGACTGGTTTTCTTCAGACTTCATCACCTGGCTCTGCGTTGCATCTGTAATATCGCTCGTCATTTTTGTAATCGTGGAACTGTTTGTCAAGCAACCCGTTGTGGATCTGAGGATATTGAAGAACTTTTCCTTCAGTCTCGGAAATATCATCATATTTTTCGTTTTTGTTAATCTCTTTGGGAGTATTGTCCTTCTGCCGATGTACTTGCAGAGTCTGATGGGCTATACGGCGACACTCGCCGGCGCTGTGCTCGCGCCCGGAGGAGTTGCAACCCTTGTGGCCATGCCCATTGTGGGACTGCTCATAACCAGGATAAATTCAAAGGGTATTGTTATCGTTGGTATCATTGTGACTGCCTACTCGACATATCTCATGTCCATGTTCAACAGGCTGGCGGACTTCAACACAATTGTGTGGCCAAGGATTATTATGGGTATTGGCGTGGGGTTAATAATAATCCCGCTTACCACGCTTACCCTTTCCCGCATGAAAAAAGAGGAAATGGGAAATGCCACATCAATCTTTAATCTGGTGAGAAATATCGGGGGGAGCTTCGGTGTTGCTATCTCCACAACGATCCTGACACGGAGGGCCCAATTCCATCAAGCCCGTCTTATCGACCATCTTACTCCATTTGATATGCCATATGCCATGGGCAGCAGTCGGGCCTCGCAGGCCCTGCAACAGAGAGGCATGGAACCGGCCATCTCCGGTCAGGGAGGGCTTGCCGCGATATACGATCAGGTCATCAGGGAAGCGGCCATGATGTCTTTTAATGATGTCTTCTATCTCTTGTCAGTCATGCTGGTCTTGACTGTGCCCCTCGTCTTTTTTATGCGACGTTTCTACCATGACGCATCGGATGATCAAAATCATTAAAGACAGTGTGGTCTTGATGAAAAAAGGAAAGGACGCTGGATGAGCAAAGCCTGAAGGACGCCCTCTTACGCTTCAAGCCGCAGGGCAGCGCTTGAATTCGGTAGCGAGCGCANNCGAACGATACTGTTCCTTAAGAATCGAAGATTCTCCGCAGCAAGCTGCGGAGAGCTTCAAATCAGGGATCGCTGATTCTAAAGACCGGTGCCGAAGGCAAGTGATTTCTTATCAAAGCTAAAGTGCATATTCGCATGGACGAGCTCATTGTGGCTCTCAATGAAAGGATGATAAACAAGGAGACATTCATTCAACGAAATGCGAATTTGAGGAAGGAGAGGAAAAACCTTTCGCTTATCCGTAACGATATCGGCTATGGTGATTGTGATGCTTCCTGCCACTTCGCTGAGCGGGAAAGTGATAGGGTAGAGGGGCACATCCGGGAGCGAGTCGCCTGTTTTTTCTCCGGGCTGAGATATCGTCATCTGCCGAGCCCACCTGAGAAACATGGCAGGGTTAATTTTGAACGCAGGACTCCAGAAATAAAGGGGCGTCTGCTCGAAGGCCGGAGTAATTGCCTTGGGGAGATTTCCTATGCGGATGAGGTCTGCATAGGTATCGAGTTTGATGCCTTCTATCCGGGCTTTCATTTTCCAGAATGGTAGATACTGTGATATTTCACCCGCACCTTCCATTACTGCAAAATCCACCTTTTTAAATTCCTTGCCCTCGCATCCCCAGGCAGTGCTGCAATTTTTGCATATGAGTATGAGTGCCTNNCTCCATGGCTTCTGTCTTTATGGTGCACACGGGTCGCTTGAGAAGAGCGTCGCACAGGTTATTGTTCTCCAGGTACATGGGGGAATAAATCAAGCTGGTCGTTTCTCCGACAAAGACGTTGTGAAAGATGGAAGAAGCGGGCGGCTCTGCAATGCCGAATTGCTTTTCAAATACCTGTGGGATGGATAGGGCAGCGTTCTTCAGAACATCTTGAACAGGCAGCTCTGGATCAATGAACCGGCCTTCGATTTCCGGAGAGACAAATTTCAGCTTTAATACCTGCGGCCTGAGACCTAACGATGGAGGGATGCCCCACGATTTTAGAGCCAGCGTATTGCTGTCAACAAAACGCTGAGACAGTCCGCTTTCCTGCATGGAATAGGAGAGTCCTTTCATACGCCAGTAAGGGACATAGATCGTCTCCCGGGGAGCCGGATTCGGCGGCGGTATGAAGTACGTGAAGTGGCCTTCCGTAGAGAGGTAGAGTTTAGTTCGGCAGTAGGTGCATAAAAGGAGGCGATCCGCCTCATCGAGCGTCACGGGGGCCCCGCACTGAGGGCAGTTATGTTCAATTTGCCAGTTGCCAGTGGAATTCATAGTCATCCAGGAGAGCAGGTGAATTTTTATGAAACTATACAATGCTCTTCCATGTTTTGCAATGTAACGATCTGTCGCACCTCGCACAGCTCTTATTACTCCGGCAATTAAACACGCCAATTGTTTCTCAAGAATCGGCTCAAATTGTATTTCACCGGGAGGATACCTTAGATTTTGGATTTTTACCTTGTGGAAAAAATTCTTCATGTGTCATTCCGTGCAAGCGAAGCGCGACACGGAATCCAGTGATTACAGGAAACCCTGGATTCCCCGGTCGAGCCGGGAAATGACGGGTGGAGGGTTTTTTGTTCTGCTTATGTTTCTGGAAAACCAGTCGCAATTGTGTTAATATAACGTCTAATGAAGAAGAAAGGTGCAAGATGAGACAATTTACTCTCGAATACTGGAAGGATGACGACTGGTATGTCGGCAGACTCAAGGAGGTACCGGGTGTTTTCAGCCAGGGCGAAACATTGGAGGAACTTGAAGAAAACGTCAAAGACGCCTACCGGTTGATGATGGAAGACGATACGGTGATTCTTCCCCCCATGCATGCGGTCTATCAAAAAGAAATCGGTGTGGATATTTGAAGCGCCTTGACTTCATTCGCTAACTGGTAAGAGCCGGCTGCCATCTGAAACGGCATGGCGGAAGGCACGACATCTACATGAATCCCAAAAATGGGAGGGAAATCCCCCATTCCACGTCACGCTGAGATCAAGGAAAGTCTTTGCGATCTTATTAGAAACCAGCTCGGCATCAGAAATAAATAGTATAAGGAGATAAGTGATGCTTAATAGAATTCCCTTTTCAGTGTCACTCGTTCTTATTAATGGCGATAATAACGATTGCATAGGCCGAGGAGGGCATCATCCTGGTCAAAGTTGATCCCGGTGCTGCCAAATCTTTCCGCGTCGGTGCAGTTTACGGAACCATCGGACAACATATAGATGAAGTACCTACCATGCCAAGCTGAGAATCACGACACAAGAAAATTATTCCGGGAATGCGAGGCGGATGTGTTTCTGAAACAGGCCGAGGAGGCGCTGGTGGCATTGGGATAAAGAACGGGAGAAAAGTTCTTCATTGAAAGGAGAAGGACTATGGACCGAAAATCATACTACAAGTGGCTTTTCCTGGTTGGTGCATTCTGGAACTGGGGAGCAGGCGTATTGTTCTTCTTCTGGAGTGCCCCCATTCTTGCCTGGCTCAACATGCAACCGTTGAACTATCCAGGTGTCATGCAACTAGCCATGGTTTTGGTGTTTGCATTAGGCGTTGGTTATTACTGGGTTTCAAAAAACATTCACAAGAATCATGACATCGTCAGGCTGGGTATTATTGCCAAGACGCTTGCTTTTCTTGTGCTGGTGTATCATTACTTCATTGGCAACTTTCATCTTTTGCTTGCGTTGTGCGGTGTCGTTGACTTGATCTTTGTGATCCTTTTTATTGAATTCTTGAAGGCAGTCAATAAGGGTGAGGTGGGATGGTGAAGTGTAACAAATGTCAGGCTGAGAATCGTGACGAAAGAAAGCTTTGTGAGGAATGCGGTTCTGACGTTCACCTGAAGGAGGCAAAGGAAGCCCTGGCGGCTGTGCAGTCTTGAAAGGCTATATGAGGCATATGAATCAGTACACTTGTATTCTTGCCTGTTGCGGGTATCATATTCTTATCCATAATAAGTCGTACTCGGGATGAACCGAGATACAATTTTCACCTTGCAATTTTCCACCACGTAATGTATGATTTTGACATGAAAGTGGTGGAAAAAAAGAACCTGGTGCACCAGATGCTCAGGGAGGAACTGGTGCGATGCAGGCGTATCTCTGTGTCTCTTATAAAGATGCTGTCCGGTTTGCCGAAAGGTTCTCTCCATGCCAGGCACAAGAGATACCAAGAGAAAAAGTACAAATATCATTATCTTAAATACCGGGAAGGCGGGAAAAGCGTAAGCAAGCATATCTCTGACGGCGATTTGGAGAAACTATCGAAACAATTGGAGGAACGGAAAAAGTACATGAAAGAGCTCGTGTCCTACAAAGAAAGGATTAAATATCTCGAAAAAATTCTCTCAGCAAAAAAATGACTTCTCGCATGAACATAACCCTGTCAAAATCTATCTATCCTGAAGATATAGAGGCGCTGCTAAAAGCCCTTTTCAAAGCGGGGTTCTTCTCTCAGGGACTGCTCATCGGGAGCTGGGTCATGCCCATTTACAGAGAACTCTTTCACATTCACTATGTCCTGAAGACATTCGATATCGACTTTGCTGTGGAGACCATCTCATCGAAGAATCCGAAACGTGTGAATCTCGAAAAGATACTCATAGATTCTGGCTATGTGGTAGTCACAGATTACGAGACAGGCCTGCGAAAATTCACCAAAGGGGGTTTTGAGGTTGAATTTCTCATCCATAGGCGCGGTGGAAGAGTTACCCCGACGAAAAATATCAACCATCTTCACATTACAGCAACGCCACTTCCGTTTATTGATATCCTTTTTCGTTTTCCGATCATCGTTAGTTTTGTTGACTATGAAACCCGTGTGCCTTGCCCGGAGTCGCTTTTTATTCACAAGTTAATTGTCGCCCAGAGAAGAACAAATAATGCAAAAAAGGAAAATGATTTTGATCAGTGCAGGATCTTAACAACGATACTTGACAAACAAGTGCTTCGAAAAATAATGATCTCAATAAAGCTCGGCAGGAAAACACAGGGCAATATTATCACCTCATGCACAACCATCGGCTTTCCACCACATCTTCTTGGTTTATAGCATAATGTGGTGGAAAACTCATTGAGGGGTCAAACTATGAAGTGCTCAAGATGTAATATTGATAATCCTGATGGCATTAAGTTCTGTGGAGATTGTGGGACCAAATTAGAAAAAGTCTGTCCGAAGTGTAACTATTCCAATTCACCTCAATTCAAATTCTGCGGCGACTGCGGCCACAACCTCACACTTCCCTCCGAACCCACGCGCAAAGAACTCTCCTTTGACGAGAAGATTGAAAAGATTCAAAAATACCTTCCAGCCGGTATCACCGAGAAGATCCTCTCCCAGCGTGACAAGATAGAAGGTGAACGCAAACAGGTCACCGTCATGTTCTGCGACATGAAGGGCTTTACTCCCTTAGCTGATAATCTCGGCCCCGAAGAAGTGTATGGCATGATGGATCAGGTCTATGAGATTCTCATCCACAATGTCCATGACTATGAAGGGACTGTCAACGAGATGACCGGTGACGGGGTCATGGCCTTATTTGGAGCCCCCATAGCACTTGAGGATGCCCCACAGAGAGCCATCCGTTCCGCCATGGCCATCCCACCGGGAGATGACAAGGTTCAATGAGAAAGTAAGGCAGGAAAAGGGAGATATCCCACCCCTCAAGATGAGAGTAGGTATCCATACCGGCCCTGTAGTTGTTGGCACCCTTGGAAACGACCTGAGAGTAGAGTTCAAGGCAGTCGGAGACACGGTCAATCTGGCCTCCCGCATGGAATCCCTTGCAGAACCTGGAACCACCTATGTCTCTGATGATACCTTCAAGCTTACCGAGGGCCTGTTCCGTTTTGAGGCTTTGGGTGAGAAAGAGATCAAGGGGAAGGAGAAACCCCTTAAAGTCTATCAGGTCATCGCACCCAGCAGCAGAAGAACCAGATTCGATGTCAGTGCGGAAAGAGGCCTGACGCCATTTGTGGGAAGGGAGCGGGAACTTGAGCTCCTCCTCGACGGTTTTGAGAGGTCCAAGGAGGGGAGAGGCCATGCTATCTCCATCATCTCCGATGCAGGTATCGGTAAATCAAGGCTCCTCTATGAGTTCAGAAAGGCCGTGACCAATGAATATGTCACCTTCCTTGAAGGACGCTGCTTATCATACAGCCGAAATGTGGCCTACCATCCCGTAGTTGATGTCCTCAAGGCGAACTTTGAGATTCAGGATAACGATACCGACCAGGATATAAGAGAAAAGGTCACAAGATTCTTAAAAGCTATCCGTGTAGATGAATCAACCACACTCCCCTATCTATTAGAGCTCCTTTCCGTGAAAGAAAGCGGCATTGACAAGATTCCCATGAGCCCGGAAGCGAGGAAAGATAGAACCCTTGAAGCACTCAAGAGGATCGTCCTCAAGGGCTCAGAGATCCGACCCCTCATAATGGCCATAGAAGACCTCCACTGGATGGACCGAAGCTCCGAGGATGCCTTTAAAGATCTGCTGGAGAGTATCTCAGCAGCGAAGGTATTCCTCATCTTCACTTACAGACCAGAGTTTATCCATACCTGGGGGAGTCGCTCCTATCACAGTCAGGTAACCCTAAACAAACTCTCCAACCGTGAATCCCTTGCCATGGCAACCTACATGCTCGGCACCCCGAACATCGACAGAGAACTGGAAGACCTGATCCTGCAAAAGACAGAGGGTATCCCCTTCTTCCTTGAGGAGTTCATAAAGTCTCTCAAAGACCTCAAGGTCATCGAGAGAAAGGACAATGCATATCAGTTGTCAAAGGACATCCAGAAGCTCACGATCCCTTCCACGATCCAGGATGTTATCATGGCAAGGGTGGACAACCTTCCCGAGGGAGCAAGAGAAGTTCTGAGAACAGGTTCTGTCATCGAGAGGGAGTTCAGCTATGATCTGATTAAAAGAGTAACAGGCCTTCCCGAAAAGGAGCTTCTTGCCAATCTCTCCACACTAAAAGATTCCGAACTCCTTTTTGAAAGAGGCATCTACCCCGATTCTGCATATATCTTCAAACATGCCCTCACAAGAGAGGTGGTCTATGATTCCATACTGACCAAAAAGAAAAAACAGATTCATAAAAAAATCGCCAGTACCATGGAAGATATCTATAAAGAAGATATCTGCTACCATTATGGAGTTCTCTCCGGTCATTGCATTGCCAGCGATAATTACGAGAAGGGGGCAGAGTATGCAAGGCTGGAGGCAAAGAGATTCCAGAAGGCTGCTTCATTCAGAGATGCCATTGAGTATGCGAAGAAGAGCGTGAACAGCTGGGAAAAGCTGCCCCAGACGGAGGCCAATCAGAAAAAAATCATTGATGCCAGGACAACGCTTGCAAATTATTATTTAAGTATGGGTTTCCATTCTCATGCAAGAGAGTCCGTAGAACCGATTCTTGATTTGGCTTTGGCGTTAAATTATCGAAGAAGGCTTCCGGCAATATACACAGCAATTGGGCTCTATTATCTTGTGGTTGAAGAGGATAGCCACAAAGGACTTGTATTTATTGACAAGGCAACGACAATTGCAGAGGAGGTTGCAGACTATCCTTCATTGTGGCTTGCACTCCATCAATCAGGTAATTTCCTGATTTTCTATTCGGAATTTAAGGACGCCCACAAACGTCTTAAACAATGTCTCGATTTTAGCCTATCGATAGACCATAAAATGGGAATAGCATATTCAAAAGGTGTTATTTCTATGTGCTATCAATTTGAAGGAAAGATGAATCCTGCTCATGAATTTGCCCAGGAAGCATTGACGCTGGCCGAAGAAACAGGTGATGCCTATATCAAAGGGATGGCTTACGCCAATTATGGTGCGTCTTGTTATCACAAAGGATTATTTGATGAGGCAAAAACCCATCTTTTAGAATTTACTTCTTCATATGAAAAATCGGCTTCCATTGGTTGGATTGCAGCGGCTTATTTATACTTGGGATCTATGCATATTGACTTGAGAGAATATGATGATGCGGTGATTTGTTTTAAAAAACAAATTTCAATCTCGGAAGATGTCGGTTTTCTGCCTTCCACAATAAAACTTTTTCAATCAGGCCTGGTGAGAGCCAAAGTGTTAAGGCATGATCGTGATATCGAATTAACGGAATTATTTGCATGCTATCAAAACAATAAACTCACGTTTTGTGAAGGCTGGATGGCCAGAAATATAGGAGATATCCTGTTAAATATGGACGGTGATCACCTCTCGGATGCGGAGGTCTGGTTTCAGAAGGCCATCGAAGCAGACACGAAAAAAGGTATGAGGTGGCAGTTAGCGAGTGATCATGCCTCTTACGCCGACTGGTTCAAAAAGAAGGGCGACATTCAAGGAGCCAAGGAACAACTCACCAAGGCTATCGACCTCTTCAAAGAATGCGGTGCTGACGGCTGGGTAGAGCGAACGGAGAAGACGCTGGCGACATTATCTTGAATAATCCTTATGAAAGGAATAGCAAATGGAAATTGTAGAAGCCAT
>PLLV01000049.1:0-1634 GCA_003142295.1 Syntrophaceae bacterium
AATACTTGCAGGAAATAACGGTCATCGGGTATTTTTCAAGCATATCGTCCATCTCGGCCCGAACGTCTTTCAGCTTCCCTTCCGTCCAGAAAAAGCCATCGACATTTTCATCATTCGTCAGCAGCTGCAAATGGACCTTCAGACCAACATCGGCGATCTTGCTGATTACGTGCTCTATCCGTCCAACCTGCTTTGGCGTAATCGTATAGAGATAATAGGTATTAGGATCTCCCTTATAATTTTTGCCGGATACGGCAAACGTGTCTTTCCCCCTGAGTAATTTTTCGTCTTCCTCATCACCCCATAGCGAGATGCCCACCATCATATCGGGAAAACGTTCTCTGGGAATCTTTATCAGACCGTTGGTCGCGCAATACGCTGGCAGTAGATTGTAAAAAGCCTCGACCCGGTCAAGGTACAGAGTCGGTTCTCCGCCGATTAATATGGCGAGATTGACTCCCCGCTCCTTTTCCTTTTGAACAAACCGGGACCATTTTCCCACATCCGTTTCCTCGGGGGCGGCTTGATGTTCGTTGGAAGAAAAAAAGAAACAGCCCTTGCAGCGCAAATTGCACTGATTGGTCACATCATAGATGGAACTGCGAATATTCAGACTGGATATCTTTTTGTAACGCTCATGCCATGCTTTATCCAGTAAGGAGCTGACTGTNNCGCGGCAGAGGTTGTCGCCCTTTTCATAACCCACAACCCAGACGGCAAGGTATGTATCAACATAGTCAAGCCATGATTTGAAGGTGTCCGGGTCAGTCACATGACGATACAGACGTGCCGTAACAACGGCGCTGCCGGCTGCATAATGCCTGCATTCTTCACAATCCGTGTCGGGAACACAGCAGGCCACGTCCCGGTCCCAGGATAGATCCGCCCGGTATTGCCTGAAAGACCGTCCTAGACCGATGTCTGTCGAGGGATTCCTTCTCGGATAAGAGCATCCATAGAGCTCGTGCAGACCATATTTATGGGTATGTGCTACCACACTGTAGGGGGAAAAAAGTACATATTCCGTATATCGGGAAAGAAGATCCAGCATGACGTTCCGTGTCCGTTCAAGGGAATCCTTGTTATGTCGTAGCGGACCGGCATAGCCGATAGGAGATGAAAAAACATTAAAGGTGATCTTGCAATCATGTGCGGCAATTGTGTCCATCACCTCATAGACTTCATCTATATTATCCCGCGTAAAGGTATATACAAACACGGCCCTGGGGTCACCCCGGTAATTGTCGATCTGTTTCGACAGCAGATTCTTTGCCCTTCTTACACGCAGGCTCGTTTCATCGTTTCCCCAGACGGAGATATGGATCTTGTAGCCGACTGATTCGGGAATGATTTTAAAACCATTCGTGGCAATACACCCCAGCGGCATTCCCTCGTAGCAGACCTCCAGAAGCTGCGGGACCATGGACGGCTCTGCACCGGCCAGAACTACATAGGTGATTCCCCTCGCCCTTTCCTCTTTCATCAGTGTCCGCCATGCCTCCGGGTCCTCGTTTCCTTGTGCGAACTGCTTTTCCCCTTCGTAATAATAACAACCGTCGCATCGTATGTTGCAGCGGTTCGTCATATCATAAGTAGATTCCCGGAGGAAAAAAAACTTCCTCACCTTTTCCCAG
>PLLV01000049.1:1761-6285 GCA_003142295.1 Syntrophaceae bacterium
AGATCCATACTGTCAACACCAAGTTCATCCACCAGATCAAGATCGGGATCGAATGTTTCCGGCGTAATCTCTTCCAGCTTCAGTTCGAGGATGATAATTTCGGCAACGCGAAATATTAGTGCCTTTTTATTCATACTCATGAGCATTCACAATCCTCCCCGCGTAAATAAATCGTCACAGTCATAATTTTTTTCTTGAACATTATGTTTACAGCAAACTGCGGTGATCGTCAATTCAACCATGGTTTTCACTTTCCTTCTGTAGCAACTCAGCCACAATGATGCCTGTGCATGCCGTTTTTCCTTTCACCGTAACATCAAAATGATAGGAAAGTCGGCCATCCTGATGGGAGGAAGACAGGGATATTTTCAACAACTCGTCCGGTCTGACCGGTAGCCTGAATCTGACCCCCCTGATACTGGCTATCCTTATCTTTTTCCCCTTTTCGGATTCATGATGCGTGATGGCATCCGTCACCATGGACAGGATGGCAATGCCGGGCAGAATCGGGGCATCGGGAAAATGCCCGGAAAACCAGGGTGATCCGGTCTCTGCGCGAGCTTCTGCAAGAATCTCACTGCCTGACGGCTCCTCCTTATACGATATGCTGTGCCATGCCTCATCCATGATTATTTGCCGTATATATAACCTGTACTATCTATCATTGATCTATCTGCGTGTCAAAAATATTTTTAATCCGCACCATAACCGGTCTTCCCAAAAGTTCGGCAAGGGGTATTACCCTTAAAGCTCTTTTTTCTAAACCCGATAGGATCAAATCAACTTCATGCAGAAAGTATCCCGCATCCTTTATACTTTTTGGCCGGACATCATGAAGAAGAATGATGTCGTCCGGTTGCACCTTTCTCAATATTTTATCTGACAATCCCTGAAGATACCTGTTCCCGCCGTCAAAAGCCCGACAGTTGAACGTCACGCAGTACAGATTCTGTTGAGAGAGAACATGCGCCAGTCCTGGGTTGGTGATACCAACGGGCGGCCGGAAAGCAGCAGGGGAAATACCGAAGCGTCTCAACAAGACTTGCGTTGATTCAATTTCCCGATACAGCTTTTCCGAACAGCGCAGCATCAAAAGCGGGTCATGGCTGTATGAATGATTGCCGATGTCATGACCATGTGCAAGTATCTCCGAAATGAGGTCGCCGTATTTGGCGGCCTTTTCCCCGGTAACGAAGAAAGCGGCCTTTGCGGCGTGCCGGTCCAGCAGTTGCAAAAGTGGCCGGGTCGTCATAGGATCGGGTCCGTCATCGAATGTCAGGGATACAACGGATCTTCCCGTATGTCCGCGACTGAGGACGGGCAAAAAGAACCCTCTGGATACAAAAAAAGGGGCCACTAAACAAAGAAAAAGGAAAATATACAGGGGAATGACGGCAAACGGAACATCAAAGAGGACAAGGATGAACGCAAGGGCGATGGCGACAAAGCCGGTTACAGATGCAGGAGAGACATATCGGACCCTTTCTCCATCATGCCTCATCGGATCAGTCGCTCCCACAGGGGTCCGACATTGCCCCGTTCATGCAGCCTCGCAATATTCTTGAACGTCTGCTTCGACCCGGAACCGACAATCCAGTTGCTCCGACTGCCGGCGTGGTTTTTCATAAGTTCCATAACTGTCTCCCGGTGCAAGGCCGGCGACCAGTAAAACCTCGGTTCGAGTGGATTCCAGTTTGGTTCTATCTGTCCTTCCTCAATGGCCAGATCATACAGGGCAGTGTGAGGATAAACTCTGATCCCGCTGAAAACGAAGAAAGCGGTTTTTTCCAGCCTATCGGCATTGGCCAGAGTCTCTTTCAATGTATCTTTATTTTCTCCCGGCCCACCCAGCATGAGATAATGAGCCACGTGCAGACCGGCAGTGAGAGCCTCTCTGTGTGAGGAAAAGACATCGTCAATTTGAAAAGGTTTGCCGTATGATTCAAGTACCCGGTTTGAAAGGGTCTCCGTGCCGAATTCTACATGCATCAGCCCCGCATCGGCAAGGATGCTGTAATAGTCAGGCGGGGGGGCCGTTGGTACAAAAAGGCCGCCCCAGGGAATCGAAATACCCGCCTTTTTAAACGCCGCCGCAACCTTCAGGCTATGCTCATAGCTGCCGTTATACGTCGAATCCGTCACATAGAGGTATCTGGCGCCAGCCTGCTGAAGCATTCTGGCCGTATCGGCGACTTCTCGCGGCGGTGCGAAACGAAACTTTTTTCCTTCTATATGCGGATAGGTGCAATAGACACATTTGAAAGGACAGCCTCTTTTCGTCTGTAGATTGAGGATGCCTCCCCGTTTCAGGTAAAAAGATGTATAGGAATGATCTGGGAAAATGCCGCGCGGGAATGGCTGTGGCGAGGGTTCCGGGAACTCAATAGGACTGTTTCTCGTTACAATACCGGGAAGACCGGAAACACTTTCATTCCGTTCCAGTGCCTTAAGAAGGATCTGGAGCCGTTCTCCCTCGCCGATGACGCCAAAATCAGCATCAAGCAGTGTAATCAATTCGCCGGGCAGGATGGTAAACCCGCTGCCTCCCAGGACGATCACTCCCTTCGAATGCCGACGGATGATACTGATCAATTCCCGGATTTCACCTATAAAGGTCTTCACATTGGCATCGTCGACATTATCGATGTTTCTGATTGATAACCCGATGATATCGGGGATGAATTGAGATAGAACCCCGGCGAGGGCACTCCCGTCCCTAAGTTCATTCATGTCGACTGCTTTCACCTGATGCGGCGGTGATATGGCGCTTATCACATAATCAAGACCGATCGGATACGACGGATAAGGCTCGGTAACAGTGTTTGTCGATATAAGCAATACCTTCACAGAAAATCCCCCATGACTTCCCGGGTGAATCTTTCATGACCGATGACTTGTCTGACAGTCTGGAAAGATCCCAGCATTGTCCCCATAATCCCCGGCGCCACGCTGTTCTGACCGGCAAGAAACAAGCCCCCGATGGATGTGCGCCTCAAAGACGCCGTCTTCATCAATTGTCTTGTCGACCGAAGAATCCCGTACGCTGAACCGCCCGGAGAGTTCACCCGGTCTCTGATGGTCAACGGGGTATAGATATCAAGTATCTTCATTCCCCTGAGATGTCCGAATAACTTTGAGGCCTCGTCGATGAAGAAACGGGCTTTATCTTCCTTTGCCTCCGCATAATCCCTGCCGCGCCGTCCTGACGTTGTTCCCTCCCACTTCCGCCATTCATCAATGCCGCTCATTGTCATCATGGATAAGATGTTTACTCCCGGCTGCCCGCTGTTTCGCACTTGATGGAATATTCCACGGGACAGCGTGCCGTCTTCCTCCGAGTGGAGCCGGTAGATGTTATAGGATAGTGACTCATGCGCATCAGCATCAATGGCAAGATTGACGGAAAAGAGTCCTTTCGTATTTTCAAGTTGTGTGACTCTCTCTGCATAGGCGGGCCGGAGAGCATCACAGGGCAGCATGGCAATAAGGATCCCGGGATGAACGGCGGCGATGACAGCTTCCGCCTCAAGGACGCGGCCGGACTGCAAAACGACGCCCTTAACCCGTTTCGACTCTACCAGGATTCTTTCGACACCGTCACCGGTAACGACATCACCACCCTGTGATTTGAGACGGGATACAAAAGCATCCGCCATCTGTGAACCGCTGCAGGCCAATCGCCAGGAGGACAGGAGATAGGAGGCAAGAGTCATATGATAATAAAAAGCGGGACATTCCCGTAAATCAACTCCGATCAGTGTGGAAGGGACACTTAGGACAGAGAACAAACGGGAGGAACAACCCGTGCGCAGGAGGTGTTCCCCTATAGATTCAAAATTCTCTGGCGAAAGAAAATTCATCTCCGGGGACATCAACATGTCGAGCGAGGACAAGGAGCGGGATATTTGCCTCAGATCGCCCATGATCGTTANNGGAAGGTCGAAGGTAAAATCATCGAAAATATAGCGGTCTATGACGCCATTTACGCCCATGCGCTCGACAGGTATCAACGGGGTGACGCCGAGATAATCCCACAACCTTCTGAGAGGCTGCCCCCTGTCGAGAGATCCCATATAATGCACACCCACAGGACAATCAATGCCGGAGCGGATATAACTGCGCATCAATCCGCCCGGCAGTGAGTTTCTTTCCACCACCGTGACACGATGATTAAGCTTCGACAGAATGATGCCGGCGGTCAAACCACCGACACCGGAACCGATGATCAAGACATCCCCCGGTGTTTGCCGCTCCTGAATCATGGGCTTACCTCCATCGTCGTGATGTAATTGCCTAATCCCAAGACAAGAACACCCCTCCCCCGCAATGGCACCGGGCCTTGATGGCAGACGTTCCCGGGTATTTCACCGGCTTTCACAAACAAGACTGCCAGAACCGCCGCAACGGCCGACGCCGATGCGAACTGACCGACGAACCGCCTGTAATCAATAACGGGATGGGGGTATCCCGTGAGAGACAGGAATTTATTTAATTGCCCCTCTCCCTTTTCTCTTTGTGCGGCAG
>PLLV01000170.1:0-10769 GCA_003142295.1 Syntrophaceae bacterium
CCTTCGGTACGCAAGTCCATGAGAAGTCCGGCACGCACGCATTTGCCATCTTTATGAACATCAGAACCTCCGAAGAGGAATTTCCTGACAAAATTTCGTGAATCCCTGTCGTGCGGGGAACAGGAGACTTCCGGTGAATGTTGAGACATGATACTTCTAAACACCTCTACATCTCTTTAAGCAAGGCATGGAAAGTATATCCATTTGAACTGCACGAATTGCTATTTGACGAATTCAATAGGTTGCGGACAGGCATATCCTCCCGCATTGTAGTCGTAGACCATCCGTGCCCCATAGTCGGCGCCGACGGACATTACCCCGAGCAACGCGAAGAACAAGAGAATGAATAATGCCCGACCCTTTCTCGGGAATGGTCTTGCGATAATTGACCAGATAGCCAGGATAGCACTCACGCACAAGGTCATTATCATGAAGTCTTGATGTTTCTCAAGCAGGTGTCCCCGCACAGATGGGGCGAGTATTACACCGGGCTCAGCATATATGCCGGTGCCGACTGCCGCGGCAGCTCCCAGTGTGCCTACGATGAGGAGGGAGAATGCCGTGGTTGCCATGGTCTCCCTTGAGCTCAATAGCGCCAGCAGATAAAAGAGCGCAGAACCGAAGAGAAAGGCAATCGGAAAATGGACCACCAGTGGATGTATGTTCTGCAGATGCTGGATTCCTGGTAAAAGGGTTTGTATCATAGCGCTCACCTCATAGTTCCAACAGTTAAGAACCGGCTTCCTGCAATGTTCTTCATGCGGTCTCCACCCACGTCTTGTCCCACATTTTTTGCTTCTGGGTGCTGCTGTCTCTCACGGCGAACTGGAATATTCTCCTTTAGATTCACCCAAATAAAGCTTCACTTTCTCCCTAATCAGGTCAGGCAGTTTGACGCCCAAGTCCGCCAGACGGGCCTCGTATTTCATGAACGATTTAATGTGCCTGGACGTTGCTGCAAATATCCTGAAATATATCTTGAGGCTTCCTTCAATCTCCTTACGGAATATCATGTCTTTATTGAGCATATCTTCTAATGGAGCGATTACCCGGTAGTTTATGGGGCGGCATATGGATCTGTAAAACACAAAACGCTGGAGTGTTCCACATTCGTAATTCTTTTCCCGGATACTTTCTTCAACACGATTCAGACCAACGGTATCAATAATCTGGTAGTCATATCTGTCCTTAAGGATCTCCGCAACCATCTCCTCGGCATCTTTGAGGAAGCTGCACACCTTGCTCCCGCCATGGCATTTGCCATCGCATTCCCGGTAATCACCGTCACACCGCAGATAAAGAACGATGTCTAAATCCGAATCTGAACGCGATATGCCGAAATTGACGGAGCCCAGGACATCCATTGCAATATTGGCATGCAGTTTATCTTCGATGAGTGAAGTGGCCTCCTCCAGGATGTCGAGCCTTTCCTCCGTTTCCTGGGTTTGAAATTTTCTGTAAAACTTTTTTATCTCGTTATACAATGTTATCTCAGGGATGTGAGACTCTTTAATCTCTTTTGCATCATAGTTCTTCCCTTGCTTCAGGGCGTCGTATCTGTCCTGGTCTATGATTATTTCGCTTAATTTGCCGTCCTCGATATAATAGTCGGCTACATCATAAATCCTTCCGTTGCAGAATTTCCTGAAGATGATACCCGTTACCCGCTCATGTTCCACTTTGATAGAATAGTAAAACCCTCCTTCCGCGACATTTCCTGATGTCAGGGTCACTTCTCCAAAATTGGAGGGATTAAGGTAAAGGGTCTTCTCAACAAGTTTAGCCCCCCATCTCTGATGGATATGGCCAGTCAGGCACATCATCACCCGATTGGCCTCACAGTAGCTGCGGAGCGCCAGAGAGCCGATGGGACCACCTGAAGTTACCTGATCATGGATTCCATATGCGGGCTGATGGGTCACGATGATGTCCGGCTTTACAGCACTGAAAAATAGGTACATCTCACTGTACTTGTCATGATACTTTGCATTTGTCTGGTAATGAATCACATACCTCTCAGGGATACCGGGTGTCCAGACGGCCGCCCCGCCGTAACCGCAGATCCTCAGATCATTCAATTCATACCAGTGCAGGTGCAGGTCATGCTCACTCAAAGCCGTAAACCTGAGGTCCATATCATAATTCCCGGGAAGGAAGAAAACCCGTGACCTCTGTTTCGTGGATGCGATGCTCGCTAAGACCTTATACTTTTGCTGCATAACTCTGCGGGCCCTTACCGTATACTCCTGGTATTCGGTCCCGAGATCCTGTACGTCATCCGAGACATCAGGCTTTTCCAAGAGCTCATCTACAAAATCCTCGATGAACATATCTTCCTTTGACATCTGCCTTCTCAAGCCGTGAAAATATGATTGCAGTTCGTGGTAGCGTATGGACGCGTCCATGCTGTAGAAGGGAATGTCTATCAGGTCACCGGAGATAATATAAACGTCGGCAACCGTCTCGTTGAGGAGATCATTCAGCCTGTCAAAGCCTCCATGGATATCAGCCAGATAAATGATTCTCATAGATCAATTTTCTTCGCCCATTTTTCGTAAGGTTAAGCGTCTTTATATCTGTAATGCGCACAGTCATACAGCTTAATGACCGTGACTTGCAACATTTACTTATGTCACAAGAAAGTGCCGCATCCCCCATGCAAAGTTGATTTATGTCGCTCACAAGAGGAGTGGGATTGTGAATGTTTACAGGAATCGGTTTATTCTACTATTGCTGCGGCTTTTTTTCACGCGCTCTTCTTATTGTTACAGTTTCGCCGCCGATACCCCAGTTATCCGTCTCCACTTCATCAATTACGACAACTGTAGTTTGAGGATTCTTGCCTAAAATATCCCTGAGCAGATTAGTCACACCGCGAATGATTTCTTCTTTCTGCTCCTTGGTGACCCCGTCTTTGGTCACTTTAACATTTACATAAGGCATAATGCTCCTCCTTCAAATTCAATTGTATAATTATTCTTCATCTCTTAGTTGGATTTCTTTCCGGTCCTTATTCTCTTATTAGAAAAGGCCTCAGGCGCCTGCATGCTTCTTCTAATTATTTTCTATTGAGATAGCTTATGGATGGGATGCATTATCAGATCAGGATTTCCGTAGATATTAACCACCGGGCATTCTGCAATCATCACGACTGCGGTGCAACAAGACGTCGACAAGAGGTTGTTCACTTCAATAAGGCACGCTTTATTGCTGTGTCATCGATTCCCAGTTCCTTCTCCAATCGCTTGTTTCTCTGGTTTTGATTATATAACCAAAATAATGCGACGATGGCGACCAGGCTTTCGCCAATAAATCGGCCCGTCGCATATACTAAAATGATGTTGAACAATATCAGGAAACAGAGGGAAATCATTATGTACGTTGAATGTTTTTCCGAGACGAACCGGCTTTGCTGGCTAAGGAAAAGAATCCCGATGAGAATAACAATCGGTGTGTCATATATGATATGACCCGTTGAGCCATATGACTTGGTGTTCAATACAAGGTATATGATAAGTACCATGTAAACGATGCCTCTCATCCTCATGATCGCTGCTTTCCACTCACCAAACTTTTGAGCGTCAACTCCGGGAAAATCGGATGTGCTCAGATTCTTAAATTTTTTCATCTCAGTCCTCTTCTTGCTGTATATTTCCCGTCAAGGATAAATTCGCTTTTTCGTAAAACGGGCTCTTCAGATATATAATCAATAAATTGTTTCGCGTAATCTGCATCTTTCCGGGAAATTTATCAAGTGCAGAATTCAGTCAACAACACCTAACGACGGGAAAATATCTATCCACAGCCTCTTCCACTTCCTTGAGCCATGTTGTCCGCTGCTTTCGTGTGCTTGTAACAATAACGCCGAACATCCTGCGATGGAAATTCTTCACACCACAGAGGCCGAATATACAGTTTTTCCAAAGAGTCTCAAGGGGATCGCCGAATACGTTCATCTCCCTTTCCTCTGGTGTATTTGACGTATTGAAGACGATAGCAGTATCGGCTCTCAGTAGGCTTTGGGGAATCCCTTCGCCGCCGTCACCTTCCTGAAACTCATAGGCCACTCCGGGCCTGAATACTCTATCAATCCATCCTTTCATTATTGCCGGCGGCTGTCCCCACCAGTTGGGATGAACTATTACAAATCCTTCCGCAGAGGCTGCTTCGGCACAATGAGTTTCGATAGCTGATGCCAGTGAAGCACCCAGAGGGATTTCTTCATCAGTAAGAATGGGATCAAAACCTTCCTCGTAGAGATCGTGAAAAATGACTTCATGCCCATTTCTTCGTAACTTTCGCGCGGCCGTCTCAGCAATAGCCCGATTGAAACTCTTTATATTAGGATGCGCAACAATTACCAACACCTTCATTAATCTTAACCCTTTTAAGTTTGAAATAATGCGATTCTTGCAGACCTCGTGCTGCATGACAGAACCACGACGGACATGAGGTCTATACCCTCGTCAACTGCCGGTACTTGATCCGGTGCGGCTGATCGGCTGCAGCGCCGAGGCGCATTTTTCTATCCGCTTCATATTCCGAGTAGTTCCCGTCAAACCAGACCGTTTTGCTGTCACCCTCGAAGGCGAGGATGTGGGTGGCGATGCGGTCGAGGAACCAGCGGTCATGACTGATCACAACGGCGCAGCCGGCAAAGTTCTCCAGCGCTTCCTCCAGCGCCCTGAGGGTATTCACATCGAGATCATTTGTTGGTTCGTCCAGGAGGAGCACATTGGCCCTTTCCTTCAGCATCCGGGCCAGATGGACCCGGTTTCTTTCGCCTCCGGAAAGCATACCGACTTTTTTCTGCTGGTCAGTACCGGAAAAATTGAAACGTCCGACGTAGGCACGGGAGTTGACCTTGAGGTCGCCCAGCTCTACTTGTTCCTGGCCGCCAGAGATTACTTCCCAGATGTTTTTGCCAGGATCGAGATCATCACGGCTCTGATCTACATATGAAAGCTTGACCGTTTCCCCTATTCTGATCGTGCCGGAGTCCGGTTTTTCCTGGCCTGTAATCATTCTAAACAGAGTAGTTTTCCCCGCCCCGTTAGGGCCGATTACACCGACAATCCCACCGGGCGGCAGGGAAAAAGACATCCCCTCTATAAGAAGACGGTCACCGTATGCCTTGCCCACGCCGTCTGCCTCAATGACTGCTTGACCCAGTCGCGGCCCGGGCGGGATATATATTTGCAGGTCTCTGGCATGTTTCTCACCCTCCTCCTTCAAGAGCGCCTCGTAGGAACTGATGCGGGCCTTGGACTTCGCATGCCTTCCCTTCGGTGACATACGTATCCATTCCAGTTCGCGCTGCAGGGTCCGTTGCCGCTCGGTCTCTTTTTTTTCTTCCACTTGCAGGCGCTTCTGTTTCTGTTCCAGCCATGATGAATAGTTGCCCTGCCAGGGAATCCCCTGCCCGCGATCCAGCTCCAGGATCCAGCCCGCCACATTGTCGAGGAAATACCTGTCGTGAGTCACGGCAATGACGGTGCCGTGGTAGCGCTGCAGGTGGTGCTCCAGCCATGCGACCGTTTCGGCATCGAGATGGTTGGTCGGTTCATCGAGAAGAAGTATGTCCGGTTTCTGGAGCAGCAGCCTGCAGAGGGCCACACGCCGCCTCTCTCCGCCGGATAGTACCTTCACAGGAGTATCTCCCGGTGGGCAGCGAAGGGCATCCATGGCCATTTCCAGCCTGGCATCCAGATCCCAGGCATCGAGGGCGTCGAGTTTCTCCTGAACCTCTCCCTGACGTTCGATGAGTTTGTTCATCTCCTTATCAGACATGGGTTCACTAAATTGCTCGGTAATTATGTTGAATTCATTTAGGAGAGCAACAGTTCCCTGCACGCCCTCCTCGACGATCGCCCGCACAGTTTTCGTCTCGTCCAGGCGTGGCTCCTGTTCGAGAAATCCGACTGTATGACCGGGAGACAGGATCGTCTTCCCGTTGAAGTCCTGNNAGATGTCCTTCAGCACTGGTTTCTTGTCATAATACTTGGAGACACCGATCATGGAATAAATTACTTTAGTCGTTTCATTGGACATGTGGCCCGATAATCTCCTTCCATCATCAACGAAAATTATTCCCCTCTACCCATTTTCTAAACGGGGCGGCTGAAGTTATTATTATCCGTCATCCGGGGTGGCAAGATAACGGTCAATTATTGCTGATGTGTTTGTAATGAGATCAGAAAAAGCCTTTTCATTCTTATTGTCTTCTATAATGAACGGAATGGCTTCCACTTCGGCCGAAAAAACCTCCAGCAACAATCTTACTGTATCGCGTTTCCTCTGTTCAACTTTTTCCGGTGCGCTGTAGCTGTTACCTTTCTGTTCGTTACATCCGAAATCATCGATAAGCAAGACGTGCCTGACTCCGCCCATGTTCAGACCATTTTTCAGAATTTCCCAGAACCGGAGATTATCCTTATGGAAACCGAGGTCCGCGGAATTGGCCACAATGACTGATGTACTGCCGGGAGCGGCCATGGCTACTTTTGCCGATGCAGCCTGGACATGCAATTCTTTAAGAAATTGCAGGATGTAACCCGTTGCTTCGGCATAATGATCTGTAGCAATGATCGCTCTGACGGAAGGATGCCTATTTAACTTATCCAAGACGGGCTGCCAGCGGCCATCGATCCGGGAATGGCTTAGATAGCTATCTACAAATAAAGATGCCGCATCAGAAATTTTCACACAGGAGACGATGGACATATTCTGATAGAGAATAGCGCTTATCCTATCCTCCATAACTTTCTTGTATCCTACTTGCGTCGTGCTCCCTTCCACCCAGGTGGGATTGACGATCTGTTCCCAGGATATGCTGGGGCTCGTGACGCCCAGGTCCATCAAACCGCTTTCTTTGAGTTGTTTCATTAAATAGCCGGGCCGGCCGAATAACGTCGATTCCAAACTGAGAGTTCCCGAGTAGTCGAAGATGATCAGCTTTCTTGGAAGCATGTAAACGTCCCCTATGCCACCCGCTTCTTTAAGGCCGCCTGGATGATGTCATTAATTTCCCGGGAAGCGAGCAAAGGATCGGGGGCAGCACAGATGGCGGAGACAACAGCAATACAGTCGGCTCCGGCCATGACCGCCTCTTTGGCATTGGATGCATTCAGGCCACCGATTGCAACCAGCGGGTGGCGTGAATAGGCTTTGATTCTCGCGAGTCCTTCCAGTCCCCAGTTCCCTTTCGTGTCGGTCTTGGTGGGTGTCTCAAAAACGGGGCTGACACCGAGGTAATTGACATCGAGTGCCTCTGCCTCTACCACATCATCCCATGTTTCTACAGAGAGGCCGATGATGGCCTTGGGCCCCATGAGTCTCCGGGCTTCGGCATAAGGCATGTCGTCCTGCCCGATATGGACTCCATCGGCCCCACCGGCAAGTGCCACGTCAATGCGGTCATTTATGATGAGAGGCGCACGGAATCTGGCAGTGAGTCCCTTAATTTTCCGTGCCTCTTCCACGAAAAAGCGTGTGGATACATCTTTTTCACGCAGCTGTATGCAGGCTGCTCCGCCCACGAGGGCCTGGTGCGCCACATCTTCAAGTGATCGGTTGCCGCATAATACGCGGTCCGTAACAAGGTATAATCCGCGCACGATCAACCTTCTATCTTGAGGTAATGTTTTATATCTTTTTCTGACAACCCGTAGAGGGCATCAAGAAAGCGGACCTGCAGCATTCCCGGACCCGCCGCGTTCTTTACAGCGATTTCTCCGGCTATGCCCATAACCGCCATTGCCTGAACTGCCGCCTCGGCATACGCGCGGTTGACGGCAGCGAACGCCCCGCATATTGCCGTCGCAATGCATCCCATACCGGTAACCTTTGTCATCATGGGGTGACCGTTCATGACCTTGGTGACATCGTCTCCGTAAATAATATAGTCCGTTTCTCCGCTGATACAGACAACACTTCCATAAGTCTTGTTTAACTGGTGGGCTATGTCCACTGCGGAATGTGAGGAGGCCGTGCTCTCTACTCCTTTTGTCTTTGCGTCTTCCTCCATGAGGGCCATAATTTCCGAGGCGTTGCCCCTGATGATAGCCGGCGGCGCTTCCTGTATCAGTTCCCTTGCCGTACTGGTGCGGTATGCCGTTGCCCCCGCGCCAACAGGGTCCAGAATGATGGGGATGTTCATTTTCTTAGCCTGGTCAACAGCCAGAAGCATTGCCCGTATCCAATGCGGGCTCAGGGTTCCGATGTTGATGACCAGAGCGCCGGCTATGTTAACCATTTCCTCCACCTCCTCTTCCGCATGGGCCATTACCGGTGAGGCCCCGATGGCCAGCAGTGCGTTCGCGGAGTTGTTCATGACAACATAATTGGTAATATTGTGGATCACCGGCGAATTTTCTCTGATTTCCTTGACTGATGACCAGATACTGGATGCAGAAACCTTCATATGGCAACTCTCCTTGTCTTCGTGAAATCCGTTTTATGTTGCGTCGTGTCCCCCGTCACATCAATATCATATTTTGAAATGTATCATATAACGTATATGAATGTAAACGGGATGAAGCTTTCGATATGTGTTTTTACCGTGTTGTGCAATTTCGTCAAATATAGTAGCTTCTATGCGGCTATGAATTACAAGCAGGAGTGAAAGATCACTTTCAATTTTTCGCAGCCGGATAACACGTATGAGTAAGATCAAAGAGATTATTGAAACGTTAAATCAGAATCAGAAAATTGCGCAAAAATTTTTCGAGATAGAAACGAGTGTTTTATCCATTCTCAACTTCAAGGACTTTCTGGAAAGACTGCTCACAGAAATCCAGGATAAAATGGAGATTCCCTATGTATGGATTTCATTGATCGAAGAGAGCGACTTTACAGATATGCTTCAAAAATCGGCGACATCGGAAATTCTGAAAGAGCGCACGAGCCTGATTGAGAGAGGCCTGTTTCTCAAAGTTATCAGGAATAAGACAGATCCCATACTTACTAATGATGATTTAGCGGCTTTCCGTGCATTGATTCCCCGTCAGTACAAGCATCACATACGGTCTCTTGCCATCGCTCCCTTGACGCTGGATGGCGTAATCATTGGCAGCCTGAATCAAGCAGACAGTTCTAAGTTCCGTTACCGCCCCGATATGGATGCGACTTTGCTGAAACGGCTCGCAACTATTGTTTCCATCTGTCTCTCCAATGTTATGGCTCATGAAAAACTCAACTTTCTGGCATCGAGAGATTCACTCACGGGATTGTTAAACCGCAGGGTTCTGGAACACATAGTACAGAGGGAGTTTGACCGGGCAGTAAGGTACAGGACACCACTGTCGGTTGTCTTTCTCGACGTGGATAACTTTAAGATGGTGAATGACCTCTACGGTCATGACGCCGGTGATGATGTGCTGAAGTATGTGGCAACTCAATTGCTGTCCATGACTCGCGCAAGCGATGTTGTCGCAAGATTTGCGGGCGATGAGTTCATCGTCATTCTTCCCAATACACCCGTCGATGAAGCCTCTGAATTCGCAACTCGCCTGCAGACCTTTTTTATCAATCACCCCCTGGACTTTGGGGGTCCTCCGATCCGGCTCTCCGTAAGCTATGGATTGTCTCATATGGAAGATGGCGCTAATGATGCCATATCGCTCCTGAAAAAGGCGGATAAGATGCTTTACAGAGCGAAGATGGAAAAAAATACAAGATAATCCTATCTATAAATCCGTTAACCCTTGCCGCCGCCAAGCCTTTCCCGCAACTGTTCGATGAGCTTTATAGCGGCGGAAGGCTCTTTCATCCTTATGGCACCGATAATGTAACTGCCTGACTGCTCCACGAACACTCCCCCATACAAGGGATCGACAGCCATAATGGAGACGTAATCTCGCTTCTCTTGCAGACGAATGTCTTTTCCCTCTGCCTGAAGGTAAGAACGGTAGTGATCAAAGACCTCTCTTGCAGCAGAGACGGAATCCTCAGTCACCAGGAATACCTGGACACGTTCGCCTTCCAGAAGTGCATCGGCTATGATGCCCCGACGGAAAAAGGCATACCCGAGGAGGCTCTTAGCGATATACCGCTCCGTCTTCGGCACAATGTCAGGTATTTTCAGGGCCTCAAGCTCCCCGGCGGGGCTCGCATTGAAAGGAAGTTTCTTGGATACAGACCGAGCACATGCAAGAAACACATCTTGTTCCAGACTGGTCGCTCCCGTAACTTGAAGCCTCACAAAATACCTGTCCTGGTAGAACATCAATTGGGATGAAGACACAAATCCTTCAGCGCCTACGGCAACACCTGCGGCATCCGCCTTTCGGTAGTTGGAGTAAATTCCAAAGGCATCGAGCAGGGAGGCCATTCTGTATACATCGGCCACGATCCATACTTCCGTATTCTTTCTGTTCATATACGTGGCCGTGGCGAGCATATCGAACCCGTAAGGAAAATAAAGCTCCGCTTCACCATTGATATGATCGAACAGGGTGTCTTTGTCGAAGAGGGCTACCTTGTCCTTCAGCGTCCAGCCTTGAGCACAGCCGCGAGGAGGCAAGAGATTTTCCATAGGCCCGTCCGCAGCAAAGACCGGAGCCGATGCATGTATAGTCAACAAAAGAATGCATATGATGATTGAAGAGACCATTCCAGAGCGATTCATTGATATGCCCCCTGTCCGGCAATAAATACTGTCCATTATTCCCTTAAGCCAGTAATCTCCTCGCCCTATCCATCTTCTTTGCAATGTCAAGTCCGTTCACGCACCTGGCCACACAATCCGGACAGTCGAGGCATGCGGATGC
>PLLV01000170.1:10793-15915 GCA_003142295.1 Syntrophaceae bacterium
CCGAATTTCATCCCCATCACCGCAATGTCTTCCCGGAGCTCCGCCATGTCTCTCATGCCGGGAATGGCCGCGGTGACATGCGTATTTTGAAGAGCCCACTTTAAGGCTGCCTGGTGTGGACTGATGGGGCCCAGCGCACCGGTATCGTAACCCCCTGCCTGCGTCTTCATAGCAATAATCCCTATGTTCGCCTGGGCGGCCCTTGCTATCGCTTCCTTCACATCCGCGCTGCTCTTGAAGTTGTAGCCTACGACAGCCGTATCGAAGAACCTGTCGCGATCATCCACGAGGGCATTGAGTACCTCCGCCTGACCCTTATGTGTTGTAACCCCGAAGAATCGAACCTTACCCTGCTCTTTCAGTTTTATGAGCGCCTCTCGCGTCTCCGCAATTAACATGCGGTCTTTGTTTTCACCGGTAAGATTATGGAGCTGGATGACATCAATATAATCGGTTTCAAGAGCCCTGAGGCTCGTCTCAACATCTTTGAAGATGGCTTCTTTTGTATGCGAGTCAGGCTTCGTTTTCGTCGCCACATATATCTTGTCACGTCTGCCTTTCAATGCCTTGGCGACTATTTCCTCGTTCTTGCCGCCCATGTAACGTCGCGCCGTATCCACATAATTCACACCGTGATCAAAGGCGACCTTCATGACCTCCGCTTCCGGCGTCAGCATCGCTCCGAAGCTTACGATCGTGATCTTCATGCCAGTTCTGCCAAGGGTTCTATATACAGGCAGAGGATAGACGAAGGATTCAGCCGATGCATATTCCATGGCATTGGCTAAGCCCTCCCACCCGATTAAAGCCGATGTTGTTCCTGCCAGACCAACCTTGAGGAAATCTCTCCTGTTTATTCCTGAATATCCTTTTTCTTTGTGCATAGCGTCCTCCATGTCACCCTGTAATAACTATCCGCTACCCCTGTATGCCTTCAGTACACGCAGTATTTCTCCGATATCAGGCAGCTCCCTGATGGGATAGACCTTGACGAAGATGATTTTCCCCGTCTCATTGACAATCACATTGGCTCTTTCCGAAAATCCCTCTGCGCGCAGAAGGCCCATGGACTTCGCAACACCTCCGTGAGGCCAGAAATCAGCCAGAAGTCTTGTGTTCTTGATTTTCAGGCTTTTCGCCCAGGCGGCCTTGGAGGGCACGCTGTCCACGCTTAGACCCACAGCCACAGTATTGAGTTTATCGAAGGATCTCTTGTTCTTTTCCAGAGACTGCATCTGCTTGGCACATACGGGTGTCCAGGCCAGAGGATGAAATGACAAGAGCACCTTTTTCCCTCTGTACTCCGACAGGTGGAAATCCTGACCGTTCTGATCCTTCAAGGAAAAATCATTCACTTTTTTGCCTTGTTGTACCATTTTCTTTTCCGCCATAGGGAACCTCCATTCTTTGTATGTGTCAACAAAAATATGCTTATTTCTTCGCGAGAATAATCTCCAGCGAGAAAACGTATAAGATTGATAGGATTTACTATTGAGTGTGACATAAATTAACTTGCAATGTAAAGAACAGTCTGAGCATCACGCAAAGCTCCATCACTAAATGGAACCTCTCCGCGGTAACTTACGGAGAATCTATGCTACATAAGGAATATCGCCGGTAAACATTTGCACACTTATCTCACGGCCAGATTCCGGGACTGTGCTTACTGCCGGCTTCGGGGTTTTGGAGGAGGCACATAGGGGCTATCAAGATATTTCCTTGCCTCCACCTGAGCGAAACCTTCCCCGCCTTGCTCTGCCAGGGCCCTGTTATAGTACTCTTCCGCCTGCTCCCTTTCCTTGAGAGCGTCGTGTATCATCCCCAGACGCACGAGAGCCCAGGCGCGAACCCGGGCATTATAAGGCGCCCTATCTCTTAGTGTCTTCTCAAGATATTCGGAAGCCCTGGCATATTCTCCCTCGTTGAAAAAGATTCTTCCCATTAACTGATTAAGACGTGGCTGGAGTTGGGGAACAAGGGGGGGAGTGCCTGCCTGAATACCTTTTTCAATCTCACGGGCTGTGGCGAAAGCCTCCTGGAATTGGTGGAGCTCGGAGAGGGCATTGGCCAAGGCGAATGAAAAATTATAATTGCGGGGAAACCTTTTCCTTAACTCGCGGGCAATGGGAAGAGCCCGGGCAGGTTGTTTTTCAAAGTTCACATACACCGACGCGAGTTCAGACTGCGCAAGTTCTTTGAGAAGATCGCCCTTCTGCGCCGCCAATTCCAGTTCCTGAAGCCCTTTCTTACTATCTCCGGAGGCAATCAGCAGGGAAGAAAAAAAACGGGCCAAGGCCGGGAGGTGATCGAGATGGTAATGGAGCAGGCCCATGAGAAAATAGGTNNCGTCATTAGGATTCTTCTCAATCCTGCTCTGGCCTCTGGCAACGGCTTCGCTGACGTAACGAAGCATGGACTCCTGATATTTCTCCCGCTCCTTCTGATCGAGGCTAATCTCATAAAAGAACAAGTTCTCCAGAGCAGAAAAAGCATAGCCAGTCGGGTTTTCCCGATCCAGGTCCACAGCTTTCTGCAGATGGATGCTCGCGCTCTGCGGTTCCAGGTTGAAAACTTTTTCAATTCCCTGTCTGAGATAGGAATGGAGCTGGTTNNGTTCTTAGAGATGAATTTCAACATCTGCTTGAAGACCCCCTCGAGAATGTCCCGCCGAATAAAATAATCCGGCATTTGTTTATAGAAATAATCAGTAATGGCTTTTCCGGCAGCATCGATATCACCGCCATGCCTACGGTATATATCCTCCATGACGGCCTTCCATTTGATGCCTTCCTTAAAGGTCAGGTCGAGGAAACGGGATGCCTCATCCCCGGTGATGTAGCCGTAATGGTCACCGCAGAGGTAGGACACCGGCAAAGGCTTCAATTTTTCCAGGCTAGCCAGATACTGCGTCATATTTGTATTCATGGAAGGGAAGCAGAAGTCCTTGTAAGGAATCCCTGCGGCATCGGAGGCGAATATGGCCTTCATGCCAGGCTCGTAGGCGGTAATGGAACAGTTGGAATGACCAGGTGTATCCAAGATCAGCAGGCTGACACCGCCAAGGTCTATCTTATCTCCTTCGGCTAAGGTGATACCCGTAATGTCGTCACGCCAGTCGAGATCGTAGGCCGCAAGGGCGCTTTCGACGCCCCACCATTTTGCACTGAGTTTGCTGTAGCTGTTCATGACCTCGATGGCTTTAGGCATGGCGATTATCTTCCAAGCCGGCGCCGAGGCATATACATCTATCCCGGGATAGTTCCGCTTGAAATATGGGACGATTCCCACATGATCGAAATGCGAATGGAGGATCAGGATCTTCCCGATCTTTTTCGCGTCGATTCCGAACGCCTTCATTTGTTCCAAAACGTCAGGGAGTATGTAGCTCATCGCCCCGTTAATCAAGATTGTATCGTCTCGCCCTTCAAAAATATAGACCCCCGCTTCCTCACGGCCCAAGTACCAGAGATTCTCCGTGACCTTTCCCGCCTTTCTGAATCGCATAAATTCCACCTCCGTTGCATGACCCTGTCTGTGTCACTATGTATTCTTCCAATTGCGCGTGGTCTATCGTTTGGATTTTCCGGATTCTTCCAAACGTGTGAGCCGTTCTTTGATTTCCTCCACTTCTTTTCGCGTGGGGATATTCAGACGATTAAGGAGACCTGTTGCCGTCTGTTCCATCTTATCTTCCAGGTCTTTTTTTGCCTGCTTTGATTTTTCCACAAATTCACTGACGGCCTCTCGTGCCTCCTTCTCTGTCATCTCTCCCTTTTTGACGAGTTCCTCCATAATCTCCTGGATTTTTTCCGTAGTCATTATCGCCAATCCTGCTCCCGCCAATGTAATTTTCCTGATATAGTCAAGCATTGCCATCCCTCCTTATATATTTAAATGTTTTTATTTTAAATTCTATATCAGAAAATGTCAATGTAATGGTTCCGCGACGATATGGTATTTGCACTCAGCAAGCACGTATGATAAACAGCGGTCACCATCAATAAGGATGATAGGCAGGGGTATATATGGAAGTAGCTGAACTGATAATAAAGGCAAGATCAGAAGGGAGAACTGCTCTCACAGAGGCGGAATCCAAAAAATTGCTCAGGAATTATGGCGTGCCTGTTGTTGATGAATGCGTTGCCGCAAGCATGGAGGAGGCCGTTATTCAGGCCCAGGCCGCAGGTTTTCCCGTCGTTGTAAAAGGTCTCGGCGCCCGACTGACACACAAGACAGAACGTGGTCTTGTCAAGCTGAATTTAAAAAGCGCGGAAGATGTCCGAATAGCTGCCGGAGAAATTGCCGAGGCTGCTGGTGATGACCTGGAAGGGTTTCTCATATACCACATGGTGGAAGGCAGACGGGAATTCATGGCGGGGCTGTTTCATGATGCCCAATTCGGTCCGGTTGTCATGTTCGGTTTAGGTGGCATCTTTGCTGAGGCGCTTGCTGATGTGGCGTTTCGCATTGCACCCCTCGATGAAACACACGCGCATGACATGATAAAAAAAATCAGGGCAGTTGACCTGCTGGGAAAGTTTCGCGGTGAGGAGTCGGTAAAAAGTGAACAGATCGTCAGTATCCTTCTTGGTCTATCCAGGCTTGGAATGGAACATCCGGAAGTACGAGAGGTTGATATCAATCCCCTGCTCGTCGGTCCGGATGGCCGGGTGACTGCTGTAGATGCGCTGGTCATTGTCGGCAACATTCCTCAAAAAAAATCTGTGCGTCCGCTCGCGGATAAAATGGCGATGCGAGATTTCTTTCATGCCCGCTCAATTGCGTTTGTCGGCGCGTCCGCTACGTTCGGCAAATGGGGATACACTCTGTTCACCAATGTGGTTGCCGGAAATTTCCAAGGCGAGGTTTATCTGGTTAACCCTAAGGGTGGTGAAATTGCAGGAAGGCCTGTCTTTAAGTCTTTGACAGACACTCCCGGGCCTGTAGACCTTGCCGTGGTAACAGTCCCTGCGGCAAAAGTTATGGACATCATTCCTCAGCTTAAGGCAAAAGGCATCAAGAGCGTGCTCTTAGTCACATCGGGTTTCAGTGAGGCGGGAAAAAAGGGATTGCGTCTGGAGGAGCGGCTGGTGGAAGAGGCGCGTGAGGCCGGAATTACAAT
>PLLV01000084.1 GCA_003142295.1 Syntrophaceae bacterium
TCGAACCGGGATGCCCTTGCGAGCGGGGGATTTTGAGTCCCCTGCGTCTACCAGTTTCACCACTCCGGCACAGCCTGTCTCTATTAAAGGGCTTGCCAAATGTCAAGAAAAATGTATTGACAAGCGCGAAATCCCTATGCTAAGGCTCTGTCCTTATTGAAGATGCGCCTGTCGTGGGGCTGTAGCTCAGCTGGGAGAGCGCTTGAATGGCATTCAAGAGGTCACGAGTTCGATCCTCGTCAGCTCCACCATATAATTAATTGAGGGTTAGCTTGAATCGGTTAACCCTTTTTTAATGTTACGGCTATTTGCAACATCTTTACGCATTGAAAATCCCTCCCAACCTCCCTTTTACAAAGGGAGGAGTTGATTGTTTCAAATATTGCAAATTCCCTGCACGCTTACGCGAGGAGGTTCCATTGTATGTCTGAAATCAAACCCGATAAGTGGATGTCGTTAGTGGCTCTTGCAACTGCGATCATGGCGGTTCTTGCCGCGATTACGACACTGTATTTGGGAAAATACTCATCCAGGGCTATTTTGAATCAAGGCCAGGAAACGAGCCAGTGGGCCTATTATCAGGCGAAGAGTATCAAATCGTATGTGTATGAAATACAGAAGCAGAAATTGGAATTGGAGACAATGACGTCGGGAAATAAGCCGATGGTCATGATGAACAGATACTCCCAGCTTATCAAAGACTATGACAGGCAGATCAAACGATATGATGCAGAGAAGGCGGAGATCAAGGCAACTGCTGACGCCCTGGCAAAAGCAAAGGAAGACGCCCAGGCGCGCGCCGGAAATTTCGGGTATGGCCTTATCTTCCTGCAGATAGCCATCATGCTCGCTTCCATCTCCGCCTTGACGAAAAAGAAGCCCCTCTTCTATCTCGGCATTGCGACGGTAAGCGGGTGGATATTTTTCTTTCTCGACGCGATTTTCTTATTTTACTGAACATCAGGAACTCATCGATGAGGGAATTTGATTCGGACACTCTGGCGCAATTCAACGGACAGGACGGAAGACCTGTATATATTGCATACCAGGGAAAGGTCTATGATGTCAGTCAGAGCGCGATGTGGAAGGGGGGACGGCACATGAAACGCCATAGCGCAGGACTGGATCTTGCTTCGGAATTCCCGGCGGCACCTCATGGAGAAGAGGTCTTTGAAAGATACCCTCAGGTGGGGATTCTAAGGGAGAAGACGGAACCCCTGAGAGCTATGCCGGCAATCCTATCATCCCTTATCAGTCGTTTTCCTTTTCTCGAAAGACACCCTCATCCCATGACAGTCCACTTTCCCATCGTCTTCTTTTTGTCCGTTGTCTTTTTTAATTTTTTGTATCTCCTTACGGGTATCGACTCTTTTGAGGATACGGCTTTTCACTGTCTGATCGGCGGGCTGCTGTTCATGCCGGTGGCCATGCTGACGGGTCTCTTTACCTGGTGGCTGAATTACCTGGCGCGACCGATAAGAGCTGTAACGTTAAAGATGATACTGTCCGCCATTCTTCTCATTGCTGCAACCGGCGCCCTTCTCTGGAGAATATTCGAGCCCGGCATACTGGAGACCCAAGGGATTGCAAGGATTATTTACTTGATACTCATCCTGTCCTTTGTGCCGCTTGTATCCAGCATCGGATCGCTCGGAGCGACTTTGACCTTTCCCATTGAAAGGAAATAACGCCAGCCCCATCTTAGTACACTGGTTCATAAATTCGGTTACGTATTTTATGCCACAGTTCGGAAATTTCNNCGAAGGGGCAGCGAGAAATCTTAATCGGGGGAGTAAAACTAAAAGATATCTCCCTTCGGTCGATATGACACCTTCATAATTTCTTGCATTTAACAGCCAGGAATTCTTACAAAATATTTTTGTTTGACTTGTAGAGTAAATTCTTTTAAGAAACAGCATATTCAAACCCGCTATAGCGCCGTTTATCATGTGCTATATCCCGTCTTTAAATAAGGAGGATAAAATGAAACGCCTGTCTATCTTCGTCACGCTAATCTTTATCGTCAGTCTTTTTTCAGTAAGTGCGTACGCCCAGGAGGTACTCAAGCTGGGTATCCCTTTGCCTCTTACGGGCACTAACGCGAAATTCGGAGAAATAGAAAAGAAGTCCTATGAGATCGCTATGCAGGAAATAAACGCCAAGGGAGGCATAAAAGGCAAAAAAGTGGTCCTGGAATTTGAGGACTCTCAGGGCAAACCGGAAGTGGCACGGTCTATAATTGAGAGACTCATTGATGTGAAAAAACAGCAGGTAGTTTTCGGTGAGTATAGCTCTTCCTGCTCTAAAGCGATTGCAGCGGTAGCCGAGGAAAGAAAGGTCCCTTATCTGGTCGTCACCGGTGCAACGGATGATATTACCCAGCAGCGCTACAAATACGTGTTCCGCCTGAACCCCACGAATGCATATTATGCGAAGGGACTTATGTCGTTTTTGGATACGGTAGTGAAACCAAAGACGATCGCAATTCTTTACGAGAGTTCGGACTTCGGAACCTCCGGTGCCGAGGATATGGTACATCAGGCGAAGAAAGCCGGCATGCAGGTCCTCGTAAAGGAACAGTATGAAAAAGGCGCGGTGGATTTCAGACCGATTTTATCGAAAGTAAAAGCGGCAAAGCCTGATGTCATCTACATGGTGTCGTATGTTATGGATGCGGCACTCCTCATGAGACAGATAAAAGAATTGCGGATTGACGCAAAGCTCTATGCGGGCGGCGCTGCCGGATTCGCCATCCCGGAATTTATACAGAATGCAAAAGAGGCTTCAGAACTTGTCATGACAGCCACCCTCTGGAGCCCCCAAATAGCGTATCCGGGGGCAAGGGACTTTGCAGAAAAGTACAAGAAACTCTACAAGGATTACCCCTCTTATCATGGTGCAGAGGCGTATTCAGCCCTTTATGTTATAAAGGATGTGCTAAGTCGGGCAAAATCCTGGAAGTCGGAGGACATCCGTGCGGCCTTCAAATCGACAAAGATGATGACGGCCTTCGGCCCTGTAAAATTTGAGGATAAAGAAGGATACACGAACCAGAACTTCATGGACACCCTCGTGATGCAGGTCATCAAAGGAAAACACGAAACTATCTGGCCGCTAAAATATGCAAGCGCGAAATATGTATACCCTATCCCGAAATGGAGAGAACGAAGGTAGCAGAAGGGGGATGAATGGAGCAGTATGAACTCTTTTTGCAGACCCTGATAGCCGGGTTCATGTTAGGGGGGCTTTATGCGCTGATTGGCCTTGGTATGGCTCTTATTATGGGCGTCATGAGGGTCATCAACCTTGCCCATGGTGATTTCATGATGATAGCCATGTATATCGCCTACTGGCTCTTTACGCTGTTTGAAATAGACCCCTACGTCTCTGTGTTTATTGCTGCCCCCGCGCTCTTTTTGTTCGGGCTTGTAATTCAAAAGTACCTGTTAACCCCTGTCATGAAGGTGGAATCCATACTGCCCCATAACCTAGTGATACTCACCGTAGGTCTGGCTATGGTATTCTCCAACCTTGCAACGGTATTTTTCACGGGAGACTATCGGTCAACACCGGTAAGCTATGCTTCAAATGCCTGGTATCTGACGGATTACTGGCCGGATTCTCCTATAGAACTGTCCCTTTCCATGCCGTGGACATTGTCGTTTGTCGTTGCGGTTATTATCACAATAGCCTTATGGATATTCCTCACCAAGACAGATACAGGGAAGTCTATCAGAGCCACAGCACAGGACGTCGATGCGGCGCTCCTCTTGGGCGTCAATGTAAACCGGGTGAGGATGGTAACCTTCGGTATCGGATTGGTCCTTGTTGCGGCCGCTGGCTGTCTTTTCATCCCTATCTATTATCTCTACCCGGCGCTGGGGAAACAATTTACCAACGTGGGGTTCGTTATTACAGTCATCGGTGGCATGGGTTCAACAAACGGTGCCGTAATCGGGGGGTTGATCCTCGGTATTTTTGAGTCCATGACAGCCACCTATATCGGGATGGGATGGGCGCCTGTGGGAAGATTCGCAATTTTCGTGGCAGCCCTTGTATTTTTACCTGGAGGGATTGCATCGATCATCAGGAAGAGGAGGTTAGGAAAATGAAAAAACACCTGCCTCTCATAATCTTTGCCAGCCTTTGCGTCGTCCCGTTCATGGATCTCAGTTCATATGTCATGCACATACTCATCCTCGTTTTAATGTGGTCGGTAATCGGTATGGCATGGAACATCCTGGGTGGATATACAGGCCAGGTTTCCTTTGGACATGCTGCCTTCTTCGGCTTTGGCGCGTACACAGCGGGACTTCTCTATTACCATTTGGAAATATCTGCTTGGTGGGGCATACCGGCATGCGTTGTCATACTCACGGCGCTCTCCCTGGTTGTCGGATATATCTGTCTGCGGCTCAGGGGCGCCTACTTTGCCCTTGCCACCCTCGCCTTAGGCGAGATATGCAGGGTTACCGCAGAAAATCTCGTCGATTTCACCCAGGGGAACATGGGAATAATGATAAGGGAAAGGACATGGGTTGAAAAGACCTGGTTTTTCTACATCATACTCTTCATTGCTGCGGGAACATTTATCCTTATTAAGACAGTCATGGAATCCAAACTCGGATATTATTTTGTGGCAATCAGGGAAGATCAGGACGCTGCGGAGTCCCTCGGAATAGACACAACCCTTTATAAAACAATCTCTCTTTGCTTAAGCGGTGTCCTCACCGGTATCGCAGGCGCCTTTTTCATGAACTACATGGGATATATTGATCCCGGTGTCGTATTTCCCCTCTATGACATTTCCATAACAACAGTGATGGTCGTTATGGTTGGCGGCGCTGCCACTTACTGGGGCCCCATTGTAGGCGCCGTCATCATGGTTTTCCTTGCGGAAGAAATACGCTCTCTCCCGTATATAGGGGCCGCACACATGACTGTCTTTGGCGTCATTCTCATACTGATTATCCTGTTTCTGCCAAATGGTATTGTCGGCGATTTTCGAAAATTACTAAAACCCTTCAAAAGCAAAAAGGGAGCGTCATCATGAGTCTCATCGAGGTGAAAGATGTTACCATGCGATTTGGCGGACTTGCCGCCGTCGCAGACGTTTCCTTTGTACTGAACAAAGGTGAGATACTTGGTCTCATCGGCCCGAACGGCGCGGGAAAAACAACCCTGTTTAATGTGATCAACGGATTTTACCACCCCACTAAAGGTGATGTATACCTGAATGGGAAGAGGGTTACAAACCTGAGACCCCATGTACTTTGCAAGCTGGGTGTGGCAAGAACTTTTCAGGTGGTAAGACCGCTGCAGAGAATGTCCACTCTTGATAATGTGATAGCTTCCGCTTATATAAGGGCCAAGAGCAAAGCAGAAGCGCAAGAAGTGTCCCTTGAAGTGCTGAAGTTTACCAGCCTATATGATGACATTAACGTTCTTTCAAAAAGCCTGCCTCTCGGTAAAAGAAAAAGGCTCGAGATTGCCCGCGCACTTGCCACACAGCCTGAGATTATCCTGCTCGACGAAGCTTTTGCAGGACTTAACCCGACAGAGATTAACGAGCAGATCGAGATTGTAAAAAGGATAAGGACAGAAAGGGGGATAACCATCCTGATCATCGAACATCATATGAGGGTCATCATGGATGTCTCCGATAGAATTGTCGTACTGAATTATGGTCAAAAAATAGCGGAAGGTACCCCTTCAGAAATTGGCCACAATCCCGCTGTGATTGAAGCTTACCTGGGAGAGGAACACAATGCTTGAGATCAAGAACATTGATGTTTTTTATGGTGATGTCCAGGTAATCTGGGATATTTCTTTTGATGTAAAGCAGGGCGAGATTGTCGCTCTCATCGGTGCGAATGGGGCAGGAAAGTCAACGACCCTGAAAACAATATCCGGCATCTTGAGACCCAGGAAAGGTGAAATACATTTTAATGATATACCTATTCATAAGGTGGAACCTTATAGGTTAATCGAACTGGGAATAGCCCATGTGCCGGAGGCGCGAAGGCTTTTTGTAGAAATGTCCGTGGAAGAAAATCTCGACATGGGTTCTTTAAAAGGGAAAGCAAAAAAGGAGCGTGAAATAACCAAGCAATTGGTGTTCGAACTATTTCCCAGGCTTCTTGAAAGGAGGAGACAACTTGCAGGAACCTTAAGCGGAGGTGAGCAGCAAATGCTTGCCATAGGAAGGGGACTCATGTCAAAGCCAAAACTACAGATGTTTGACGAACCATCCCTTGGTCTTTCTCCTATCCTTGTGAAGGAAATATTCGGTGTTATAAAAAAAATAAAAGAAGAAGGAACAACAATACTGATCGTGGAACAGAACGTAAAACAGACGCTCGCCATTGCTGACCGGGCTTATGTCCTGGAAAATGGAAAGATAGCCCTTCAGGGGACAGGTGCAGAGTTGCTCAACAACGAACACGTCCGGACAGCCTACCTCGGTGTTTAGTAGTGTGAGAACCGGCCTTTTGCAATACAATGCCGCAGAAAAGGGCCGCAGTCGAATCGACCCTCCATTGATCTGATCAATCCAATTGAGCCGAGAACTCCCCTAATTAATTGCGCCAAAATCTGGCTTACCTTGACAGCAGATGTAAAGCCGACTGTGCACCATTGTGTCCTGTGCAAGCGATAAGCAACGTCGAAGACAGGATACGCGCTAATAATTTATCGGCATTTTCTCAACAATTATGATATGCACGCAGCGAAGAAATAGCCGAAAGTGATTCTGCCAATGGTAACAGAACCGACGGCGAGAAAATTCAGGGAGAACATATGGCAAAAAGAAATAGGGAGAAACAGGCGGCAGTTCCGTATGAGTTTATTCAGGAAGTAAATAAAATGAGCAAAGATGAGATCGTCAAACGCTTCATCCAGGAAGAGAATGATCTTAAAGCCATGAAGAAAGTCAAAAAGGAGGATGAACAAATCTCTGAGCTCGCTTCGCAGATAAAACATAAAGAGGAGAACATAAAAGACAAGATAGATGCCCTCAAAGAGAAGATGAAAGCGATCAGGGAAGAAGACGAAGAGTTCGTGGAGCTGAAGGAAAACAAGAAAGCTCTTGAAGGCGGCTACCGCGATGAAATGAAGCGGCGCAGGGCCTATCGTGATTACCTGTACGAGACAATGCAAAAGATTTATCAGGAATGATATTTTTTTACCAAACACTGCATCCTCCTGAGATATACATGATATGAACCTGTCAGATATCCGGTTTCCCCGACAGTTGGAAGCCGATGACAATGCCGAGACCGTCCGTCAGGCGCTGATGGCCCGCACTGTAAAGCTCTGGCCCGGTGGTCACCTTGATGTTTCAATGATCACGATGAGTGACCCGCTGAAAAAAGCGCTCCAGAAGGCCAGACTCAAGGGGCAGATTCGATGCGGATTCGAAGCGATCTTTGATAAGCTGGAAAACGAAAGAAAAGGGATTGCGAATGTCCGGGAGCGCCAAGGCGCCCCCTATGGGGATCGTGTTTCAAGGCTGCTGCTATTTTCCAACGATGGGGCCGAGCGTCTTTACCGGCATATAGAACACCTCCTGCAGGCGCACGCCCCCAGACTGATAGGGTGTCTCCTGGATATCGACGGCAGCACTTTAGGTAATTTAATCACCGGCAAAGACAGCAAGATCAAACTCGTGATGGCGGAACACAAGGAGGTCGTTTCCGAGATATTACTTGGGATTATTGCCGGTCATGATATGCTTTTGCTTTAGTCTCTATATGAATAACGATAGTTAACACATTCTTCCCGTAATGCTGTTTTTTTAATTCTGCCCTTCCATGGAATCTTTCAATTGGAAATCTTTAAGATATCTTGAAGTTTGCTCATGGTTGATGTATAAAATGGCATCAATTTGTAAGAGGGGTGCCACTATTATGAAATCTTCTCTTATACGAATCAACCTGATCTTTATTCTTCTTGTTCTATTTATTCCCAATCTTACATCCGCTGAAACAAAGACCTTCATCAAGGAATACACCTATCGGGCAAGTGAAATTGATAGCAAGGTATCTTGTAGGACAATAGCATTGGAGCAGGTCAAGCGGTTGCTTCTGGAGGAACTGGGTAGTTATCTTGAGAGTCATACAGAAGTGGTCGATTTTAAATTGACCAAACACCAAATAATCACTTTAACGGCCGGAATTGTCCAGACACAAATTCTCGAAGAGAAATGGGATGGAGAAAATTATTGGCTGAAGGCTAAAATTAATGCTGATCCTGATGTTGTTATAAAATCAATCGACGCACTCCGTAAAAATCAGAGTAAAACACGAGAATTGGAAGAGTTGACAAAGAGAACGGAATGGTTATTGCGAGAAAATGAAAAACTGAAGAATGAATTAACGACTTCCAAATCAAAAACAAAAATAATCGGTCAGTACAATCAGTCCATAAAAGAACTTAAAGCCATTTATTTGTTTCGTGAAGCTACCGCACTTTATGATTCTGGTAAAATTAAAGAAGCAATAAATGCATTATCTCAGTCAATCGAGTTAAGTCCTAAATTTGCATGGGCCTATTATGCGCGTGGTGTTATTAACTATGTATTGCATAATAACAGACAAGCTATTAATGATTATGACAAGGCCATCAATTATGGTTCAGATATAGATAAAGCAAATTTCTATTGCGCACGTGGTGGTGCCTATGAGGCCATAGAAAATTATCAGCAGGCGTTAAAAGATTATAATAAATCTATTAAATTGGATCCTAAGCTGGACCGAGGTTATTTAAGCCGTGGCTATCTTAACGAGAGAATGGAAAATTATCAGCAGGCGTTAAAAGATTTTAACAGGGCCATTGAATTGAACCCCGGATCGATTGATGGTTATTTAGGACGAGCCTATGTATACGATATCACAGAAAATTATCAGCAGTCCATCACGGAGTATAACAATGTAATCAGAATGGAGCCAAAAAACGGAGAGGCCTATAGCGGTCGCGGGGCCGTATACTCCGCGTTAGAGGACTACCGACATGCTCTTGAAGATTACAACAAGGCCATCGAACTGAATCCGGGACTTTACTATAGCTATTCATTGCGGGGGAATGTACATTACTTTTTGAAAAACTACAGGCAGGCCATTGAAGATTACAACACAGCTATTGAACTGAACCCAAAGTACGCCCCTACCTACTGGTGGCGCGCAAATGCATATACGAAAATTGACCATATCGCTCAAGCCACGAACGATTATAAAACTGCTGCAAGACTTGGTCATAAAGAATCACAAGATTATTTAAGGTCAAAAGGAATTAGCTGGTAATTTTTAAATATTTTGGACAACCTTAATCATGGGAACCATTAAAGACATTCTTGACCTCATAACTCAACTCAGGGATAGCGTCAAAGACCGGAAGGTTTCCGCTGACATATCTCATATTCAATCTCTCATCTCTGTGGTGCAATCGGAGAATACGCCGACGATTTCTGAAAACCTTGATCTGAAAACGGAGAACTTTGAACTGAAAAAAGAGAACTCCGAATTGGAACAAAAAATATCTGCTCTTGAGAAATCACATACGGTCGAAATATCGGATATCAAAACACATCATCAAAGAGAAATAGATAATCTAAAACGCCTCTATTCTGGTCCAGACGTTACGGAAGATTATGACCCTTTGAACCGCCCCCGCTGAACTGGCAGTTGCACTTTTCAATTCATAATCTTTATCCTTTAATCAATCGTGATTGTGCGGACTCGTAGGTGTTGTAGCCTAGGCCGGACTTAATCTGACACTGTCTGTCAAGTAAAGTTTAGGTGGTGAGAGTTCTTCTCGGTCTCGATCTTCTGCTTCAGGTGAGCTTTTTTCTAACTACTTCGGCAATTTTCTCGCCGTATTTTACTGTTTCCTCTTTGGTAGGGCCTTCAACCATGACGCGGCACATATTCTGCGTCCCCGAATAACGAACCAGAACCCGGCCCCTGTTTCCCAGGGTGTCCTCCGCGTCTTTAATCGCTTTGACAATTTCCGGCACTGTTGACAAGTCAGGTCTTGCCTTGACGTCTATGTTGATCAGCACCTGGGGAAATACGGTCATGATCTTTGCGAGTTCGCAAAGAGGTTTCCCTTCTCTCTTCATCGCGGTCAGCACCTGCAACGCTGTTATAATGCCGTCTCCCGTTGTATGGTGCTCAAGAAAGATCACATGACCCGAGTCCTCGCCGCCTATTGCCGCACCTCTCGCACGCATTTCTTCGAGGACGTTCCTGTCCCCCACATTGGTCATTACAGAATTAATACCCATCTCTTCAAGGGCAATACCAAGGCCGATGTTGCTCATCACGGTGCGCACGACCAAATTATTGGTAAGTGTCCCTTCCTTTTTCATCATCTTCGCACAGATGGCAAGGATCTGATCACCCGTCACTACCGCACCTTTTTCATCAACGGCGATGAGACGGTCGCCGTCACCATCGAAGGCAAATCCGACATCTGCTTTTCTCTTCACGACTTCGTGGGCGAGTTTCTCCGGGTACTGGGACCCGCAGTTAACGTTTATGTTCACTCCATCAGGATGATCAAACAGTGTGGTCACTTGAGCTCCCAGCTCAAAAAAAGTGTCCGGGGCTATTCTATAGGTTGCCCCATTCGCACAATCGAGGACGATTCTCGTTCCCTCCAGTGTATATTCCTTGGGAAAAGTATGTTTTAAAAAAACCGTGTATCTTCCCCTCGCGTCATCCAGTCGATACACCTTGCCCAGGTCTCCAGGTGCAGGGCGCTGCTTTTCGCTTTCGTTTGCAAAAATAAAATCCTCTATGGCAAGCTCCTTTTCGTCGGGAAGTTTGAATCCTTCGGAAGAGAATATTTTGATGCCGTTATCTTGAATGGGATTGTGAGATGCGGATATGACGATACCGGCGTCAGCCCTCATGCTGCTTGTGAGAAAGGCGATGCCCGGCGTCGGCATGACGCCGACCATAATGGCATTCACTCCCATGGAGCAGATTCCCGATACGAGGGCGTTCTCAAACATATACCCGGAGATACGGGTATCTTTTCCGATAATGACCTTCGCCACATGACCTTTCTTTTTGAACAGATGGGCCGTAGCGCGGCCGATGTTCAAGGCCATTTCAGCCGTCATGGGATATTCATTGGCAATGCCTCGTATGCCGTCGGTCCCGAAAAGCTTTCCCAAAGAAGTCCTCCTTCAGTTTACACGTCATCATGAACAGCACCCGGCACGGGGGCTCTCATGACTGTGTTTTTCTATAACAATTGGGATGATTTTGCAATAATGATAAATCTGTGATCTTACAAGTGCTGATTGGTGCCGAAGCGGGTCAAGAGAACTGCCCCCAGGCCAAGGACAATGGCGCATACCTTGACCATCCAGCCAACGTAGGGTATCCATCCGATTAACCACAGGATGATAAGTCCCCAGATGGTCTCACGCATCATGCTTTGATCATTCCTCTTGAGAACGGCGAATAATTTTCTTCCGACAAGCTGTGACACTGAAATGAAACCGATGAGGACCGCGCAGAGAACGATGGTCATTTCCAGGGGAATCAGGACGATACCGACAACCGAAATTGCCAGAAGTACGGCCAATGGGACAATCAACACCAGCCCGCCAAGGCCCCACATGATAACCTTGAAAGGCTTCTCCTTGATCGCTGCCGAAATCAGACGCACCGGCTTCGGAATCAGAAGCACCGTCACGACGGTAATGATCAGGATGCCGAGGAAAATGGACATGGAGATAATGGCAAATATCCATGACCATCCTTCCCATTCTTCGCTGAGGGCGTTTGTCACGGCTTGAGAGATATCATTGGAATTGATCTCCGTAACGCTGCCACGGACTTCTGCGCCCCTCCCCCTGACAATGATCCCTCCCAGGCAAAAGACGTTCCCGCCGACGACGGCCGTATTTGCAAGGACTACAGACCCTCCGATGGCTGTCACGTGATTTTCAACGGTGCCCTCCACGGTAATCTGTCCGCCCATGATCAGGACATTATGAACCTTCGTGCCTTCCTCAACTGTGAGATCGCTGCCGATTTTCACGACGCTTGGACTGTCTGCCCCGGCTGTTGTCACCGAACAGAAGATGATAACGAGAATCAGAAAGAGCACCGTCTTCTTTTTCATGTATTTTCCTTCCCAGCTACATGGATCTTAATATCTCTCTACTAACGCTATTTTTCTATACCGTTCCTCTTACGATAATCGGCTGCGACTGCGAAAATATTCAATGACCACAGGAAGTACAGATACTACGATAATAGCAAAGATAACAAAAGTGAAGTTACGCCGGACAGCAGGAAGATTGCCGAAATAATAGCCGCCAAAGATGAAAATCGCAACCCAGGCAACACTGCCCGCAATATTATAAATGACGAAACGCAGGTATGACATTTTCCCGACGCCCGCAACGAAAGGCGCAAACGTACGGATAATCGGGATGAATCTCGCGATGACTATCGTTTTCCCTCCGTGCTTTTCATAAAAATCGTGGGTGCGGTCAAGATATTCCTTGTTCAGAAAACGAACGTTGTCCTTGTGAAAAACTTTCGGACCAACGAATTTTCCTATGGCATAGTTCACCGTATTTCCTGCTACAGCGGCGATTGCAAGTAGAATAAACAGCCATTCGATCTGAAGCATTCCCAGGGCGGCAAAGGTGCCAAGCCCAAACAGAAGAGAATCTCCGGGCAAAAAGGGTGTGACGACAAGGCCGGTTTCACAGAATATGACGAGGAAGAAAATGAAATAAGTCCAACCGCCAAAGAACTGAATGATGGAAGCGAGATGCCGGTCAAGGTGAATAAAAAAATCTGCAAAATTGATAATCAGTTCCATTTTCTTTATCCAAAAACTATGATTGCTATGCGCAAGATATCTATTTAATTAGAGACCTTTGCATAACTGTATAAAACCAGCATTTATGTCACTCCGGCGAACCCCGGATCGGTGTCCGGGGCAGGCGCCGGAATCCAGTATTATCAAGTATTTCCTAGATTCCGGGTCAAGCCCGGAATGACGAATAGCGGAGTTATGCAAAGGTGTCAATTAGTATAAGAAAGGGTTTGCTGTGTCAACAACAAAGAAGACTATGTATGAGCAGGTGCTTACATCTTTTTGCGCGGCCACTTTTTTAATTGATATTTGCTCTGTTCATGTAATAGACTTTTCGGAAAAGGAGGCAGGCTATTCTCGAATTCAAGCCCAGGAAATGCACGAACTATCTGTAACAGAGAGTATACTTAATATCGTCCTGAAACACGCCCAGACGAATGGAGCCGAGAAGGTTCTCACCATCGGACTTAAGATAGGCGAGCTCAGTGAACTTGTCGGTGAGTGCATTCAGCACTACTTTGACTATATGAGTAAAGGCACCATCGCGGAAGGGGCGGTTCTCGAGATTGAAAGAGCGCCCATAATATTTGAGTGCACTGAATGCAAGAATACCTTCCAGGTTTCTTTGAGTCACACGAAAGATTTCACGTGCCCTGCATGTCATGGGGCTAAGGTCACACTGGTCTCCGGCCGTGAATTTTATATTAAGGATATAACGATCTCGTAATAAGGAGTGATACAATGGCAGACATACGCCTGATTGAAATCAAGGAAGACATCCTGTCTGATAACAAAGACCTCGCCGATGAGATCAGGGATACGCTCAGAAGGCATAAAGTTTTTATGCTGAATCTGATGGCTTCACCAGGAGGCGGAAAGACGAGCCTTATCTTGAACACGATCCGCAGGATGAAAGGCGCTTTCAGAATCGCCGTGATCGAGGGCGACATTGATTCCGTGGTCGATGCGGAGAAGGTCGTCAAAGAGGGAATTCCGGCAGTTCAGCTGAAGACGGGGGGGTTCTGTCATCTGGACGCCTCCATGATCAAGTTGGCCATCAACGAAATAGACCTCACCAGTCTCGATCTTGTCATCATTGAAAATATCGGAAATCTCATCTGCCCCGCTGAATTTGATACGGGCGCCCATAAGCAAGCGATGATCCTTAGTGTCCCTGAGGGCGATGACAAGCCTCTCAAGTATCCCATGATGTTCAGCATATGCGATGTCCTGGTAATCAATAAAATAGATTATCTCGGTGTTGCCGATTTTGACATGGATGCCGCAAAGGAGAGGGTCGTCAAACTGAACCCTGGAATTAAGATCATCGAGGCCTCCTGCAAAACGGGACAAGGCATAGAGGAATGGACCCGCTGGTTGGAAAAAGAAATAAAGACTTATCGGAAGGCCACTGCCCCTTGATGCCGACGCCCGTTCTATAGACATCTGTCTTTGAAGCAACTCAATCAAACCAAAGTCCTTTTTCTCGGGCACTCCTTGAAAAATGCCAAGTCTCATTGAATTAAAGAAAGGAATCACCAATGGACGTTTACGAGAAGCTACGCGAGATTCTTGATGCCCACCCTTCCGGTGCGCCGAAGTCAAAGGCTTTTGATGAAATCCTCCGCATTCTCTTTACGGGCGAGGAAGCAGAGCTTGCCGTACACATGAGCTTTTCACCAAAGCCCGTTCATGAGATTGCGTCCGCTGCCGGTATTCCCGTGGATGAAGCGGATTTTCTCCTCGAGTCCATGGCAGATAAGGCGGTCATTTTTTCTCGTGAGAAAGACGGCAAGCTGTCCTATGGCCTGTTGCCGACAGTACCGGGTTTATTTGAATTCCCGCTGATGCGGGGCGGCAGTGCGCCGCTTCACGAGAGACTGGGAAAGCTCTGGACAAAATACCGCAAAGACGGACTCAGCGCCTCCTTTGCGGGGAATCCGACCCCCATGGCGCGGGTCGTGCCTGTCCGGCATGCCATAGACGCCACTGTCCATATCCATCCCTACGAGGAAGTGTCAAAGCTGATCGAGAAGGCGGACTATATCGCACTCGGCCGTTGTGCCTGCCGTGTCAGCGTCGGTGCATGCCGTTCTCCCAAGGAGGTATGTCTCTTTTTTGATGCGCCTGCCCGCTTTCTGGTGGAGCGACGGTATGCCCGTGCAATAGGGAGGGAGGAAGCGCACAACGTCCTGGACAGAGCGGAAGAAGCAGGCCTTGTACACACAAGCAGCAACAGCGCCGATAGGGCGAGTTTTATCTGCAATTGCTGCCCGTGCTGCTGCATAATCCTGACGAGCCGCACCAGACTCAATCTTGCCCACGGTTTTTCGACGAGCGGATTCCAGCCTCAGGTTGACAGCAGCGCATGTACCGGCTGTCAGGTGTGTGCGGATGAAAGGTGCCCTGTATCGGCTATTGCAATGAAAAACGATTGCGCGGCAGTCGATTACGAAAAATGTATCGGCTGTGGACTCTGTGTAACGGCCTGCCCGGCTACTGCCATGACGCTGGTCAGGCGAAGCGAACAACCAGACATACCGGCGACGTCCCATGATTTGGGGATGACGGTGCTGAAAGAAAAGGATAAGCTCGAGCGCTTCCTAAATATTACAAAGAGGTAATGCCTTAGTACATCATTTCATTATTNNGAAATTTCCGAACTGTGGCATAAAATACGTAACCTAATTTATGAACCAGTGTACTTAGTGGACGTCGTCGTAATGAAATTGTCAAACATGCACGGAGCCTGCTCCGGAAGCGGCTAAAAGGCCTGCACCAGGCCTTCTTCGCAAGTTCCTCCGTCCGCTACTTCTTCAGCCTCTTGATGCTTCTTGCGTAAAATTCATTTCACCGTTTTTCATATCCATCCTTCTTTTTTCTCTTGGGAACTTCGTGTTCGTTAAAAAAAATGACAAAATTATAAAAAAGTCCTTGAAAAATTCGGTAAAATTCTTTATAAAGGATTTGACATACAATATAGAAACGAGGCGAAATTAAAAGGCAGCCCGACAGACAATATTTCAAGATTCCGTACCACAGACTTTCTCACGTCCGTGGAGCTGTTAGGGCATGCAACAATTGCACTGCGATTTCCGGGAGCAAAGACCATATCCCGTTTTAAGCGGGCATTGGGTCTGACTTCTAAGAATATGAAGCATCATTTGCTGCTCCAGGTGAACCTGTAAAAAGGAGGTAGTGCAATATGCCTTTAGCCAGAGATCGCACCGATCTACCGGTCCTATTGCTTCACAATATCGATCAGGCATGGGATCCCGCCGATATAGATCTCACACTTCAGGAAGCTGCAAATCTTGAGTCAGCCTTGGAAGAGCAGGGGCATCCTGTCACCAACGTGCCTGTCTTCAATGCTGATCTCAGTTCATGCCTCAGCGCCTACGACCCTGACCGGCATATCGTCTTCAACTGGTGCGAAGAGATTCCCGGTGTAGCGCACAGCGAAGCGCTCGCTGCGGAGACGCTCGAGGAGTTAGATTTCACATACACGGGCGCAACACCCGAAGTGCTGCGTTTCTGTTGGGATAAAGAGATGGTTAAGCGACTGTTGGAAAGAGCCGGTGTACCGACGCCACGCTGGCGCATTTATGATTCCCTCGATATCGATGATTGGAACTGTTTTCCGGCGATTGTGAAGCCGTCCAGGGAACACTGCAGTTATGGGGTAACTACGGATGCCGTCGTTATGTCGCCTCATGAACTGAAGGATCGTATTGTTTATATACTTGACGCATTCCGTCAACCTGCTCTCGTTGAGGACTTCATTGACGGGCGGGAATTTCATATTTCCCTCTGGGGTAATGGCAGCATCCGGATGCTGCCGCCGGCCGAAATGGACTTTGCCGCCTTCGACGACGTGCGTGATCGTCTCTGCACCTACGATTCCAAATTCATGCCCGGCTCATCCCACTATGTGAAGATCGGCCTGCAATTGCCTGCGCCTCTCAATGAGGCCGAGTATGAACGTCTGAAGAAGACCAGTATTCTGGCATACAAGACCATCGGCTGCCGTGACTATGCCCGGCTTGACATCAGACTTCGGGACGGTATTTTTTATACCCTCGATGTTAATCCCAATTCCGATATCAGCGCCGAAGCCAGTATGGCTTGTGCTGCAGAATTTGCGGGCTACTCGCATGGGGAGATGATCAGCCATATCGTCAACCTTGCCGCCAAGCGTCATCCTGTCTTCAGAAGACGCCCTGCAAGAGCAGAAGCGTTATCGCAATCTTTACAATATGCGTAGCTATCCCTTCCTGCTTTCATTACCAGTCCCCATATAACATGCATTTTGTTCTTCCCCGGTCGGATCTGTCGCACGAGCGCCCTCATCGTTTGCAATTCAATTTCAGGCCGCCTTCTCGCAGTCCGATTCTCGCCGGCGCAGACATACTCCACTCCTCTCTTCTTCAGGGCGGGCGGGCTTTTTTCTTGACATGCAAAGGACTTGTTCCTATACTTGGTTCGCCAATAAAGCCACCTCTGCCGGCTATTATGGCAAATGCGTACGGAAAATACGGGAAGCCAGATTAAGGGGAAAAGCAGGATAATTTTCGGAAAGTGCTTTGCGTTTCCCTCTGCTGGTCACTCTTTAGTAATTGTTTGAGCTTGTTTTTGAATCCCCCTGACCTCTTCCAATAGAGGGGGTGGGGAAGGGAAATAAATGGGGGGAAAAGTGGAAGGCATAAGACAGTCTGATGCCCCTTATTCCAAAGTTTTCAATACCAGACTCTGGGAAAATATTCAGAACAGAATCTCCAGGGTTTTAGGCGTCAGTATAAAAGTAGTGAGCGAAGACGGGTCCATCAATATCCCGGAAAGCAACTTTTCCGCCGTATGCGATCTTCTGAAAACCTCCGAAAAAGCCGCCGCCATATGCGCGGATTTCAAAGTTAAAAACTTAAATGAAGAAACCGGCACCGTCAAGTGTGATACGTGCGGCTTCTCGCACTTCTGTGTCTCGGCGGATTGCTTTGGGAAAAAGATATTTATCATGGTCGGATTATGCGCAGACCCTTCATGGGGCAAAGCGGGACTGAAGAAGGTGAGCCGCGATTACGGGATTGATTACGGCATACTTAAGGCTGCATCTGAGAAATCGACGTTTTTCGCGCCGGACAGGATAAAAGAACTGGCTGACTTAATCCTGCACCTTTTTAACGTGACAGTCGAGCTTTCCGTACAGGAGTACATCGCCGAGAAGGTAAACAAGGAAAAGGAAGAAGAACTTGCCAAGATGACGGCATTGATGGAGATAAGCATAGTAATAAACTCCACGCGCTACCTGAAACAGCTGTTGAAGATTATCATGCAGTCGGCGGAGCGTGTCATGCAGGCAGAAGCAAGCTCCGTATTCCTTATTGACCGGCAGACAGACGAACTTTATTTTGAAGTCGCCACGGGCCCGAAAGAAGAGGAAGTCAAGAAGATCCGGCTGAAAAAGGGCGAGGGTATAGCCGGTTGGGTGGCATCCATGGGGGCATCGCTGCTCGTGCCGGATGTGTCAAAAGACCCGCGTTTTGCCAAACGCGTCGATGCAGAAACACATTTCATCACCAGGTCAATCCTCTGCGTACCACTCAAGGTAAGAAACCAGATAATAGGCGTCGTCCAGGTGGTGAACAGATTAGGTGCGGAAAGCTTTTCGGAAAGCGAGATAAAATTCCTGGAGGCCCTGGCGTCGCAGGCCGCTATAGCCATTGAGAATACAAACCTGTACGAACATCTGGAAGAGCGCGCTGAACAGTTGAACAAAGAATTGAAGAAGGTCAACATAAACCTGGCAATAGAAAAACAGCGTATCGAATCCATAGTACAAAGCATGGAAGATGCAGTTATTGCCGTTGACCGGGAAAATAAAATAGTTATGGCAAACAGACTCGCCGAAAAGGTATTCTCGATAAAGTCCGAGCAGGTCATAAACAAAGCCATTAAGGACAGCATTTCGAACAGTGAGGTCATAGACAATTTCTCGAATGTCTTAAGCTCAAAGAGTTCCCTGCGCGAAGAGGTTGTATTCAAGATAGGGAACAGGGAACATGTATTTGCCGCTGTGTTCGCGCCCATAATAGACGAATTAGGCGAGACCGCTGGAACGGTCGCGGTATTCAGGGACATCACAGAGTCAAAAGAAATTGACAGGATGAAGACCGACTTCTTAAATATGGTCTCACATGAACTGAGGACACCGCTGACACCGATACAGGCCTACAGCGAGCTGATAATGATGAGGAACCTGGACACGGAGAAAATTAAGAGTTACGCAGGCATTATAAACAAGGAGACCCTGCGGCTGGGTGGGCTCATAGGCGACCTGCTTGACCAGTCAAGGATAGACGCGGGCAAAGGCCTCAGCCTTTCCCCGGAGGAAGTAGACTTCAAGGAACTTTTAAACACTGTATACAATACGTTCAAGAGCGCTTCGACAAGGCACAGAATATCTCTCACAGCGCCCGAGAAAGCTGAGAAAATAACGATCGACAGAAATAAAATAATACAGGTTATAACCAACCTCCTTTCGAATGCCGTCAAGTATTCACCGGATGGCGGTGATATTCATATCACCATGGAAGACAGGGACAGCAGATATTATATATCGGTCTCTGACGAGGGACTCGGAATGCCAAGGGACGCGCTGCCAATAATATTTGAAAAGTTCTATAGAGTGGACAGCCCCGCCGTGAAGAAAATCGGCGGCACAGGCATAGGGCTCTCGATAGTTAAGTACATCGTGGAATTGCATAACGGCGGCATAACAGTAGAAAGCGAAGAAGGAAAAGGAAGCAAGTTCACCTTTTTCATTCCAAAAGCAAGATAAGCATAGGCCTTCCTTGCCATAAGGCTCATCCATATCTTCGCACCTGTCGGCGCTCAGTCCCATCCGTCGCGACGAGTTCCCAATTCCTCCCCCTCCTGCCATGAGCTACAGATTCACCTGCGCCCCTGCACATACGGCCTGGCCGAGAGAGATGCAGCCGTCATTCGTAGGCACTACACTGTGAAAAAATACGTCAAATCCCGCTTTCTCAAGTTCCGCAATTGTTCCCTCAGTGAGGATGCGGTTCTGGAAGCACCCGCCGCTGAGGACGACGCGATTCAGCCCTGTCTTATCACGTATCGTCCGGGCCATTTTGCAGAAGGCGACCTGCAAGGTAAGGTGGAAGGAAAAGGCGAGCTCACCGCAGTCCTTTCCTGCCTGAAGCCTTTTAGTGATTGCCCGGATCATGGGCGAGAAATCAAGGTGAATGATATCTCCGGCCTCTTCGATGGTGAATTGCATGACTCTGCCGCTCCCATACCTCGCCATGGCTTCGAGTTCCATCGCCGCCTGTCCCTCGAAGGTGACCTTTCTGCGAAGTCCCAAGATAGCGGCGACACCGTCGAAGAGCCTTCCCAGACTTGACGTCAGGGGAGAATTGAATCTCTGCTTCATTATCCTGTCCATGGTTTCATAGAAGGATTTCTCGGGAACTATATCCAGGCTTTTCGCGACATCCGGCCAGTCATCGCCGTATGCCTGTCTAAGAAGACTCACGGCAATCCGCCAAGGTTCCCTGATGGCCTTCTCCCCGCCGGGCAGGAGATAATTTGATATATGGCCGATGCGCGTGAAGTTCGATTCGGATGCAATGAGGAATTCCCCTCCCCACACTGTGCCGTCCGTGCCGTACCCGGTGCCGTCCATGGCGATGCCGATGACCTCTCCCTCGATGCCATTTTCCGCCATAGAACTTACGATGTGGGCATGATGGTGCTGTACACGGATGACACGGGAAGCGGAAAGCCCCTCTGCAAATATTGTGGTGTAGTAGCCAGGGTGGAGATCGCAGGCGACAATCTCGGGTCGGCATTCGGCAATCTTCTGCATGATGGTGAGGCTCTCCCGGTAAAAATCCCTGGCCTCCGGGGTCTCCATGTCACCGATGTGGGGGCTCAGGAAGGCAAGGTTTCCTTTCAAAATGCAGAGAGTCGTCTTCATCTGGGGGCCCAGGGCAAGGACGGGAGGATAAGACCTCGCAAGGGTTATCGGTTTCGGGGCAAAACCTCTGGACCGGCGGATGATTCTTCTTTCCCCGGAAGATACAGTAGCAATGGAGTCGTCGCACCGCATAAGGATATCTCTGTTATGTACGAGGAAGAAATCGGCTATGCCTTCCAGGCGCTTCACCGCCTCCCTGTTTTCGATACAGATGGGCTCATCTACCTGGTTCGCGCTTGTCATAATGAGGGCGTGAAAATGTTGTTCCAGGAGCATGTGATGCAACGGCGTATAAGGGAGCATTATTCCAAAATCAGACACGCCCGGGGCAACGGCGGGGGAGATTATAGCGCCCCCTCTCTTCCGGGCAAGGACTATAGGCCGCTGGGGAGAGAGGAGAATGTGCTCCTCCTCCTTGCCTATCATGGAAATCCGCGAGGCCGTTTCCAAGTCTCTCACCATGATGGCCATCGGTTTTTCCTCCCTGAACTTCCGTGACCTCAACCTTTTTATGGCTTCGTCATTGGCCGCATCAACGGCAAGATGAAAACCTCCGAGACCTTTTATGGCGACTACATATCCGGCAAGAAGCAACTTGATGGCCTTCTCAAGGGGGTCTCTGTCAGAGAGCGGCTTCCCTTTTCCATCAAGAAGTTTAAGTGATGGCCCGCAGGCAGGACAGGCATTCGGTTCGGCATGAAAGCGGCGGTCTGCCGGGTTTTCGTATTCCTCCTGGCACAGAGGACACATGGAGAAACAGGACATGGACGTGTTGATCCTGTCGTAGGGGATATCCTTGATAATCGTCAGCCTGGGGCCGCAGTTTGTGCAGTTGATAAAAGGATAATGAAATCTTCGATCGGCGGTGTCAAAAAGCTCCTCCAAGCAGTCGCCGCATGTGGCGATGTCAGGCGTAATATGAACCTTCCCGGGGCCCCTCGCTTCGCTCTCAATAATCCGGAATGCCTTGTCGTTCTTTATTTCCACCTCTTCGGAGGAAATTCCCGAGACGTCGGCAAGAGGGGGGAGCTCTCCGTTTACACTGGACATGAAGGAATGGATGGCGTCCGCAGGGCCTTCCACCTCAACTACGACCCCGTCCGGACGGTTTTGAACGAAACCTGACAGTGAATGCCTTGTTGCTATGCGATAGATAAAGGGGCGGAATCCCACCCCCTGAACGACGCCGGTGAACAGGTAGCGTACTCTCTTAATCACTGAACTCTTTTATGCTCCCGCACTTGTCATTTGAAGACTTAAATCAGTTTCTCCTTCCAAAAAGGAAGAGGCGCCTCTTAAGAATCGAGGTGATACTTGTAATAGGCCGCACAGGTGCCTTCTGACGACACCATGCAGGGACCTATGGGATTGGTCGGGGTGCATGTCTTTCTGAATAAGGAACACTGATCGGGAAGCCTGACGCCCTTGAGGACGTCCCCGCAGCTGCAGCCCTTGATCTCTATTGAGTGGATCGGGGGAATATCAAACTTTTCAAGTGCGTCAAATGCTTTATACTCATCCCGCAAGAAGAGACCGCTTGCCGGTATTCTGCCAAGTCCCCGCCAGTCTGCATCCCCTGTCCGGAAGACCCTGTGTATGATCTCCCGTGCACGGGGGTTTCCCTGGGGATTGACACCCCTTGCGTACTGTATGGCGACCTCTCTTTTCCCTTCCGCAATCTGGCCTAATATCATCAGGATTCCTTCCAGAACATCAACGGGCTCAAAGCCTGTAATGACGGCTACCCTTCCTGCTTCCACGATTACATTATATGGGCTCAAGCCTATGATCGTACTTACATGCCCGGGACAGATGAAACCGTCAATGTTAAGGGAAGGGTCATCGATGAGGGCTTTGAGAGCAGGGGGCACGATCTTGTGCACGGAGAAGACGGAAAAGTTTTTAATCCCCTTTTTCCGGCAGAGATCCACGACGGAGGCTACCATGGGGGTCGTTGTTTCAAAACCGATGCCCATCATGACCACTTCCCTTGCAGTATTCTTCTCTGCAAGGTCAATGCAATCCGTCGTAGACGCAATCACCCGGACATCCGCTCCCGCCGCCCGCGATTTCTGCAGGCTTGCGCGTCCTGTGCCCGGTACCCTGAGCATATCACCGAAGGTGGCAAAGATGGTGTCCTTCATTCCGGCAAGATAGAGGGCCTGATCGACGTCGTGGATAGACGTGACACAGACCGGGCAGCCGGGCCCCGAAACAAGCCTTACGTTCTTGGGTAAAAGTTTTTTGATTCCGAAGCGGCCGATTACGTGGGTGTGAGTTCCGCAGATCTCCATAAGAGTGATTTCTTTGCCTATCTTCCCTGCGCGTTTTTCTATAGCGGAGATAAGGCCTTTCACAAGTGACCGGTCTCTGTATTCGTCAATATATTTCATCCCACACTCTCGTTCAAATCAACTTCTAATCGAGCCACAGGTCTTGTGCAAGAAGTCTTGCCAGACGCATGGACCTCAAGGGAAACCCGATCATACGTCTTAAGTATAAAATACGCTAACCCCGGAGCAAGCTTCGGAGAATGCTCGCTCGGGATTCACATATTATTTCCGTTGGGCGTCCCTCGCATCGAGATATTCCAGCGTATTTTTCCAGAAGGAAAGATCGTACTTGGTCTTTTCGTACAGCCTGGCATTTATGATGGCAAGGCCGGCTAACTCTGCCACGGCTGAGAGGAAGGCCACTTCCTCCCCGCTATACTGCCTCGTCTCTTTTGAATAGAGCCTCAGGATCCCGATCACGCGCTTCCCGGCTATGATAGGCAGCGAAAGGATCGAGGCAATTCCTTCCCGGGCATTTTCATGAGGATACTCGATCCGGGGATCCGCTATCGCATCCAGGATCAGCACAGGCACGCCCTTCAGAGTCTCGCGGATGCTCTTTTCCATATGGACAGGTCCCTTTTTCAGGTAGCTTTCACTCAGTCCCTTGGATGCAATCATTTCAAGCTCCCGCGTTGTTTCGTTAACCAGCCGTAGCGAGCATGCCTTCACCTTCATGATCGCAAGCACTTTTTCAATCAACATTTCTATCACGCATCGTGAGTCCAGGGTGGATAGGATGGTCCTTGCCACATCATGGAGCACCCGGAAATACTCCAGGCTTTTGGAAGGATCGACCGGTTCCATGGTAAACGGCCTTAATCGTTGCTTCGGCCCTTTGCGCTCCTCTGGAAGGTCGATACCGACTTGTTTGAGAAGGGAAGAAAGTCTGATGCCCTCATCCTCATAGATTTTCGCATTGACGATGGCAAGCCCCCCCATCTCTGCCAGCGCTGAGACGAATTCGATCTCTTCATCGCTGAAGTCCCGGGGCTCCCCTGAATAAAGCCTGAGAACGCCGATGACCTTATCTTTCGCAACTACCGGAACTGACAGGATCGTGTTGATGCCCTCTTTTATCTTCTCTGTCCTATACTGAATTCTCGAATCGTTATGAGCATTCTTGACAAGGACGACTTTCCCTTCCATAACTTCCGGGATGCTTTGGTCGGAACTCAAGGGGCCTTTGTTAAGATATTTTTTACTGAGGTTCTGCGAGGCAGCCAGCTCCAGACGTTTAGTCTGTTCATCCAGAAGCCTTAAGCTTCCGGCCTTGGCGCCCAGGGCGCTGACGGTTTTCTTCACCAGAACTTTGAGAATTTCCTTAAGAGACAGAGAGGAAAAAATAGTTTGATTCACATCGAAAAAAGTTCGCAGGTATTCTGTCGTCTTATGTTCCACCATCATTCACCTCCGCCTTAAGGGATATGAATTTCTTCTTTTAATATAGGGACAAAGGATCTGCCTGTCAAGGGAGAGACGCCCTTCTGCGATTAAGATCTGACGTTATATTTCCAAGGCGAAATAGCAAACGCCCCATTAGATAACTATTTTGTCTCTTTCTTAAAGAGGAATTTAAATTTATTGCCGGACCATTCGCCGTCATGTTTCGAACCGTCCGGAAGGGTTAAAACCCCCTTGCCGTAAAACTTATCTTCTTTCCATTTCCCTTCATACGTAGAACCGTCCGGGAATGTCAAAATCCCCTTCCCGTGGAACATATCATTTTCCCATTCGCAATCGTACTTCTTACCGTCCGGGAGTGTTAACACCCCTTTCCCGTTTTTACTGCCGTTTTTCCACTGTCCCGTATATTTGCTTCCATCGGGCAGGGTCAATGTCCCTATCCCGTTGATATCCCCTTCCTTCCATGCACCTTGATAACGGCTGCCATCAGCGAGGATCAAGACTCCCTGTCCGCTGGGAAGACCTTTCTCCCAACCGCCCTCATACTTGCTTCCATCGGGCCATTTGAAGATTCCTTTTCCATTAAAAACGCCTTCCTTAAACAGCCCGGCAAAACTACTACCGTCGGGATGGGCATAAACCCCCTCACCGTCATGGGCATCATCCTTCAATGCAAAGTCAACTTGTCCGCTCTCGAAGATTTCTTTGACCAGCTTTTTCAATGCCCCACTCCTCTGTCACACATGCGTAATTTTCCTATTCGATAAATTTGCCGTTCTCAAACCGACCCGCGTATTTCCTGCCGCCCGGAAATGTCATCGTCCCCTGACCGTGAGGCAGGCCATTTGCCAGTTCACCTTCATATTTTCTTCCATCAGTCAGGGAGAGTACACCTCGTCCATGATACTTATTATTCTTGAAATCGCCCGAGTATCGGTCTCCGTTCAGATATGTCAAGACCCCTTTCCCGTTTGATAGCCCATTCTTAAATTCACCTACATATTTTGTACCATCTGCAAGGAGCAAAGAACCCTTCCCTTCATATTTTCCCGTCTTGAATTGACCTTCATATTTTTTCCCATCCGGGTAGATATCGAGTCCTTCGCCGTGGAACAGATCACTCTTCCATCCGCCTGTATACTTTCGTCCGCCGGCCAGAGTCAATACTCCTTCGCCTTCTCTCACATCCTTCTTCCAATGACCCGTATAGACGGAACCATCCGCGAGGGTGAAAAGGCCCTGCCCATTCCTTTCTCCCGCTTTCCACTCGCCCATATACTTCTCACCACCGGGAAAGATCATGGTTCCCTGACCGTGAGGAAGATCATCCTTTAGTTGACCCACATAGCTTCGGCCATCAGGATAGGTTATCGACCACTGTCCAGGGGAGATAGCCGCCTTCTTTCCGAAAGTTTCGGTCTCCTCTTCTGCTTTGCGTCTTGCCTTTGCCCCTTCTTCCTCGTCAGCTCTGGCTTTAGCTTCTGCCTCTGACTTTTGTCTTGCCGCCTCCTCCGCCCTTCTTCTGGCCTCCGCTTCCGCCTTGGCTCTCCTTTCAGCATCTTCTCTCGTCTTTGTCTCTTCGACCAAACGGCCCTCTATTTCAGCTCGCGACCTTGCCTCTTCTTCTGCCTTAGCTCTCGCTTCCGATTCTGCCTTCAGCCTGGCCTCTGCCTCTTCCCTTGCCTTTGCCTCTTCTGCCAAGCGTGCCTCTATTTCAGCTCGCGCCTTTGCCTCTGCCTCTGCCCTTACCTTCGCCTCTTCTGCCAAACTGGTCTCTACTTCAGCCCGCGCCTTTGCCTCTGCCTCTGCCCTTACCTTCGCTTCTGCTTCCGCCTTCTTCCTCGCCTCTGCCTCTTCTCTGGCCCTCCTTTCCGCTTCTTCCCTTGCCTTTCCCACTTCTACTAACCGCGCTTCTACAAGAACTCGGGCCCTTGCCTCTTCCTCCGCCTTCGTTTTCGCTTCCTCTTCTGCCTTCCTCCCGGCCCCGACTTCCTCCCTGGCTCTCCTTTCAGTTTCCTCCCTCGCCCTCATCTCGGCCGCCAATCGGTCTTCCACTTCAGCCCGCGCCTTTGCCTCTGCTTCCGCCTTCGCTTTCGCTTCCCCCTCTGCCTTCTTCGCCGCCTCTGCTTCTTCTCTGAATTTAGCTTCCGCTTCTTCTCTCGCCCTCAACTCGGCCGCCAACCGGGCTTCTACGTCAGCCCGAGCCTTTGCCTCCGCTTCCGCCCTTGCCCTCGCTTCGGCCGCCGCCTTCTTACCGGCGCCGGCTATCTCTGTGAACCTCGCTTCGGCTTCTTCTCTCGCTTTCACCTCGGCAGCCAAACGCTCTTCTACACGGGCTCGCGCCTTCGCCTCCACCTCCGCCTTATCTTTCGCTTCCTCTTCCGCCCCTTTCGCTGCCTCTGCTTCCTCTCTGAACCTCGCTTCCGCTTCTTCTCTCGCCTTCAACTCGGCCGCCAAGCGGGCTTCTACGTCAGCCCGAGCCTTTGCCTCCGCTTCCGCTCTTACCCTCGCTTCGGCCGCCGCCTTCTTCCCCGCGCCGGCTATCTCTCTGAACCGCGCTTCCGCTTCTTCTCTGGCCTTCAATTCCGCAGCCAGGCGGGCTTCCAGTTCGGCTCTAGCCTTCGCTTCCGCTTCCGCCCTTGCTATTGCTTCCTCTTCTGCCTTCTTCCCTGCCCCGGCTTCCTCTTTCAACTTCGCTTCGGCTTCTTGTCTTGCCTTCACCTCTGCTGCCAGCCGGGCTTCCAGTTCGGCTCTAGCCTTCGCTTCCGCTTCCGCCCTTGCTTCCGCCTCCGCTACTGCCTTCTTTCCGGCCTCCGCTTCTTCTCTGAGCTTTGCTTCCACCTCCGCTCTTACCTTCAAGTCCGCTGCCAACCGGGCTTCTGCTTGAACTCGCGCCTCCGCCTCCGTGTCCGCCCTTGCTATCTCTTCCGCTTCCGCTCGTGCCTGCAGCTCTAAAGCTAATCGGGCTTCTACGTCGCTTTCGCTGCCGCCCTTCCACTTGCCTTCATATTTTGTCCCGTCGGAATATGTGTATTCTCCGTTTCCATGCGGCAGGCCATCCTGCCATTCGCCTTCATATCTGCTGCCATCGGGCCACACGCACGTTCCCATTCCATGCGGGAAGCCATCCGTCCATTCTCCCGTATATTGACTTCCGTCCGGCCATTTGAAGGTTCCCCGTCCACTATATGGATCGTCCTTCCATGCAACTTTGTACTGTTCTTTTCCGGATGATCCCCTGACTAAACGCTGCAACATTCTTTCCTGCCTCTTATCCTTACGTCTGTATGAGAAGGGAGGTAATTCTTTAATTTCGGTGGTACGAGAATGTCAAACAGCAAGAACTGACGACATTATATGCATTCTTCACTGTCTGATAAGATTCTCTTGGCGCGTTAAATATAGTAGAATTGGTCAAATGTGTCAAAAAAATAATAACTTCAGAAGTGCCGATGAGAATTACGGTACGGAATCTCTTGAGTGATGTCAAGAGTGGATAAGAAAGACATGAGCCTTGCCGTATAAGAACTTCAAGAGAAAGTTCAACCAAAAGGAACAGGGGACACAGGAAGCTTGTACTTACGTGGCGATGACAATACTAAGAGACATTTGGAGGACAACGACGGCAATCATGTCAGGCGCGCGCCTCCGGTCTTCTTTTGTTCTTGACAGGCAATCGCTTTCTTTCTATATTTTTTGTAAAGAGATGGTCGAGAGTCTCAGCAACTATGACTTTAAGAAAGGCCGGTTATGAAAACATCCCTACGATGGCTCAGCAGTTTCATCTTGGTGTGCAGTGTTGTAATATTCTTCTCCGTCCCGTATATTGCACAAGAACAAGGAAGCGCCACAGCAAACCAGGATGACCGTGCCTTAGATTTTACCTTAAGAGATTTGGACGGACGGAACGTCAATCTGAGCGATTATAAGGGAAAGACAATCTTATTGTATTTCATGGCAACTTGGTGTCCCGAATGCCGCAGCGCGATTCCCCACCTGAAAGAGATCTATTCCTTATACAACGCAAAGGGCTTGGTCCTCCTGATTATCGATGTCATGGAATCGAAGGAAAAGGCAGCAGCCTTTTCTAGAAAATACAGCCTCCCCTTTTCCACCCTCCTGGATGAGGAAGGAAAGGTCTACCGGAGTTATGGCGTCGGTGGCGTGCCCGTCAAGGCTTTGATCGACCGGGACGGCCTGATCATTTGCTGGAACTGCCGCTCCTTCGACAACCTGCTGGCGAAGCAGTTCGAAATGAAAGCGAAGTAGCCGACGACGCTTCCTGCCTATCACCATTTTGACCTCTTGATTGTGAAGCTCTAAGAGACCCGCAGTTTTCCAGTTTCTCGACAGACCGTGAATATAAGGTGCGATCTATCATGCCTTCTTTGCAAAAGGGAGGCGAAAATCCTCTAGACAACCAAGACCAGCGCTTCACAATGGGTAAACATCTTAAACCGGCTAAAAAAATTGCGGGAGCGCCGATTCTCACTGCATTTTGACTGTACCGGGATAACAGCATTCCCAGCTTGGCTGGCCATCTTCTTCATTACGAAGTTTCATGGTCCAATCGCCCTTGCTAATCTCTGCAGCTATGATAGAGGAACCAAATTTCTTTCCCCTCACCATAACAGTGTCACCAGCCGCAAATTTCAGCTTCTGATTTTCAATGAACCACTTGGGCCCCATATAGACAGTATAAGATTTACCCAGATCCGTCTTGAATTTCATCTGCAGACCGTCTTTTACTCCGGCCATCTTCTCAACCTTCACCACTTTGCCGGATTCAACCACAAGAGCCTCGTTTCCTGAAAAGCTTTCTTTGTCAGGTGCGGGAAGTCCCAGACTCCAAGCCCCCCTTGATACGCTGGACCCTGCCGCCTGTGATTTCTGAGCAAATGACACATGCACAAAGATCATACTAATTGCTGCAACTACGACAATCCCTATTGCCAACTTTCGCATAGCTCCCTCCTTAAGTTAGTTAAATTGTTTGGACCCACACTCTTTTTTTGAGCCTACTGATTTTAGTTACCCAACGTTACCCTGCTGTCAATAAATGGTTTGCTTGAGGTTCGTGATAAAATGATATCTTGAAGCGTATATTAATGCATAAATTCCGTATTTCAATAGTGTTTAATATATTTATAGTAGTAGGCTAATACTACCATGATAAACAGGCAGAGCTGGATCCGCAATTCTGTCCGGGACGGCTTCCATGAGTTGTGCCATTATATGTTTGTTGCTTGCGGCCTGCTATTCCCGCTAAAGTTAGAGATTAAATCTTGATAAACCGCAGGAGTAGTCCCACTCAAGGCTGCAGGGATTTTTCTGTTGCAACTTTGCAAATTAAATTTGTATAGAAGGCGGAAACGTTCAATCGAATACAGGCCATGAGAAGAAAAAATAGCGAAAACGTTGATTACCCTGGATTGGAGAGTTGATGGATAAAAGGCCGTCAATCATAGGGAGGATGTTCGACAGAATAGCGCCCACCTACGACCTGCTCGACACGATTCTGTCTTTTTCCCTGGATAAAGCCTGGAGAAGGGCAGCGATAAATCTCCTGGAGATCCGCGCCGGCGATGCAGTTCTCGATATAGCCACCGGCACCGGTGACCTGGCCCTTCCTGCCGCTGAGGGCGGCGGAAAGGTGGTAGGCATCGACCTCTCCAGGCAAATGCTTTTGCGTGCCCTTGGGAAGGCCGGACAGCAGGACCTTCTTACACGGTACTCCGTGGTGCAGGGTGATGCCCTTTCCATGCCCTTCCGGGATGAGACATTTAACTCGGCCATGGTGGCTTTCGGGATCAGGAACATGAATAATCTGGAGGCTTTCCTTGCGGAGATATACCGGGTATTGAGTATCCGCGGCCGTTTCTCCGTGCTCGAGTTTTCCTTGCCGGAAAGATCGCTTTTCAGATGGATATATGGGGCATACTTGACATATGTGGTGCCAATAATTGGCGGTCTCATTTCCGGCGACTATGATGCCTACCGGTATCTGCGGGACTCAGTGACGGGGTTTCCCGTCCCTGAGGCATTGGAGGGCATAATGAAAGGGCAAGGTTTCCGGGTTGTCCTGTCAAGGCCCATCTTCGGGGGCATATCCCATCTGTATCTGATAGAAAAGCGATGATGAATTGTCAGAATCGTAGGCAACCCGACGTCATTTCTCAAGGGCAATCTTCAAGACCTCAAGCATATCATCGACGAAGTAAAGTTGCATGTCCTTCTGGACCTTCTGGGGGATGTCTACCAAATCCTTTTTGTTCCATTTGGGCAGGATTATTGTCTTGATGCCGGCACGGTGGGCAGCTAATACTTTTTCTTTAATGCCGCCGACGGGAAGCACCAATCCCCGCAAGGTGATTTCCCCGGTCATGGCAAGGTCTTTCTTAACTGTCCTGTTGGTTAAGAGAGAGGCCAGTGCAGTAAGCATGGTAACACCTGCCGACGGTCCATCCTTCGGAATTGCTCCGGCAGGTACATGAACATGAATATCATTCTCTTCAAAAAAATCTTTTGATATACCGAGATCGCTTGCATTGGCGCGAATGAAACTCAAGGCGGCCATGGCGGACTCCTTCATGACTTCTCCGAGTTGACCGGTTAATGTCAGACCTTTTTTCCCTTTCATGGCCGTTGCTTCGACGAAGAGAATATCGCCGCCTGCCGGCGTCCATGCAAGGCCTGTCGCCACGCCGGGTTTGGATGTCCTCGCGCTGACTTCAGACATAATGCGTACGGGTCCCAGATACTTGTGCAAATCCTTAACGGTGATGGATGCCTTTTTTAGTTCCCCTCCGGCCACCATGCTCGCTACGCCCCGGCATATCGCGCCGATCTCCCTTTCAAGATTCCTCAATCCGGCCTCCCGCGTATATCCTGATATAATGAGGTTTATGGCACCCTTTGTGAAGCTGATCTGCTCCTGGTTAAGCCCGTTGGCCGCTGTCTGCCTCGGGATAAGATAGCGTTCGGCAATTTTTACCTTCTCGTCCAGCGTGTATCCGGGAAGTTCGATAACCTCCATCCTGTCACGCAGAGGAGGAGGGATCGTATCGAGTATATTCGCAGTGGTTATGAACATGACATGAGAAAGATCAAAGGGCACATCCAGGTAGTGATCCATGAAGGAATAATTCTGCTCCGGATCGAGTACTTCGAGCAGAGCCGACGACGGATCTCCCCGAAAATCACTGCCAACCTTGTCTATTTCGTCGAGTACGAATACGGGGTTATTTGATTCGGCCCGCCTTATACCCTGGATAATCCGGCCGGGAAGGGCTCCCACATATGTCCTGCGGTGTCCGCGGATTTCCGCTTCGTCACGCACACCCCCCAGAGCAATATGGACAAATTTGCGGCCCAGGGCGTGTGCTATGGAAAGTGCGAGTGATGTCTTGCCTGTGCCGGGAGGGCCCACAAAACACAAGATAGGCCCTTTCGAATCAGGCTTGAGTTTGCGCACGGCAAGATACTCTATGATGCGCTTTTTAGCCTTATCCAGGCCGAAATGATCGTCATCCAGAATTTTTCTGGCCTTCTTGATGTCAAGGTTGTCCTCCGTGCTTTCATTCCAGGGAAGGGCGGTTATCCAGTCCAGATAGGTTGATGCCACTGTATATTCCGCTGAAGACGGATGCATCCGGGAGAGTCTCTCAAGCTCCCGCTCGGCTTCTTTCTTTGCTTCTCCGGGAAGATTTTCTTTCTCAATCTTGGCCCGGTATTCTGCGATTTCAACATTTGTTTCATCCGTCTCGCCCAATTCCTGCTTTATCGCCTTGAGCTGTTGACGGAGGTAGTATTCCCGCTGACTCTTGTCAATGTCGTCCTTTACCTGAGACTGTATTTTATTACCCAGCTCCAGAACTTCCAACTGGTGGCTTATGAGCCTCGTAACCTCCTTCAGACGCTCTTTCACATCGAGTATTTCCAGAATCTTCTGCTTTTCGGCAGGCACGGAATTTATGATAGATGCAATTACGTCAGCCAGCATGCTTGGAGAAGTGATCGCCTTGGCCATGGCACCAAACTCCTGAGGCAGAACAGGCGACAATTTGACCATCCTGTAAAACAACCCGTTAAGATTCGCCATGAGCGCCTCTATCTCGATATCCTTTTCGACCTCATCTTCAACGACTTCCACCCGGGCCCGCATGTAAGGCCTGCCATCCACAAATTCCATGATCTTGAATCTGCTGACGCCCTGTACAAGAAGGGTCGCCCCATTCTCCCCCGTTTTTGCCATCTTCACGATCACAACACTTGTCCCAATGCCGTAAAGATCCTCGGGCTGATTCTTGATCTCCGTCGGTGATTTCTTTGACATGACGAGGCCCACGATGCGGTCTGCAGCCATCGCCTCATCGACAAGCGTAATAGTCTGCTCGCCAAATACCTCCAGCGGAAACACCATATTCGGAAATACAACAACATTAAATAACGGCATGATAGATAGAATGTCGGGTATCTTGAGAACTTTTAATTCTTCGGTTGATTTCTCGTCCGCCATGGGAACCTCCAAAATGAATTCCTTATTGAACCGTGCAACGCGAATTATTTCTGGTCTTATTAGTCTTCCTGAATAGGTATTTTGCGAACTCTATTCAGAGGCAGTTTTGCCATGCGTATTTGAAGAAGCCCGTCTGCGTAAGTCGCTGTGATTGATTCGGTATCAATGGGCAGCGGCAGGGAAAGGTTTCTTTCAAAATGACCGTACGGTATTTCAGCAAGGTGATACCTCGTGTTTCCCCTAGCCGGCGTCACCCTCTTCCCATAGATTCTCAGTACCCTGCGATGAACCTCCACATATAGATCCTCTGTCTTCACACCGGCAATATCCGTCACTATCATAATCTCATCAGGAGATTCATATATATCCACCTGGGGCCGCCAGACGTTTTGAAAAACCGCAAAAGTTGAATTGATCAGCGAGAACATCTCATCGATGCTCTTTCTGAATTCGGAATTGATATCTCCAATATCCTCCGTAAATCTCACTTTTATGAAGCTCATCTTCGTCTCCTTGAGGTCGTGGGTAAGAGAACTTATCTAATTTTAAGAGTTAGCATTGATAAATACAGTTTGTAAAGACATTCTATGCCGAGCTCTCTATAATTGTTTTTCTTCATTTTTGCCCGGCGTCGTGCTATACAGCCTTGACCCGACAACCATTTCTTATTTATTAGACCGTTTTCGCAGGGCCCACGTCAAATGTACCGAAGGGAAAAATCCCTGCACCAGATGAAACGATCTATTATTTAGAAAGATGTAACACTTCCAAAACGATTCCCTGTAATCCAAACCAAGATTTTCGAGGTTTCTTATGCTTCTCAAACCCTGGACAATTATTTCAAGTCATGTTGACAAATCCTACCGGGTTTTCAACCTGCGACGTGATCGCGCCCGTTCTCCGCGCACAAGCGAAACGCACGATTTTTATGTTCTGGAGTCGCCATCCTGGGTAAATATCATCCCCCTGACGCCCACGAAGGAGGTAGTGTTGATCCGACAGTACCGCTTCGGCATTCGGGATATGACCCTGGAGATTCCCGGCGGACTCATGGAACCGTCCGACTCACCGGAGGAAGCGGCGCGGCGCGAACTGCGGGAAGAAACGGGCTACCGGGAAGAAACACTGATTCCTCTTGGGACCGTACATCCGAACCCCGCCATTCAGAACAATCTCTGCTATACTTTCCTTGCCGCAAATGTTTTTCCCGCGGGACAACTGGTTCAGGATGAACGGGAGGATATCGAAGTGGTCCTCCAGCCGCTTTCAGAAATCCCCCGTCTAATCCGGGAGGGGGCAATTTCTCATGCGCTGGTTATCGCGGCATTTTACCGCTTCTATATGGAGTATAGCCCGGACATGAAATGATGAAGAGGCCAAGCATGGACGGTGTGTTGAGAAATCGTATCCGGGCGGCACGGGGAATATCGGACTCGGCATGGTTCAGGGATTTGGTTTGAGGGAAGGCGCTCTCGCTTCTTCGGTGGCCCATGACTCACATAATATAATATCAGTGGGATGCAATGACCGGGATATATTTGGAGCCGTAAAAGCAGTTGAGGAAACGGGAGGAGGACTCGCCGCCGTGAAAAATGGAAAAGTTCTCTCCAGGCTGCCTCTCCCCATTGCGGGACTCATGTCTGACGAGCCTCTCAGCAAGGTGGCTCATGGATGGGAGGAATTGACAGAGGCCGCAAGAAACTTAGGGTGCCCACTGAAAGAGCCTTTCATGGCGCTTTCCTTCCTGGCGCTGCCGGTCATCCCAGAATTGAAGATAACAGACAGGGGTCTGGTGGACGTAAAGGAATTTAGACACGTACCTCTATTTGTATGAGATATACCCATCGCCGTGCAATTATCTTATCCGACGTCCAGTGGTTCCTGTCCTCGTCCAAGAAACTGATGTCATCATCTTTTGACACACGCCTTGAATATGCCTGAACTTCCCGGCAGGTCTAAATATCTTTGATGTCTTTCGTAAATTTCAATCGCCCCTCTTTAATCATGACTTCCTTGTTTTTCATTATCCACGAGACAGTGACTTCGTTTTTCTTCATCCTGAGGAGCAGCGTCTGAATGGCTGCCTTCTTCGCTTCGAAGTCATTGAGATCAAGCTTCCCTCTTTCCTTAAACTTCACTATTACAACGTTTCCTTTGATGTCATAGACAGTGTCCGGATAAGGGTGCTTTTCAGAGAGCTGAAAGAGGGCATTACTCATGTCCCGTGAGAAGCCGAGTTTCGGCATGGCGGAACCAGGCATAAATAGTCCCGTTTCTTCAAGCTTCAAGCCCTTTTCCTGGGAGATCTTTGTGAGCGCCTCTCCCTTCTTAAGGCGGTCAAGGATATCCAGCGCGTCCTTCTTGCATATGCGGGCAGACTCTTCTTCCACGAATTGCCTTTCGACCTCCTTCTCAATTTCATTGAAAGCGGGGACATGGGCGGGTTTTCTGGCAATGAGTTTGAGAACGTAACATGCCTTATCATCCGAGACTACAGAGCTTATCTCATCTTTTTGAAGGCCGAAGGCGACTCTGGTAAAGTCATGAGCCTGCCTTAATTCCTGGGGGGGATTTTTGGCACTGAAAAAATTTGTACTGTTGACCCTGAATCCACTCTTCCCTGCGAATTCGTCGAAGTTTTCTCTCTGGTAAATCTCATCGTGGGCTTTCTTGGCTTCCAGGGCGGCCACACGCATGGCATGGCCTTGCTTCAATGCATCAACGATTCTACTCTTGACTTCTGCAAAAGGAGCGACTGTGCCTCCCTTTTTCATAAATTTATCCTTGTTGCGGTTATAGTAGTCGGTCGCTTCCGCATCAGATACCGTTACAGAAGATGTAAAACTGCGGCCTGGAAATGAAATATATTTGATCTGAATCTCATCCGGAATGCTGAAAGCATTCTCATGTTCCTTCAGGTACGACTCCAGATCGGCGTGGCGAGGGCTGATCTTCTGCCTGTAACTCTTCGCCGAAAGGCTGAGATATTGTACGTTAATTTTTTCATTCTGAAGCCGGTAAAGATCAAATACTTCTTTATCTGAAACCTTGACTGCGCTCTGGATGATGTCTTCCAGTTTTACCGTTGTTATCAACTTTCTTTGACTATCTTCAAAATCGGCCGGCGTCATCTTGTTCTGACGCAGGATCTGATTATAGATCCTTTCGTCAAAAACGCCGTCCCTTTGAAAAGCAGGAGTGGAAAGGATAGATCCCTTAATTTCTTCCTCCGAAACCTCTATGCCTAAGTCCTTCGCCTTTTGAAGGATAACCTCTTGGTTAATGATGTTGTCATATGCCTGCTGCTTAAGATTCAGGCCTTTCAAAATATCATCCGTAAGCGCTCCCTTGTATTGCTGTCTGTAGGCATCAACAAGATTTTGGTAATTCTTGTGAAATTCTACGTAAGGGATGGTCCTGCCGTCGATAATGGCGATGGCTTCCGACTTTTCCCTCCAGCGTGTAGAGCCGAAATAAAAGATAAAGACAACAATAATTATTCCCAGTAAAATTTTCACGAGCCAGTTTTTGGCATGTTTTCGCATAAGTTCGAGCATGGCGTATTTCCTTATTTGTGATATTAGGCACAAATTTCTATTACAGCCGTCCGCAAAATGCAATACATTTTTAAAAAGTCGT
>PLLV01000216.1 GCA_003142295.1 Syntrophaceae bacterium
AACTTCAGCATTATCGCCCACATTGACCACGGGAAGTCGACCCTTGCCGATCGGCTTATCCAGTATACCGGTGTGAGCAACGAGCGAACCTTCAAAAACCAGATACTGGATAATATGGATATTGAACGTGAGCGGGGAATTACGATCAAGAGCCAGGCAATTTCCCTCCCGTATCAGGCCAGAAACGGCAAGGTATACAGCCTCAATCTGATCGACACACCGGGCCACGTCGACTTCTCCTATGAAGTCTCCCGCGCCTTGGTCTCATGCGAAGGTGTCCTTCTCCTGATCGATGCCGCCCAGGGCGTGCAAGCCCAGACTTTAGCCAATCTCTATCTTGCCATGGAGCTCGGTCTGGAAGTCATCCCCATCATCAACAAGATTGACCTGCTTTCCGCGGATGTTGAAAAGGTCATCGAACAGATCGACTCGGAGCTGGGATTGGACCCTGACAGCCATCTCACGTGCTCCGCAAAAGAAGGCAAGGGTATCGAAGAGATTTTGGAAGCCATCGTGGAGAGGATTCCACCCCCGAAGGGCAACCTGCACGCGCCCCTTGCCGCCCTCATTTTTGATGCTCAGTACGACCCTTTCCGCGGCACGGTCATTCACTGCCGCGTTTTTGACGGTGCAGTGAAAAGCGGAGACATCGTACGTTTCATGTTCAATAACGCAACTTACAAGGTTGAAGAAGTCGGCCATTTTCTCCTCACCCGCCAAGCGCGCGATAATCTCAGCGCAGGCGAGGTAGGTTATATCATAGCCGGCGTGAAGACGGTTTCGGATGTCCGTTCCGGTGACACAATCACACTCCACAACCGGCCCTGCGAAAAACCGCTTCCCGGTTTCAAGGAGATCAAGCCTGTCGTCTTTGCCTCCATTTACCCGATTGCCTCGGATGACTATGAGGCGCTGGCTGTCTCCCTTGAAAAATACAAACTCAACGATGCATCGTTCATCTATCAAAAAGATTCATCTGTGGCCCTCGGCCAGGGATTCAGGTGCGGCTTTCTCGGCCTTCTTCACCTGGAGATCGTTCAGGAACGGCTGGAGAGGGAATATGATCTTTCCATCATTCTGTCCGTTCCCAGTGTCCGTTACCGGTTTACCTTGAAAGATGGGACGGTGATAGACGTGGACAACCCGGCGCATTATCCCGATCCATCTACCATTATCAAATCCGAAGAGCCGTATATCCGCGCAACCATGATGATGCCGGAGAAATACCTCGGTGCGGTAATGAAGCTTTGCATGGAAAAACGGGGGGTGAATTCAACCCTCAACTACACTGGTCCCGGGCGGGCGGAACTCATCTATGAAATACCCCTCGCCGAGGTTATCTATGATTATTATGACCGTTTCAAGTCCGTCACCCAGGGCTATGGCTCCTTTGACTATGACGTGATCGATTACCGGGAAGGAAGCCTTGTCCTCCTGGATATCCTGGTTAACGGGGAGAAAGTGGATGCCCTGTCGCAGATCGTGCACCGGGATCGCGCACGCGCCAGGGGGCTCTTGGCCTGCGAACGCCTCAAGGATGAAATACCCCGGCAAATGTTCAAAATCGCAATTCAGGGAGCAATCGGCGGGGAAATTGTGGCCCGAACGACGATCTCGGCTTTCCGCAAAGACGTAACGGCGAAATGCTACGGCGGAGACATTACCCGGAAGCGAAAGCTTCTCGAAAAACAGAGGAAGGGGAAGAAACGCATGAAGATGATAGGCTCGGTCAGCATCCCGCAGAGCGCCTTTCTCGCCGTCCTGAAGTCCGGCACTGAATGAAGATGCACCATGATAAAATTTTTGATTCACCCTTCACGAAATCAATTTTCACTTTTTTAAACCTCTTGATATGGAATCCAGCATAGACATCTCAACAACAGATACAACTCCCGGCCTGTACATTCACATACCCTTCTGCAAAAGCAAATGTCCTTACTGTAACTTCTATTCGGTTACCTCTTTCACCATGATCGACGAATTCTTGAATGCACTCTTCAGGGAAATGGAAATGTACCGGGAGGCGTTCACCCGCTTTGACACTGTCTATATCGGCGGCGGCACTCCCTCTCTCCTTGCCATAGAGCACTTCGACAGCATTCTGTCGAATATTCGAAATACCTTCATCCTCTCACCAAACCCGGAAATCACCGTCGAGATCAATCCGGCAGATAGTCCACAGGAATATCTTGAATCACTTCGCCACCTGGGATTCAATCGCCTCAACATCGGCGTCCAGTCATTTGACGATAAGGTTCTGACATTCCTCAAGCGCAGGCACTCCGTCCGTGAGGCTCTGACTACTATAGAAGTTGCCGGGAACGCCGGATTTGAAAACATTGGAATCGATCTGATTTATGGCATACCCGGACAGAATATGACATCATGGCTTGACACCTTATCGCAGGCACTATCTTTTAACTTGGCACACCTTTCCTGTTATCAGTTGACCATCGAAGCCGGCACACCCCTTGGCCTCCGGCATCACCGGGGAGAAATTGTCTTGCCCGACGAAGAGCTGCAGCATGCATTCTTCATAAAAACTTCAGAAATCCTTGAGAATGCCGGATACGTCCACTATGAGGTATCCAACTTCGCAAGAGACATTTCCCGCGCATCAAAGCATAATCAGAAATACTGGAACCATACATCTTACCTCGGTCTGGGTCCGGCTGCGCATTCTTTTATGGGACATGAGCGCTGGTGGAACCATAGTTCTCTTGATGAATATATCAGGGATATCGAGGCGGGAAAGCTGCCTCTGGATTCCTCAGAGATACTGACGAGAGAACAATTGCATCTGGAAGCATTCTTCCTCGGTCTCCGCACGAAGAGGGGCATCCACCTGCACGATTATTCCTGCAGGTATGGTTATGATCTCATATCAGAAAAAGCCGATACCCTGGCAAGACTCGTTAAGGCAGGATTCATTGAAATAAATGAAGGTTATCTGCGGCCTACCCGTACCGGTCTCGCAGTAGCTGACAGCCTGGTGTCCATATTGGCATTTGAGTAAAAGGTAGAAAGGACGTGATTTGATATTAGCGCCAGATGCGCTTGTGTAGCAGCTTTCAACCCGTACTGTGCGAGAGCAATGAATTAAAATATTAAAGAGGTCGGTTGTTGGCAACACCTACTAAGTTTCAGTAGAGAGCAGTTGTCAGAAATAAAGATTACTGGTTGAAAGAAAGTATTCCCGTCAAAATCGTCGGATGCTTTGTTGAAGAACTAAATAAAAGAATCCAATTACTGATTTTTAAAATACAAAAACGAAGGAATTGCTAACTACAACTATGAGTCATCAACTTTCAATTTGGAATTAGAGATGAATTGCCATCTGCAATCAGTTTTATAGCACCCCACTGAATCAAGGGCAATAACGCTTGCCTTTAGCCATTTCTAACAATTTGCAATCTCCCAATGTACAAGCTTTTTGTATATCACGGCAGAAAAGCTTTTTGTTGCCCTGCATAAAATAAGCACCCGCCCGGTTGGTGTAGGACAAGGCATCCTTCGGCTTCAGACTGATGGCCTCGTTAAAATCTTCGACGGCACGCTGCAACTTGCCAAGGTTATCGTAAGCAATCCCCCTGTTGTAGTAGAGTGTGGCATCCTTCGGCTTCAGGTTGATGGCCTTACTGAAATCATCAATGGCATGCTGATACTGACCAAGTTTATTGTAAGTAGTTCCCTTGTTGTTGTAAGCTTCGGCTAAATCCGGTTTCAGGCGTATGGCCTCGTTATAATCATCAATGGCACGCTGATGCTGGTCGAGTTTAGCGTAAGCAATCCCCCTGTTGCTGTAAATCTCAGCTAAATCCGGTTTCAGGCGTACAGCCTCGTTATATTCCTCAATGGCACGTTGATACTGGCCGAGTTTAGCGTAAGCAATCCCCCTGTTGCTGTAAACCTCAGCTAAATCCGGTTTCAGGCGTATAGCCTCGTTATATTCTTCAATGGCACGTTGATACTGGCCGAGTTTAGCGTAAGCAATCCCCCTGTTGCTGTAGGCAATGGCATCATCAGGTTTCAGTTTAATAGCATCATCAGGTTTCTGTTTATAGGCTTCATCAGTTTTCAGTTTAGTAGCATTGTTCAAATCCGAGCAGGAACAAAGAAACGTTAAAACAAGAAAGATGGCAACGATAATTTTGCGCATATCACCTCCGTTTGTACGGTTTCATTGTTATCATAATTATTTAGGAAAGAACATCAATGATAACGGATTGAAATCTAGCATTCTCGTAGAGGTTAACGATCTGCTGCTTTCAGGAAGATACATAGCCCCCTTTATTCGTCGGAAAATTTTTTCTCCAATACACATGTTTCCACCCGTATTGAAGCTCTCCGCAGCAAGCTGCGGAGAATCTTCGATTCTTAAGGAACAGCAGAGAGTTTCAGAAATATTATGGTGCAGCTTATCGAATCCTTCCCAGAATTCTATGTGCTTTTCCGTTTCTCCTTTTGGAGGAGCCTGTATGTTTCATCGTAAATCCTGATACGCGGACCAATGGCGACAATTTCAATCTCTTTTTTCGAGACGCGATAGATTATCCTCAATTTGCTAACCCGCATACTGCGTAATCCAGCCAATTCATCCCGTAGTATCTTGCCCGTGTGCGGCTCTTCCATGATTGCCTTGAGCCCGGCCTTGATTTTTTTCTTTAATTCCGGATGCATTCCACGAATCAAAGCGGCTATTTCTTCCGGCATCCTCAGTGTATGAAGGATTGGTTTCATAATTCGTCAAGGGTGAAGACCTGTGCCCGCTTTGCCTTCAATGATTTAAGCCCCCGGCTGATTTCCTCCATCAATGCCGCATCTGAGCGTATATTGGCTGTTTCCTTGATGCTTTCATACTCATCGGGACTGATGATAATGGCCGCGGG
>PLLV01000155.1 GCA_003142295.1 Syntrophaceae bacterium
TATATGAAAGTCAGACAAGATTTCTTGCCGCTGTCCAGACCCTCCATTGGCGAGAGAGAGATTGAAGGTGTTGTTGATTGCCTGAAATCCGGATGGATTACTACCGGACCTGTATGTAAAGCATTTGAGGACAGATTCTGCGAATTGACGGGGGCATCCCATGCAGTCTCCCTAACTTCCGCGACAGCCGGCATGCATCTTATACTTCTTGCCCTGGGAATCGGGGAAGGAGATGAGATCGTCACACCGTCCATGACCTTTGCCTCCACCGTAAATATGATTGTCATGCTAAAGGCGAGGCCTGTTTTCGTGGATATCAATTACGATACACTGAACATCAATGCAGATCTTATAGAGAAAAGAATCAGCCGTAAAACAAAGGCCATTATTCCCGTCCATTTTGCGGGCGCTCCCGCCGATATGGACAGGATTCTGGAAATAGCAAAGCGACACAATCTCCTGGTTATTGAAGATGCAGCCCATGCAGTCGGCACCTATTATAAAGGTGTGCATGCAGGAGGGTTCCGCCATATAGCTATCTTTTCCTTTCATCCCATAAAGAACATAACCAGTGGTGAAGGCGGGATGATTACACACACTGACGATGCGTTGGAAGCCAAATTGAGAATTTTGAGATTCCACGGTATTGAAAAAGACGCGTGGAAACGTTACGGAAAAGGAGGAAACCCTGAGTACGATATTAGTCTGCCGGGGTTTAAATATAATCTCCCCGATATGCAGGCAGCCTTGGGGCTTGCGCAACTCGCGAGGCTGGACGAGATCAATCATAGAAGGGCCGAACTAGCGGGGCTCTATATGAAAGGGCTAAAAGATGTAAAGGGCCTCGAATTGCCCGGAGTGCCCGAGTATCCCCATGTGCATGCCTGGCACCTGTTCATCATAAAGATTCTGTCCATGGATCGGGGTCTCTTTATGGAAAAACTATCCGAGTATAATGTTGGCTACGGTCTTCATTTTCCGGCGTGTCACCGTTTGAGTTATATCAAGAGGCAGTTTGCAACAGAAAAAGGAATGCTCCCTGAAACAGAGAGGGCTGCGGAAAGGATAATTTCCCTGCCTCTGTTTCCCGGCATGTCGAATGATGATGTATCCTATGTTTGTGAAGCCACAAGAGAGATATTGAAAAGTTAGCAGCTTTGTAAAGGCGTTTTGCTCGTGCCTAAGCGAGTGAATGATCTGTAACAATGAGGACAATCCCATGAGTTCACAACCGATGATTTCCCTGGTCATTCCTGTCTACAATGAAGAGGAGAATCTGCATATCCTCATGGAGCGCATCCGGCCGGTCATGCAAGGCATGGGCAGGCCGCATGAGATAATTTTTGTTGATGATGGCAGCCGCGACAGTTCCCTCGCCATATTGAAAGGCTTTGCCAGTGAACCTGAGGTGAAGGTTGTAGAGCTTGTCAGAAATTATGGACAGCACGCGGCGATCCTTGCCGGTTTCTCTGTAGTGACAGGCGATATCATAATCACTTTGGATGCGGATCTCCAGAATCCCCCTGAAGAGATACCGAAGCTTGTAAAAGAGATGGAAGCGGGCAGCTATGATGTGGTGGGCACAATAAGAAAAGGGCGCAAGGATTCCATGTTCAGGATCATACCGTCAAAGATTATCAACATAATTGCCAGAAGGATTACGAAGGTCAGGATGACCGACTGGGGCTGCATGCTCCGGGCCTACCGGCGCCCTGTAGTCGATCGCATGATCGCCTGCCACGAACACGCAACGTTTATCCCGGCATTGGCGACATTTTTTGGTAAGCGTGTAACCGAAATTGAGGTTGCCCACGACGAGAGGGCCGGTGGAACATCTAACTATCCNNGTATGGATGGCTCTTGGCGGTGTCTGCTTCGGTATCTTCCTTGCCGTTGCGAGACTTGTATATGGCGCCCTGTGGGCTGCTGAGGGTGTTTTTACATTATTTGCCATTCTGTTTGTTTTTGTGGGCCTGCAGTTTTTTGCCTTCGGCATAGTAGGGGAATACATTGGACGGATTTATAGAGAAGTGAGAAAAAGGCCGGAGTATGTTATTGAAAAGGTCCACTCGTCGGAGAGTGCAAGGCAGACGCAATGAGGGCCGTTGCATTCGCATACCACAACATGGGTGTTTGCGGGCTTGAAGCCCTGAAGAAAGCCGGTTTTAATATAGCGGCGATTTTTTCCCATGAAGACGACCCCGGGGAAAATTGCTGGTTCGATTCCGTCGTTGAATGGGCAAATAAAAATCATATCGAGGTATTCTGTCCCCCTGATGTGAATACGCCCAAATGGACGGAGAAAGTTTCACGTCTCGCTCCCGAGGTGATCTTTTCCTTCTATTACCGGCATATGCTAAGTCAGGACATCTTGAACATACCGCCGTCAGGCGCATACAACCTCCATGGCTCGCTTCTGCCCGCTTACCGGGGGAGAACCCCCGTGAATTGGGCCATCGTAAACGGCGAGAAACAGACCGGGGTTACACTCCATTATATGACAGTAAAACCGGACGCAGGTGACATTGTCGGGCAGAAGGCTGTTGACATAGATTTTCAAGACACCGCGCGGTCCTTGTATGACAAGCTTTGCGGGGCAGCGAGAGAAATGCTTGCGGAAGTCCTGCCTCACATCCAGGAAGGCAGAGCTCCGCGGATTCCGCAGGAGCTGACGAAAGGGAGCTATTACAGCGGGCGCAGGCCGGAAGATGGACGCATTGACTGGAGCTGGCCCGCCGTGAGGATCTATAATCTCATCCGGGCCGTTACCGAGCCGTATCCGGGTGCCTTTGGTTTTTTGCCCGGAGTCGGAAAAATATTGATCTGGTGGGCCATTCCTGAAGGAGAGGGCAGGAATGACCATCCTCCCGGACGGATAGAGGTTGAAAATGAGGATGTCTTTGTCAGAACGGGAGATGGCAGACTGAAGCTTATAGATATCGAGGTGGCGGGATCGAGAATGAAGCACGATCTAATATTTGACTATTTTAAGAGCAAAGAAGGGTTAGTCTTAACATGAAAATCTTAATTCTTGGGGTAAATGGATTTATCGGTCATCATTTGACCAATCGGATACTCGCTCAAACAGACTGGATCGTCTACGGCATGGACCTTGCCAACGATCGCCTCGGTGAAGCCGTGAACAATCCTCGTTTCCATTTTCTTGAGGGTGATATAGCGATCAACAAGGAATGGATTGAGTATCACGTAAAGAAATGTGACGTCGTTTTGCCGCTTGTCGCCATTGCGACACCCAAACTATATGTTGAAGATCCCATCGGCGTATACAACCTGGACTTTGAGATGAATCTGGGCGTCATCAAACAATGTGTTAAGTATCATAAGCGTGTTGTATTCCCATCCACGTCCGAGGTTTATGGCGCCTGCACTGACAAGGAATTCAAAGAGGACGAGAGTTTCCTGGTTGTCGGGCCGATTCAAAAAGAGCGATGGATATACTCATGCTGCAAGCAGCTCCTGGATCGCGTGATCTATGCCTATGGCACCCGCGGTCATCTTGAATTCACGCTGTTTCGACCATTCAACTGGATTGGACCGCGGCTGGATTCCTTGTACGTAGCCAAAGAAGGGAGTTCCAGAGTCGTCACACAATTCATTGCTGAACTACTTATGAAACGCCCGATAGCACTCGTTGACGGCGGCCATCAGAAGCGATGTTTTACCTATGTGGATGACGGCATTTCCGCGTTGATGAAAATTCTGGAAAACAAAAATGATATATGCAAAAGCGAGATTATCAACATTGGAAATCCGGACAATGAGTGTTCCGTGAAGGAATTGGCCAATATTTTGAAGAATCTCTTTATGGCTCATCGGGACCACAGAAATGACAAGGTATACTCTGACATCGTTGAGGCATCCGCCGAATCTTACTATGGCAAAGGCTACCAGGATATCTATTTCAGAAAACCGAGCATTGAAAAAGCGCGAAAGCTGTTGGATTGGAAACCTGAGACAGGCTTGGAGGACGCACTGAGGATGACACTGGATTCTTTCTTGGAGGAGAACAGGGGTGCCGTCTGATGACAAAAATAAAAAAGTACTGGGCATAAAGATCGATGTTGATACCTATCATGGTATGAAAAATGGTGTGCCCCGTCTTCTTAACATCCTGGGAAACTATGACATCAAGAGTACCTTCTTCTTGAGCATAGGGCCTGATGCCTCAGGCAGAGCCATTCTTCAGCTCATAAAAAATCCCCGCTTCCTGAAAAAGATGGTCAGGACTAATGCCGTTGGTCTCTATGGCTTAAGGACAGCCCTTTACGGGACCCTGCGTCCTTCGCCGATGATCGCCCTTTCGTTTCCGGAAATCGTCCAAGAGATTTTGTCTCAAGGCCATGAGGTGCAATTTCATGCATGGGATCACAGACGCTGGCAGGACGAGGTGCACACAAGATCGACACAGTGGATACGGGATTGGTTCGAAAAAGGTATCCGTGGTTTTGCGGAGCTGACGGGGCAAACGCCTTCCGCATTCGGGGCGCCTGCCTGGGCTATCGACGACAGGGTGATGGAGATTCTCAAGGATTACCGGTTTGATTATCTGAGCTGCACCCGGGCCAGGAAGCCGTTCATCCATGAGAAGATAGGTGTTGTGGAAATTCCGTCCGATCTCCCTTGCTTCGAGGAGGTTGGTGTTCCTGAAGGTATTTCATCTGTTGCTTCCATTTTGAAAGACGGCGATATGCATGTGCTGCCGGTGCACGCCGAGGTGGAAGGAGGCATCTGGAGCAGCCACTTCATCGACTTGATCGAGCAGGTCACGAAGGCAGGTTACCGATTTACAACCCTCTCTGAAATACGAAAGCTGTTGCCAGTGGATAAACTGGCAGTGCGAAAATACAGAATGGAATTGTTGCCCGGCCGTTCTGTCCCATGCGCTGTATGATCGATATATTCCCTCATTAGAGATGCCCTCTATTCTATTTGCCATAATTGGGGATCGGTTCAGTGCCGACAGGATGTTTTTCTTGCGCTTTGAGCCTGTGCTTCATGGCCTGCGCCGCCTCCAGCGCCTTGGCTGCCTCGTTTTTTTCATAGAAAACACACGGTTCATAGGTCCACCCTAGAGCCAGCCTTTCTTCCTCCTTCTTCAAGCAACGAAGGGCAAACCTGCCGATAAGCGGAGCAATGAGCCTTGTTTTCCATCCAAATGTGGCATAGATATCCGTGAGGAGTTTATCCGCCTTTTCGGCGATACGTGCATCGTTGCGATACCACTTCCTCATGGCCCAGACCGCGCCGGCGTACGTTGATCGTAAAGGAAATACTTCCCAGGCGAAACGCTCCCTCACGCGCCGGGGATGATTCTTATGCATCTGCCATCCGTTCAACAGCACCCGTATCAGACGAAGAATACTGGGGCCGTTGAACTTAAAGTCACGCCAAAATGCCTCCAGAATATATTCCTCTTCCTGTCCGCCTTTTATATAAGGATGGCGGTAATTGAAGCGATATTGTCCGTGGGAATCGGCATCGGAGAGTTCCGATTCCGCCAAGAGCGTTCCTTCCTGCTTGTGCTTCTCATATAGGGGAGTGCCCGAAATGGGAGTATAAAGCATAAACTGGTGAAAAACCGTTTCATGCCCGATGGCATAATCGATGATCGCGTCTATATTTTCCGGTTTATGGTTTTCCAGGCCAATGATCGAGGATCCCAGGACACGGATGCCATTAGATTGCAAGAGCTGCACCAGGGCTCGCGTATCAACTCCATGGAGCTTATTGTAACTGCTGCTTTCCCCCTCAAGACCCATCCATATCCATCCGATGCCGAGTCTCACAAGTTGATCAATCGTATAGGATTGCAGGACCCGTGCGGAGCTGAATACGTATATTGCCCAGCTTTTATTGTTGGCCTCCATCAGTTCGAGGAGCCTCAAAGCCCTTTTCTTGTGAAGGAGAAAGTTTTCATCCAGAGTAAAAAAGGATCGAACCTTGAGCTTCTTTTCCATTTCGCACATGACTTCAAAAAGTTCATCCCCTGTTTCATAGAAATTGATGAAATGCCCTTTACCGCCAAATAGCGCCGATGTTGAACAGAAGTTACATCCAACAGGGCAGCCCACGGAAGGGATCAGGATCGCCGCGGTGCGGCCGGGTCTGCTGCCAAGACTGATACCCATAAGCCTGCCTCCAAAGCCTGATATGGCCATGGGGTGTTTGATGGGCGCCTTGTCATCCTGCCCGAGATACCGCTGAAACCACCGGATGCCCTCGCCGCGGACAATAAGATCCGCATCAATTATCTCATCAATCCCTTCTTTGTTGGCGATATGTCCGCCGATGACAATCGTGGCTGTGGGTTGATACTGCCGGATCAGTTCACACATCTTCTTAACCTTGCCGATGTTCGGAATGATTGCGCTGATACCGATGATATCATATGTGCAATGACGAATTTCTTCGATGAAACGATCAAAGGCGGGGAAATCCAGTATTGTACAGGGGGCTTCTATATTGGCATGAATCATCATCAGGCCGAAGGTGCGATGAAACATACGCAGAGAAAACCCTCCCTGGACACGAGTTACCTGATTCTGATATAGCTCCATCGGGTTGATCTTGCGGCTCCCGTAATCATCATCCTGGGCATACGGTCCGAAAACACTGGTGAGCAGGGTCCGGGCACGGGTTCCGAGAGGGTGAACCGGTTGGGTCTGGTGCGAACGATTGAGCATGTTTTGCTCCTCCATATAGGTCCAAATTTTTTAGTACGGAGGCAGCTTAAGAAATATATTTACAGAAAGGAAGTTATAAGTTAGCGTTTTACAATACTTTTACAATTGGGGAGAGGTTGGAATAAGGAGGGAAAATTGACGGGAATAAACGCATCATATAGATTATAAATAATTATGAAACAGGCAAAATGGTTTTTCCATCCGGTTTTTGTTTTCGTTCTGTCGACGATCGCCCTCGTGTGTTCCCTCTTCTTGTATATCTACTGGTACGTCGGGATAAGCGCTGGACTCAAATCACTCGCCTATCGTTACCAACTTGATCCAAGCCAATTCATTGAGGCCAGCCCCTGGGTTGTCATCCTCGTCCTGTCCTTGCTGGTCGGCGTCATCCTGGCGGGGATTCTCATCATCTTCATTTATCACCTGAAAACCCTCCAGCTCTATCGCCTCCAGCAAACCTTCATCAACAACTTCACCCATGAGCTCAAGACCCCGGTTACCTCCCTGAAGCTTTATCTGGAGACATTTAGCAAGTATGAAATCCCCCGCGATGACCAACTCAAATATATCAGCTTCATGCTCCAGGATGCAGAACGCCTTTCAAACAATATCAACAGTATCCTGAATCTTGCCCGGATTGAGAGCAAGGTTTATGAAGGGGAATTCACGAACGTCGACCTTGTGGAGTTGGTCCAAAGATTTCTTGCAAGCAACCATCATATCTTCCGGGAATGTGATATCCATGTTGAGAAGCCCCCAGGGAAGGAATTCTATCAGCCTGTCATCATGTCCTTAATTGAGATGCTCCTGATGAATATTCTGATCAATGCCAAGAAGTACAACAATTCAAGCAGACCCGGCATCCGCATAACCTTCGAGGATGGTGAGAATAACTTGCTGATCTGTTTCAGGGACAACGGGATCGGTATCGAAAAGGGAGAGAGGAAAAAAATATTCAAGAAATTCTATCAGTGCCGAAACCACGATGAGCATACCGCCGTAGGAGGAAGCGGTATCGGACTCTATCTTGCTCAGCAGATAGCAAGACTCCATCACGGAAAGATCACCGCGGATAGTGAGGGGGCGGGAAAGGGATCCGTTTTCACGTTGGCATTGCCCTTGAAACCGAAAAGGGAAAAACCATGAAAGATCTTCCACAAAAGCGCATTCTCATCATTGAGGATGACGAGCATATAGCCCATGGGCTGAAATTGAATCTCTCCCTTCAGGGCTATGAGGTATCAATCGCCGGCGAGGGAACATCGGGACTGCGGATGTGGAAAGAGTGGAATCCCCACCTCATCGTCCTTGATATCATGCTGCCAGGCTTGGACGGCCTGTCAGTGCTGCGACATATACGCATGGAGGATGAAAAGCTGCCGGTGCTTATCCTCTCGGCTAAAGGCGGCCATGATGACAAGGTCAAGGGATTCTCTTACGGCGTTGATGACTACCTCGCCAAGCCTTTTAACCTCGAAGAGTTTCTCATGCGTATCGAACGCCTCATGAAAAGGTCCTCCTGGAGCCGCGGCAGTACTGTCAATGAGGGGCTGGAAGCAGAAGAATTAAAGAATGCATATGTATTTGGGAGCAACACGATTGACTTCGAAACTATGACCGCGCAGGGTGCTCATGGGATGATTCACCTGACAGACCAGGAAGTGAGGTTACTCAAGATATTCATTGCAAACCGGGGGAAACCCTTGTCACGCAAGGTCCTGCTGGAAGTTGGCTGGGGGTACACCGGTGAGACGACGACACGCACGGTTGACAACTTCATCGTCCGTCTGAGGAAGTACTTTGAAAACGACCCGGAAAATCCGGTCTATTTTAAGAGTATCCGCTCCATCGGGTATGTCTTTGACCACCCGTAACAGGACTTATGCGAACCTGAAAATTAAGCGACTCTTTAGCATCCGTCAGATTTTTCCAGCCTGAACTCCATTATCAGGGCGCCGATGCTTGCGAAGAGACAGAATACGAATAGTCTCCATAAGCATGCCATGCCAAGTTGGAAAACATTCGCATAATGATGGAAACCGAGAGAGGTCGCAATGATCATATAGATGAGACTTGTAAAGATACCGAAGACCGCAGCCGTTGCAATCCGTTTCATCATCGGAGCACCCCCGCATCCGGAGCTCACCATAACGCCTCCGATTAACGGGAGAGCGGCCATGAGCCACCAGATATGTCTTAGATCCGGAATGATCTCGGCATATTTAAGATACATCGTATCGGTTCCAATCAAGATCCCGGCAGCGCCGAACGCCAGGGCTGCCGCGTGCCAATAACGCGGTTTCATCAATGCTCTCTTCTGTACCCGCAAATCCATGTGTCTGCGAATTGTCAGTGGCCAATTGTAGAAAAGACAGAAGACGCCGTGTTCAAGCAGAGCGCCGCTCTCGCCAAAAACCGGTATGGCGTGTACCGATTCCGTGGCCCAGTGTACGGCCATAAACCGCGCCAGCGTAGGGTACCGATAGGTCATCTGTATAGGGAAGGCGAGGTACCCGACATATTTGAAGAACGCTAAAAACAAGGCGATGCTGTAGTCCTTAAAATTTCTTTCTTTTATAATCAGGAAAAGTACATACAACCCTCGCGCGAGCGATCCGGGTGATATCGGTATGAGCTGGAAAAAGGCGATAATCCCTAATCCTATCGCCCAGGCTTGTGCGCGGGGCATTTCGGGATGCGTCCATATGAAGTAGATCGCAAGCGCCGTGGCAACCACATGCGTGGTCGGCATCAAACAGATATGAACAGCCAGACTCTTGAGATACTTCTGAATAAAAGGCTCTTTGATGGTCTCGATTATTTCATCGGCATCGCTCGTGCTTATGATGCGCTTCTTCTTCCCAAGCTGAACCATGTCGGCCAGCCATTCCTCCCGCATTTCGGCATTAAAGTAGAGCCGGATGGGCCGCACGAATATAAAAGCCAATTTCTCCTTTGCATATTCCCAGCTTGTTAAGAACTTATATAGTCCGACCGGAAGAATCGACAGAGGAAGATGCAGCAGGAAAAGCCCGAGGGAATGGGCGAGCACGGGCGCTTCCTGTTCGGTTATTCTGCCGCTGCGACACCATGACATCACCCGCTCCAGCCATTTGCCTTTAAGCGCTTTAAGAAAATACCCCATGCTGCTAAAGCAATTTTTATAATGTTCCCGCCATTCGGCGTGCCCCCAGGCTTTTCGCAAAACAGCACCTAAGAACGGTATCAAGCCAAGAAGGGAGAAAGGCACGGCGGAGACTTTATGTTTCTGGAATCGTTCCTGTGTCGGAGAGTCGATTATATTTTTGATTTTCCACCCGGCAATGGCGCTGGAAAAAATGGTAGACCAGAGCTTCGTACTGTATAGCAACTTGATATGATTGTGGGTAATATCGGGAACCGAATTGCGATAGATTTCTTCCGCGGCTTTCAGCTCCCCAAGCATGCCCATCATGTCTGCGAATTCATTTTTATGAGCGAGCACAAATGCTTCGAGCTTTTTGAGGTCGCCCCGGTCGAACTGTACGAGAGACCCTCTGCGAATGCCTTTCCATATCAGCGAAAAATCGCCGGGGCTCATCGGGCCGAAAGGAAGCAATGCAAGACCTGCGCGGAAATCCATGGCGACAAGACCTGTATAAGGATCGTCGTCGGTTGCATCCAACTTAAAACAGTTCGGTTGACTCTTGCAGGTGGACCATTCGTACTGGCGTGCGAATTCGTACGCGCCCATATCGTGGAGCAGCTTGACAAAATCCGCCATGAATTGTTTCTTCGTTCTATATTCCGGAGAGCCGAGGCATTCAGGAGGAATTCTTTCTCCTTTCTTCCATCTGCTCAAAAGCTCAATGTGATCGTCAACCTCAAGCTGCCAGGTACGGCCTTCGACCCAGGAGGTGATCTCGCCACAACTTCCCAATCGGGTATCTACAAAGATGGCGTACATGTCTTTAACGCATGATTCATCGCCGAACCTGATCTTAGCGCCGCGGCGGATGAATTTCTGCCATAACGCGCCGGCTCTTGCCGCAGACGGATTTGACTGCAATTGAAAAGGTCCCTGAAAGCCGATCCAGTAGAGCAGGTTTCTGAAAAAGCGCGCTCCTGACGATGGCGGAATCAGGATTTTCATGGCGTAAGAATTGGCAACCTGCAATCCTGGCAGAGTATCCGGTTCGATGCTGAGAACTTTCACTTTGTAAACCTGTCCCGCAAATCCGCCGCCGACAAATTCTTCCACCTGTACTCTAACACGGGATGTTTTATCGGATGCATCGGGGGCAACGGCGCTCGCATCATATTCCACGATATCTCCGACGTCGTAGCGTTTTACGGCTAACGGCCGCTGCAAACCAAGGCGGTTGTATTCATTTTCCAGAGTTTTACACATCTTTATCGAATAATCTTTTTTCATAATGATTGCTGCAATAATTTTCTGAAAAATGGTTATATTTATGGGAACAAACGAAATAGCTTTTTCTCATAATCGCCCCTTCAGGTCAAGCTTGCATCTTTTCTTCCAGCGATACCTCTTTACCATCTATGATATAAGTCACGAAGTCATGGATGCCGGGACCATTCTCGCCCGCCCCGACGTTCATACAATTGATTTTTATTAAATATTGGTGTATCAAATTCATTAAATTCGTCAGTTTGGGTTTTCAGGCGGGAAATTAAGCAGTACGAACACTAATTGTTATTAGAAGTGAATATGGCAAACGAAATTATACCGTACATTGAGATGTGCCGGCGCCACGCCGGTAGGGCGGATTGGAAAGCCGGAGGATGTTGCGAATGCGATTGTCTTTCTTATCGGCAATTCTTTCATGACGGGCTGCGTAATCGAATGCGACGGAGGGCTGCGCCTGGTTGGACAAAAGCTCTAATAAGCCCATCAGCACGAAAAGTCCCACTAGCTGCGCTCATTCGGCAGACCCAGATGTGCGCCGTTAGCTGAAATGGAAGATGATCAAGTTCAGTGAAATACAAGATGCATTCCTCTTTGTAAGTTCAGCCGGTTACGGTATGAACATGGCAATTCTCTGTAAAGACACAGGCCAAATACTCTATCATTCAGAGATGGGTGATCTCGATGAAATTGATGACGATGATCTCGATTGGGATATGTGCATAGAGATTCCCCACAAGAATAATCTCGATATGGGTCAAAGTCTCATCTTTGAGTTTGTCGAAATGCAGTTGCCCGATGACTATCACCATGTGCAGCAGATTTTTCGAAAACGCGGGGCATATCGACGGTTCAAGGATTTTCTGGAAACAAAGGAACTACTGGAGATGTGGTACGACTTCGAGAGCAAACGCGAGGAACAGGCGCTGAGGCAATGGTGCTTGGAGAATGAGATAGAATTATCCGATTAAGAACCCGTTTGATTGGCCGCCGTCATTTTGATCGAAAAGATTCAATGCGATCCGAGAGCCAGTCGAACCAGTCTCTAAGACCTGCCGATGTCTTGCATGATACCTCAAATATTTTAAGGTTCCGGTTCAGGGTGAGGGCATCTTTCTTTGCCTTGGCCATATCGAAGTCCACATAGGGAAGAAGATCTATTTTGTTGATGATCATGGCCTCCGACTGCTGGAACATGAGGGGATACTTCGCCGGCTTGTCGGAACCTTCCGGAGTGCTCAGGACCATCACCTTCGTGTTTTCACCGATCTTGAACTCAGCCGGGCATACGAGATTGCCCACATTCTCGGCAATCAAAAGATCAATCTGTGTGAGATCAAGCCCCGGCAGGGCTTCGCGGATCATGTTCCCGTCTATATGGCATGCCCCTCCGGTGTTAATCTGAACTACAGGGACTCCCAGTTTGGCGATCCTTTCCGCGTCAGACGATCCCTGGATATCCCCTTCAATGACGCCGATTTTATATTTGCTCTGAAGTGCAGCGATCGTCCGCTCGACAAGTGAGGTTTTCCCTGCGCCGGGGGAACTCATCAGATTAAGGACGTATATTTTCTCTTTATCAAATATCTTCCTGTTTTCTTCCGCAATTCTGTCATTGGCGTCGAGGATATTTTTTACGACTGTTATTTTGGACAAGATCATTTCTCCTGTTCTACCGACGGCATTGAATAAATGACAATTGTTGTATTGTGGATAGGTCTCAATATATCTCCTTTTCTATGATCTCTTTCAAGAGATCGAGCTTTTCCAATGCGAGAGCTTCATCGATCTTATGAATGGCGTAGCCCGCATGAGATATCACATAGTCTCCGATTGAAACATCCTCATCGACTATATCAAGACAGACCTCCCGCCTTGTGCCGCTGATATCTATAATCGCGAAATTGTCTTCGTCAATGGATATGATTTTTCCAGGAAAGCCGAGGCACATATTTACCAGTTCCTAATCTACGTCTATCTCCAGAAGTTGAATCTCTTCAGTTCCGCCGGCAAGAAGCACTTCTGAGCCTTTACATTGCGGGCACTCCGCAGCATATTGTTCGAGTTCAACGTCTTTTTCGCAGGAAAAGCAGTGAATGATGATTGGTTTAATATCAAATTCGAGCGACGCCCCTTCTGCTTTCGTGCCGCTGGACTGGATTTCGAAGGTGAATTCGAGGACCTGCGGTTCAATGCAGGACAGCCGTCCGAACGAAATCTTCAAGGACTTCACTTTACTGAAGCGATATTCCTCTGCGTATTCTTCGATTATATCCAGAATTGACTGGATAATGGAGAGCTCATGCATGGTTCAACTTCAGCGGCTTAACGCCATGTGAAGACAGCTCTACTAAGAGAAGTTTCTCCACGGCGGCAAATTTTTTTCTTATAGAAGGGGTCAGTTCAAGACCCATATCTTTGTATTTATAGGGAACAATGCAGAGGAAGATGCATTCAGGCAGCTCATCGATTAGTTCCGCCTTGCAGAGCACGTCATGAAACGATACTTCATGGGCCGAAGTTGGTTCAAGCATTTGCGCATCTACTTCTTCCTTTGTAAAGCGGTAGACGGAACCGGGTTCTTCATTTGCTTTTATCACGTCGATGACGAGAAGTCTATCGCAACTGCATACCGTATCGAGCAGTCCGTAGCCGAGGGTGCCGCCCTCAACGACCTTAACGTTTTCCGGCACTCGATAATTATTCTCGAACCAGCGCACAAAATGGACGCCGAACCCTTCATCCTGAAGAAGAATGTTGCCCAACCCGAGAATAGTGATGCGATCCTTGTCTGCCATATGAGTCGTAAAAATAACAATGGGGGAGATAATACCCATTTCTCCCCCATTCAAGAATTAATTTATGCCAAGCAAAAGAGAATATCTTATTTCCCTTCTCTTTCGAAGAGCACCCCGCTGATCATGGAAGAGACGGTCCCTTCTTTCAATATGGCGTCATACCAGAAGGCCATATACACATGCACGATGATAAATAGAATGAAAAGCCACGTGAAGATGTGGTGAACATAGCGGACGATCGCCAATCCTCCCAGCATATTCTCCACCGGTTTGAAGATCTTGTATAAGAAGGCGGTCATCCCGGCATGGTAACCTGCCCCCATGAGGATCAGACCGGTTACAAGAATGACGAAAATCATGAGAAAAAGACCGCTATAGGCAAGGGATTGCATTGGTCCATACAAAGCGCAGTGTTCCGGTGGGTCCTTCTTGATGAGGAGATAGAATTTGATCTGGTCCCAGGTGCATTCGAAATCGAGCCATGCGAAGAAATCCTTCCAGTCCGCGTGGAACTTCGAGAAAAAGGCGAGATACAGCCTCCATATGAAAATGAACATGAGGAATATCCCGAAGAGGATATGCACGTATCTCACATTTCCCACGAAGAACTTATCCACCGTCTCTCCTTGATAAATTGTACAGGGATCGGCAATATAAAAACCTGTTACAATCAAGACAAATATGGATAACGCCATGGCCCAGTGGTTGATCATGATTGCCGCAGACCATTCTTTTACAGGTTTTATTTCCATGGTTGTCCTCCCTTTCCTTTACGCGACCCTGAATTTCCTTATTTCATTGGTCTTGGGATCGATAATGTGAACCGCGCAGGCCATACAGGGATCAAAGGAATGAATGGTTCTCAGGATCTCCAGAGGCTGGTCCACTTTGGCGAGTTTCGTTCCGATGAGGGATTCTTCATAGGGGCCTCGCTTCCCTGCCTTATCTCTCGGGGAACAGTTCCATGTGGAGGGAACTACGGCCTGATAATTCGCAATCACCTTGTTCTCAATTCTTATCCAGTGGCCTAACGCTCCTCTCGGCGGTTCCGTCATGCCGCGACCCTGTGCAGGTTTGCTCGGGACATCGCAGCGCGTCCAAGTGCGGGTATCACCCTTCTTGACATTGGCGATGAGTTCATTGACCCATCCCTCGATGTGGTCGGCTACATATTTGGTCTCTATGCAGCGTGCCGCAGTCCTTCCGAGTGTAGAGAAGAGGGCCGACACAGGGATGCCCGTTGCCTTGAGCGTTGAATCGACGAGGGCCTTGATTTTTTCGTTCCCCGCGGCATAACCGACAACCATGCGTGCAAGAGGACCTACTTCATGGGGTTGCCCGTCATATCTTGGCGCCTTGCACCAGGAATATTTTTCATTTCCCTTAACATTGCCGTTGGCGTCATAGCCTGTGTATTCCGGATCTGTCGTTCCCTTATAGGGATGTGCAGGCTCCGTACCCTTATACCAGGCATGGGTTACTTCTTCCGTTATCTTTTCCTCGTCGAGCTTCAGGGGCTTTAAAATGTCTCTGTTCTTTACGACTCCTCTGGGGAAGAGGAAGGTATTCATATCGTCGTCAAGAGGGAAACCGCCATAACTGAGGTAATTCTTCACACCTCCTCCGATTCCGGCAGCGCCTTCGCCTTTGTAATAGGCCGCTGCGAGCAGTACGTCTGGAATGTAGGCAGTCTCAATGAAGTTTTGCAACTCCTTCAGGCGGAAGAGAAACTGGCCGAGGCGGTGCGCGTCCAGGGCATCCATAACGCAGGTCACGCCGCCAACCACCAGGGTTTGGGGATGGGGATTCTTTCCGCCGAAGATGGCCTGCATCTGGGCCGCCACTTTGGATACCTGAAGGGCATCCAGATAGTGGGAGACAATTACCAGGTTAGCCTCCGGTGGAAGCTTGTAGGAAGGATTTCCCCAGTAGGCATTCGCGAAAGGTCCGAGGCGGCCCGATTTCACAAATTTTGTGAGTCTCTGCTGAACGGCCTTGTAATGCGTTTCCGAGCAATTGTAAGGATCAGGACTATAGCTCTTGGCGAGTTCAACCGCTTTCTTCGGATCTGCCGAAAGGGCGCTCACAATGTCTACCCAGTCGAGTCCATGCAGATGATAGAAGTGCATGATATGATCGCCCAGATACCAACTGCCCTGAATTAGATTTCTGATAATGCGGGCATTGGGCGGCGGCTTGATACCGAATGCATCTTCGCAGGCCATGGTGCTTGCCTCATAATGAACATAGGTGCAGACCCCACAGAATCTCTGAACAATAAGTCCCGCATCCCTGGGGTCCCGCCCTTTCAGTATTGTCTCGATGCCTCGCCACAGGGTAATGCTGCTCCAGGCGTCCCTGATTACGTTACTGTCATCGACTTCACACTCTATTCTCAAATGTCCTTCAATCCTGGTGATGGGATCTACAATGATTCTCTTAGTCATGTTTCTCCTCCTCATCTTTTCCCTTATGACGGATTGCACTGGCAACCGCATGTGCTGCGACACCCGCCGCCGTCAAACCGGTTAACACCAGACCGATATTGTCGACGGTACGTTCTCCGCCTCCGATTGAAGCTTCATGGATCGGTTTTTCAAGCGGGGCCATGGTGTCCCAGAATCCGGGTTCCGTACAGCCTATGCAGCCATGACCGGCCATTACAGGCCAGGAGACGCCATCATTGAAACGCACTTTGCCGCAATTTGCAAAGGTATACGGACCTTTGCAGCCTACGTTGTGCAAGCACCAGCCTCTTTTTGCTCCGTCATCACCCCACTCTTCCACAAACTCCCCGGCGTCATAATGAGACCTACGTTCGCAGACATCATGGATTCTCTGTCCGTAAGCCCAGATTGGTCTTCCTATGGAATCCAGGGGAGGCATGCCGCCAAACATGAGATAGTGAAGAAGTGTCCCGACAAAATTAACGGCATTCGGCGGACAGCCGGCAATATTTACAGTGGAGATGCCGAGGACCTTGCTGATGCCCGCGGAGTCCGTGGGATTGGGCCTTGCAGCCTGAATATTTCCAAAAGCGGAGCATGATCCGATGCAAATAGTGGCAGCGGCCTTGTGAGTCACTTCTTTCGCCACCTGAATGCCCGTCTTGCCCTTTGGACCAAGGGTCAAGTATTTTCCATTTAACCCGCGGGGCAGTGCGCCCTCGATCACGCATACGAACTTCTTCTTGAAATCAGTAATGGCCTTTTCCAGGTTCTGCTCGGCCTGGTAGCCTGCGGCAGCCATTATTGTTTCGTGGTATTCAAGGGAAATGGTTTCCAGAAGAATGTCAGCCACATTTGGGTATGAAGAACGGAGAAGTGCTTCACTGCAGCCGGTGCATTCCGCGAAATGGAGCCACACGATAGGAAGGCGGCTGAAATTCTCCGCTGCTTTCGCCACAGCGGGGCGGAACATAGGGGGCAGCATCAGTGCAGACGTCATGATGGACGTCCATTTGATGAAATCCCTCCTGCTCACGCCGCGTTCCGCCAGGAGTTCGTTTAAGTCTTCCCGTGGCGGTGGAAACTCCCTGTCCAAACGTTCCTGATTGATTTTACAGTACTCCATCAGTTGTTTATAATGATTGCTTACAGCTTTACTGTAATCATCGGAGCCTTTCATGTTACCTCCTTTCAACATCGTGTGTATTTCCCCCAAAAGGCTTATAGTTACTTTTGAGATTTAGAAGACATAGTGAAAAAATGGTGTTTATAAACAAACGTGGGGACTCGTGCAGCACGAACATCATGCATGCCATTACTGGTCGAAAGCGACATATGTCATTTTAGACATATTGTCAACTAAAAAATCAGCAAATCGATTAAGGACGATGCTTTGCAGGGATAAATCTCGACGAAAGAGACGGGAATTTTTGCTGAATGCGACGTCATAAGAAAAGGGATTTATTTTTCCCTGGAATAAATCGGAGCGGTGTGAAAAAGAAACGATGATGAAGGATATTACGTTAATACTTCTGCGAAAAGATCATATTCAGTAGTCGCTGTGATCTTGCAGTGCACCAGATTTCCCGTAGCCAGACTTTCTCCCTTCACGTAAGTAACGCCGTCGATTTCCGGGGCCTGCCTTGAGCACCGTCCGACATAGGGATGATCGGGGATTTCACTTTTTCCTTCGATCAGGACTTCCTGGATCGAACCGATCAGGGCCTGATAGATTTCATAAGAAATAACCGACTGCTCTTCCATCAGATTCTGTCTCCGCACCTCTTTCTCCGGTTCCGATATCCGTGAAGGGTAGGACGCGGCCTTCGTACCTTCCTCTTTGGAATAGGTGAAGACACCCAGGTGATCAAACCGAGTCTCTTTGATAAAGGAAAGCAGTTTATTGAATTTTGTGCGTGTCTCTCCCGGAAATCCCACGATGATGGATGTCCGAAGCGCCGCGCCGGGTATTATCTCTCTCGCCCTTTGGATGGTCTTCTTGATCAGGTCGCTGCCGCCGCGTCTCTTCATGGCCGCCAGGATTTCGTTGTCGATATGCTGGATGGGGATATCTATGTATTTGCATATATTCTCATAGCTGGCCATGGATTTGAGGATCTCGTCGGTGAGACCGGCGGGATGAGTGTACAGAAGCCTTATCCAGCGTAGACTCTTTATGGATGCGAGTCCCTCGAGCAGATCGCCGAGATTCGGTTTTCCTTTCAGGTCACGCCCGTAGGCGGTGGTGTCCTGGGCGGTGATGATGACCTCTTTTACCCCGCCCACGGCAAGGGTTTCAGCTTCCATCAGGATATCTTCCATCTCCCTGCTCCTGGCCTTTCCCCGTATTGTCGGAATTACACAATAGGAGCAGCGATTGGAGCAGCCTTCTGCGATCTTGAGATAGCTGGTGTAAAAGGGCGTCGATATGAGACGTGGAGTTTGCGCATTCATCAGGAAGGAGGGTTTACCGACAATAGAGCGGCGGCTTGGTGCTTCTGCCCGAGTTAAACCGTTTAGGTGATGGACGATGTTCCCTACTTCCCCGACTCCCAGGAAGAGATCAACCTCCGGCAGTTCTTTTTCCAAACCTCTTCCGTATCGCTGGGGCAGACACCCTGTTACGACCAGATGGGTGCAGGCACCTTTTCGTCGCTTTTTCCACTCGGCCATTTTGAGGATTTCATCGATGGATTCCTCTTTTGCGGACAGAATGAAAGCGCAAGTGTTGATCAGGATGATATCTGCCTTGTTTGCCTGGGGAGTGATGCCGTAGCCGCTCTTTGCAAGGAGTGCGGCCATAACCTCGGAGTCAACCAGATTCTTCGGACATCCCAGGCTTATGATGTGAACCGTTCTCTGAATCAACGGGGGATCTTTCTGGCCAATACTTTTCTCGGTTTAACGCCATCGGAGGGTCCAACGACTCCTTCTGCCTCCATGCGTTCGACCATGCGGGCAGCGCGGTTGTATCCGACTTTCAGGTATCTCTGTACCAGAGAGATTGAAGCCTGTCCCAGCTCAGTGATAAGTTCGACAGCCTCATCATATTTTTCGTCAAATTCACCGTCCGATTTCTCAGTTTCCGATGCATCCGCTTGGTATTCCATTATCGTTTCATCGTAGGAAGGTCTGGCTTGTTTCTTTACGAAGTCCACAATTCTTTCTATCTCTTTCTCTGACACATATGGTCCATGGATGCGGGTCAATTTTGACGTACCGGGGGGCATAAAGAGCATGTCGCCTGAACCTAAAAGATTTTCGGCGCCCAGCTGATCGAGGATCGTCCGCGAATCAACCTTTGACGATACCTGAAATGAGATCCTCGTAGGGAAGTTCGCTTTTATGACTCCTGTAATGACATCCACGGAAGGTCTCTGAGTGGCCAATATCAAATGAATCCCCGCGGCTCTTGCCATCTGGGCGAGCCGGGCGAGTGATTCTTCCACGTTTCTCTGTGCGACCATCATCAGGTCTGCAAGCTCGTCGATGATGATCACGATATATGGCAATTTGGATGGCACTTCACTATCGGGTTCCCCTTTTTCATCGGTACCGCGCGGATGAATGGTTTTCTCTTTCAACTTCTTGTCTATTAGCTTGTTATATGCCTCGATGTTTTTAACCCCCAGCTCGACAATTGTCTGGTACCGCTTTTCCATTTCTTCTACGGCCCACTTGAGGACCTGAGAGGCTTTCTTCGGGTCAACCACAACCGGGTGCAGCAGGTGCGGTATCCCTTCATATGCAGATAGTTCGAGTCTCTTAGGGTCGATCATGAGGAACTTAGTATCATCAGGGGGATTTTTGAACAGGATGCTGCAGATCATGGCATTGAGGGAGACACTTTTCCCCGATCCTGTTGTGCCGGCTATCAGGAGGTGGGGCATCCTTGCAAGGTCGGTGATTACAGGGGTCCCTATGATATCTTCTCCGAGGGCGATGGGGAGCTTGAATTGAGATTCAAGAAAAGCATCGTTATCCAAAACATCTTTCAGGTGTACCGGCTCCCGTTCATGGTTGGGAATTTCAATGCCGATTACTGCTTTTCCAGGAATGGGGGCGATAATTCTTATACTGGGCGCCATCAGCGCTAAAGCGAGATCGTCGGATAGATTGGTGACCTTGGTGATCTTTACGCCGGGTGCGGGCTCCAGTTCGTACATGGTGATAAGGGGACCCGGTTTGACTTCAACCACTTTTCCTTCGACGCCGAAATCGGCAAGCTTCTTTTCGAGGATCCGGGAATTCATAATGAGGCTTTCCCGCTTTATCCTCGTATCTTTTCGCTCAACCTGATCCAAGAGCGTTAGCGGCGGTAGTTTGAAGGCGCCCTCCTTTTGAAGGAAATCAAAATGGGTCTGCTCCGCCCTTTTCCGTTTCATCCTTTCCACGGATGGCGATGCGGCGTCAATCACGGGGACTGTCTTTTGGATTTTCCCCCTTTCTGCGGCTCTTCCCTTTCGTTCTTTCAACATGCCCGTTTTTTTAGATGTGAATCTTTTCAACCCGGCCCACAAAAAAATAACAATACCTTTAAATCTTCTGCTCGCGGAAACCAGAGATAAGTTAACTATAATAATCAGAGATATAATAAGTACAAGCAAGAGGATGATATACGTGCCTGCCTGATTCATGTAATTGTTCAGCAGTTCGGCAGACAAAGCTCCCAGAAGACCTCCCGCGCTCAGTTTAACCCCGTACACTTGGACGTCTGCCAAGCTTGTTGCGAGGAGGGCAGAAGTGGAGAAGATAAGACCGGCAAGACCGGCGACGCCCACGAGATTGATCTTAAAAGGTTCGTCCAGGAAGTACCTGAACGAGACGATAAGAAGGGAAAAGGGAATGATAAATGCACCTATGCCGAGTAACCTGATGAGGGAATCCGCTGTATGTGATCCTACTGAACCTACGAGATTGTGCGTCTTCGTATTATCGGTTACAAAATGCGTGAACGACGGATCAAGAGGGTGGTAGGAGGCTAAGCACAGCAGAAAGAAAATGGCACTTGCCAGGCAAATCGCCCCCCAAATTTCTCTTACTTTTCTGTCGTCCAATTTCACTTTCTTATCTCATAATTAATGGCGGCATTCCACGAGCGCCCAAAGCACAGTCGCACTTCATCTCCCCTTGCGTCAGGAAAAAGGAGACCATTACCCCAAGCGCCTAATTAACATACCTTGCATCGGATGATTCACGGACGTTACAGCTTACGCCGATTGTTGATATGTCAATCTTGACTGCACTAATCACTTTCTTAATAGATCATACCGCCTTCGCAACTGATCCTGCTTCATAATTTCTGGTGATGATATTCTGCACCTTATCTATGAGCTCCTGTCGGTTCTCAATGGAATATCCGCTGACGTCTATTGGTTTATCTATGACCATCGTGATTCTCCCAGGTCTTATACGTAAGGATCGCTTTGGCATGATTTCTCCGGCACCTATGATGGATATAGGCACTATAGGCACACCCGACTTTATTGCCAGGTAAAACATGCCATGTTTAAAAGGCTTGATTTTTCCATCCTTGCTTCTTGTTCCCTCGGGGAAAGACATCACTGATTTCCCTTCCCTGATCTTCATGGCCGCCTTGTCAATGCTCATAATCGCCTTTTCACGGTCTTCTCTGTCGATCTCTATATATCCGGCACTTTGCATCGCTCTTCCAAAAAGGGGGATCTGGAAGAGTTCTTTCTTGACTATCCAGCGAAACTGGCCCTGAAGGTGGGCCAAAACAATCAATATATCGAAATCACTTTGGTGATTGGCCATAAAGATTTGTGGCTTTCCCATCAGGACGTTATCCGCACCGATAACCTCAACCTTAGTGTTTGCTATGGCAAGTAACATCTTGGCCCAGATATTGGCCACCCTGTGAATCATATTTTCATCCGGGGTAATAAAGGCGAAGGCAACTGCACAACCAGACATAAATGCAGTGATCGCCACGCTTATCGTTACTAAAAATAAAGCTCGGATCATGGATTAATCCTCAATATCCTCGATAAGTTTTACCCTTGGCAGATATTTTTTTACTTGATAATATAGGCTAAGTCAATAAGGATTATACCGTGTATTCGGAAGGAAATAATGTACCGAGAAAAGGATTGACAAAAGATAGTCATGATAATAGCATGACTCCCCCAAGAAAAAGCCGAATCATCGTTGCTGTTCAATTTCCAGATAGAGCATCTCAAAAAAATTGGTATGGTTTCTATGAAAAAAATTCTTAGCAAAAAAAGGGCATTGGAAATTATTAAAAACTTCCCCACATCAAAGGTTCTGGTGGTCGGTGATATTATGGTCGATCATTTCATATGGGGCAAGGTGGCGCGGATTTCGCCGGAGGCCCCTGTCCCTGTCGTGGAGATCCAATCGGACTCGCTCTTGTTGGGGGGATGTGCGAACGTATTAAATAATATCTTTTCCCTGGGAGGCAAGGTATACGGAGCGGGGGTTATAGGCGCCGATGATATGGGAGAGAGGCTGCTCTTGGAGTTTCGTGACAGACAGATAAATACAGATGGAATTGTTGTAGAAGCGAACCGTCCGACTACATTGAAAACCAGAATTGTGGCCCACGGTCAGCAGGTTGTAAGATTTGATCAGGAAAGCAGACTACCTATTGAGCCAAGTAGTGTAGAGAAGATAACGAAGTACATAAAAAAATTGCGCAATGATCTGGGAGCCATTATTATCTCAGATTACAATAAGGGAGTCGTGACGAGGTACCTTCTGGATAGTATTCGCCAAGTCATATCTGGGAAAGGCATCCCGGTTTGCGTTGATCCCAAGCAGAACGATTTTTTTCTGTATAAGGGTTTCGACATCATTACGCCTAATCACCATGAGGCCGGTCGTGCTGCTGGTATAGATATTATTGACGGCAATGACATTGTAAAAATAGGAAGGACGATTCTCAAGAAATTTAATTTCAAGGCGCTTCTTGTTACCCGCGGTGAAGAAGGAATGAATCTTTTTGAAAGCAATGACAAAACCACCCATACAGCCTTTCCAGTTGAGGCGAGAGAAGTGTTCGATGTCACTGGGGCCGGGGATACGGTCATCGGTGTGTTAGCCCTCTGCGTGGCCTCCGGGGCGACTTTTAAGGAGGCAGCGGCTCTGGCCAATATCGCTGCCGGGATTGTTGTGGGAAAGGTAGGAACGGCAACGATTTCTCTGGATGAACTCAAAGAGGTCTTATGAGCAAGCCACGGCCCGCAGAGGCAGTCAAATTACTCATGAGCCATATATATGCAGACGGCAATTTACTGAAAAACATTCTTGACGCATTATCTGCACACTACGGAGACATTGACTTTGTCAGTGCCCGGATGCCGTTTCATTACACTGACTACTATGCAGAGGAGATGGGATCACCCCTGGAAAGACGGTTCATTTTTTTCAATACATTGATCAGGCCTGAATCATTGCCGGATGTGAAGCTGTGTACAAATAATATGGAAGACAGAACTTCGGTCAGCGGAAAAAGACGGGTTAATATTGACCCCGGATACATGTCTCAGGCTCATTTGATTCTGGCGACTGGCAAGGGCTATACTCACCGCCCCTACCTGAGAGATGGCATTTATGCTGATCTGACCCTGATCTACAGCGGGAAGTCTTTTCATTCCCTCCCGTGGACCTACCCGGACTACGGAGAAAAGCTGCTCATTGAAATGTTTAACAGGATTAGATCAAAATATCTCATGCAGTCGAAACATTAGGGTCATGTCCGAAGAAGCTAACAACCTATTAAGGATTCGAGGAATCGAGTAAGATGATGAGAAACTATAAGAAATTAAGAGTATGGCAGAAATCGTATCAATTGTGTATGGATGCTTGAGGTGCTTGTAAAATCATTGAAAACGAACGCCTGAACCCTTGAATCCTCGAATCCTTAATTTGCAGCCAATTTGAAAAAGAACCAGCTTTCGTATTTAGGATTTATTATTCATCGGTATTGATTAGGAGTACATGATGATTCAAAGCATGACCGGCTACGGCAGAATCGAGTCTGTCCAAAATGGCAGAAAATATACAGTGGAAATGAAATCTCTCAACCATCGTTATCTGGAGATTTCCCTTCGGGTGCCAGCCAGCCTTTCTCCTTTGGAACTGGACATCAAGAAAAGGATTAGCAGTAAATTTACCCGCGGCAGGATAGAGGCAATTATCAGGATGGATTCCGAGTGCAGTTCCGTCATCGAAAGCAGATATGAGTTGAATCTCCCGCTCATCCGTAATTATTATGAGTTGCTTGTACAATTGCGAGAGGAGCTTAAGCTTGAAGAGGAGATTACATTGGGCATGATGACCGGATTCAGAGATGCTTTTGTGCAGAAGGAGCCCGGCCTGGATCTATGTGCCGTCTGGGGGCAGTTAGGAACGGCACTCGATATGGCAATGGCTGCTTTAATAGAAATGAGAGAAAAGGAAGGAAAAAACGTCTGCGATGACTTGGTCCAGAGACTAGGCCTGATTGTAAAGTCACTTGATTTGATCGCGTTACGGGCACCCAAGGTTGTCTCAGAGTATCAAGTAAGACTTGGTGAGCGGGTGAAGGAACTTGTTGGAGGTCTCGCACTTGATGAACTGCGATTGCAACAAGAAGTGGCGATCATGGCCGAAAAAAGCGACATTAGCGAGGAGATCGTCCGTTTTAATAGCCACATCGTACAGTTTCGTGATCTTCTGGAGCGTGGTGATGCCGTCGGGAGGAGCATGGATTTCCTGGTTCAGGAGATGGTAAGAGAGGTGAATACTATAGGCTCAAAAAGCAGTGACGCAGAGATATCGCGAAAGGTAATTGACATCAAGAGTGAGCTTTCCAGAATAAGAGAGCAGGTACAGAACATTGAGTAAGAAAGATTCGCAGAATCTGGAAGGATTGTATATCGTAGTTTCGGCGCCATCAGGCACCGGCAAGACCTCCATTCTACGAAAGGTCTTGAAGATGTGCCCGAATTTGCTGTTCTCAGTTTCCTATACCACAAGGCCGCGTCGTCCCGGCGAGAAAGACGGAAAAGACTATTACTTTATTTCTGAGGAGGCGTTCAAAGATAAAGTGGGCCGGGGAGAATTTGCTGAGTGGGAAGAGAATTATGGCTACCTCTATGGCACATCGTCGAAAACGATGAAGGAATTATTGCATCTCTTACAGAAAGGATTTGATATAATATTGGATCTTGACTGGCGAGGTGCAAAGACGTTGAAAAAGAATTACCCGGGCGGGGTATTTGTTTTTATCCTTCCGCCATCAACAGGTGAATTAGAGAAAAGGCTGCGTGGGAGGGGGGTTGAAAGCAAACAAAATATAGATAAACGATTGGCGAAGGCTTTAGATGAAATCAAGGAAATTATATGGTATGATTATTTGATTTTTAATGATCATCTTGAGACTGCCGTTGACACTCTAAGATCGATATATGTGGCAGAAAAGAGTAAAAAGGAAAGATTAGCTTATAAGATAAAGGAATTTCTTGCATTGTGAGGAGGTCATTTGAAATATGGCAAGGATAACTGTAGAAGACTCGCTGAAGGCAGCAAAAAACAGATTTGCTCTGGTTGTATTGACTGCAAAGAGGTCAAGGCAATTACTGAAAGGTGCTAAACCTCTGACGGATATCAAGAATAATAGGGAAATCGTAGCTTCCTTGAGGGAAATAGCCGCAGGGAAAGTGACATACGCCAATCCCGACTATTTACAGGGCATCAAATTGGACTACAAACCCATATTGGATGATACGGAATTTGTTGATGATGAAGAGTACCTTGAATAAAAATCCAAGGGAGATGCTTATCTTTGCCCTTGATGTCGGGAAGGGTATCGAAGAAGCAATGACATGGGTCAAACGTCTTAGGGATCATTTGGAAATATTTAAGGTAGGAAAAGAATCCTATACACGATATGGTCCTTGCATCGTTCAGAAAATCAGAGAAAGCGGCAAGAAAGTATTTCTGGATCTGAAGTTTCATGACATTCCTAATACAGTTGCCGGAGCCGCTGTCGGGGCTGTTGAACAGGGCGTTTATATGTTCAATGTCCATGCCCTCGGCGGACGAGAGATGATGGAGAAAACCGTCGCCGCTGTCAGTAGGGCCGCGCAAGAAACTGCCCTGCCTCCTCCCATAATCCTTGCTGTTACTGTACTGACGAGTCTGCATGATGGCGATCTCAAGCAAATGGGATTTAACTGTTCTGCAAGCGAGCTTACGCTGCGTCTGGCAAGACTCGCAAAGGATTCCGGCGTTTCCGGCGTAGTAGCCTCAGCTCATGATATTGCCAATATTCGAAGGGCTTGTGGAAATGATTTTATCATTGTAACACCTGGTATCAGAGAGGCAATGTCGGCGAATGATGATCAGAAGAGAATATCAACAGTCAGAGATGCCATAAAGGCGGGAGCTNNCTGAGGGTCTTGCAATGCGACAAAGAGTAGTATAGATTCAATATACTTATCGTCCATTAGCTCATTGTCATATTCAGTTTCCATTATAATTATGTCAGTCATATTGATGGAGTGAGGGCGTGCAGGTAATCTTTGGTATTAATCCCCTGTTAGAGGATCTCAAGAGTCAGACTGGGAGGGTAAGCAAAATCATTGTTGCCCAGGGAAGGGGAGGAGAGGCCTTCCAGAAAGTCCTGAATCTGGCGAAGCAAAAGGGAATTCATATAGAATTCAGAGAGAGAAGCTACTTAGACAGAAAAGCAGGTCAGGGATCTCATCAGGGTATTGTCGGTTTCTGCGAGCCCTTCGTGTATGCAAGTGTGGATGATGTTATTGCAAATCGTCATCCTGATTTTAAATATAATTTGATTCTCATCCTTGATGGTATTACGGATCCACAAAATCTGGGCACACTGATAAGAACAGCTCATTGTTGCGGTGCTAATGGAGTTATTATACCCGAGAATCGTTCCGCATTGGTGACAGGAACTGTGATAAAAGCATCAGCCGGAGCTGCCAACCATACATCCATAGCCAGGGTGGTCAACCTGTCCAATACTATTGACTATTTGAAGGAGAAGGGATTCTGGATATATGGTACTGACCCTGCATCAGGCAAAGATTTCGGTTCTTTTGATTATGATGGGCACATCGGCCTCGTGATGGGTAGCGAGGGGACGGGCATGAGGCCGCTCATCAGAAAAAAATGTGATTTTCTTCTCTCGATTCCTACAATAGGCAAGATAGACTCACTGAATGTTTCGGTAGCGGCGGGAATTATCCTGTATGAGATATTGAGAACGTTTGGAAAAGTCTGAGGGTTTGAAAGGGGTTTTCAATTATGGCAGAATTCTTATGGGAAGCGGCGACAAAAAAAGGTGAGTTAAAAAAAGGAGAGATGGCCGCCACTGATGAAGGTGTAGTCAGGGGATTCCTTCGCCGTCAGGGCTTCAAATCAATCACCGTAAAGAAAAAGCCAAAGGACCTAGCCGAATATTTGCGATTTGGCAAGCAGAAGGTCAAAGAAAAGGAAATAGTAGTCTTTGCTCGAATATTTTCGACCATGATCAACGCCGGACTACCCCTTATCCAGTGTCTCGATCTGCTGGCCCAACAGGAACAAAACAAGACTTTTTCTAAAATCATCATGTCTGTAAAGGAAGAGATCGAAGGTGGAGCGACTTTGCATGAAGCTTTGAAAAAGTACCCCAAGGTCTTTGATGAGCTTTTTGTCAATCTCGTTGCTGCTGGGGAGAGCGGTGGTACTCTTGATGTTATTCTGAGTCGCCTTTCGACTTACATGGAAAAGGCGATGAAATTGAAAAGTAAGGTCAAGGGCGCTATGACTTACCCTGCCAGTGTGCTTGTCATCTCCATAGGTGTCGTTGCCCTTCTATTGCTCAAGGTTATTCCCGTATTTCAGAAGATGTTTGAAGGCATGGGCGGTCAATTGCCGGCGCCCACGCAATTTCTCATCAACGCCAGCCAGTTCGTGCAAAGTTATTTTCTTTTTATGGTTGTTGGCATTGCTCTGGTCATATATGCCTTTAGAAGATATTACCGTACGGAAAAAGGAAGACTTACGGTTGATGCCTTGACGTTGAAGGCGCCTGTATTCGGCCCGTTATTGAACAAGGTTGCAGTGGCGAAATTTACCAGAACCCTTGCAACCATGTTAGGCAGCGGTGTTCCGATTCTCGAGGGACTAATTATAGTCAGTAAAACCGCTGGAAACAAGATCGTTGAGAATGCTATAATTAAGACCAGACAGAGTATCAGCGAGGGGAGAACCATCGCGGAACCACTTTCAGAAACTGGCATATTCCCTCCGATGGTTGTTCAGATGATCGCAGTTGGTGAGGCTACAGGGGCCCTTGATCTGATGCTCGCCAAAATTGCGGATTTTTACGACGATGAAGTGGATACGGCTGTGGACGCCATGACATCGCTGCTCGAACCTGTTATGATGGTTTTTCTTGGGGGAGTTGTCGGAGGAATGATCATTTGCATGTACCTCCCGATCTTCAAGATGGCTTCTGTAGTCGGTGGTGGTTAGGAATAGTGACGTCCCAGACGGGCTAACAAGGATTTATAGTTACATTTTACCCCCGCCTCAGGTGGGAAGAGAATGGTCGGGATGGCGCGATTTGAACGCGCGACTCCTGCGTCCCGAACGCAGTGCCCTACCGGACTGGGCCACATCCCGACATGATGTAACAATACATTTGGAAGATATATAATTAAACTCTAAATGTCCACATTATTTTTTTTGCAATATGTCTAATTGGGGAAAATAGCCCATGATCATATACGATCTAAGATGTGAAAAGGGTCATAAATTCGAAGGATGGTTCAATGACAGAAGTGCATTTGAAAAACAGCAGACACAAAAGCTGATAATTTGTCCCGCTTGTGGAAGTTCTGACGTCGGAATGGTACCCTCTACAATTTCCATCATGGGAAGGGACATTAAGGCATCTAACAGGAGGGATGTTGAAGAATTATCCTTGCCGAAGGCTCTAAAATTATTTCACGAATACCTCGACAAGAATTTCGATGATGTCGGTAAGAAGTTTGCTGAAGTCGCCTTGAGAATTCATCATGGTGAGGAAGAAGGACGAAATATCAAAGGGATTACTACCGAGAACGAAGAAGAAACCCTAAGGGAGGAAGGAGTCCAATTCCTCAAAATTCCTGTGCCCAAGTTTGACAGTTGAAAGATCGAGAACCTTTTGACGATCACCGCTAGGAAGCTGGAAACCGGTTTAACTGCGGGCGGTTTTGTCGAATGTTCTGAGGTAAAGCGGGCAAATTCCAGGAGGAATCTGGCACACATAAAATATGCGCAACAGTAACAAAGGATGAAGCGCGAATTAAATTTTTGGACTGTCACGGAGCCGTCATCTCTTACGTTTTGAATTCTGCCATATCTATCCATTTTTTATCAGTAATTTCATCATGAAAAGAATGTATAAGAGCATTATGGAAAGTATCGGAAATACGCCCCTCGTGGAAATCCGTAAGCTTAATCCCAGCAAGAAGGTTAGAATATATGCGAAGCTTGAATATTTTAACCCGGGAGGCTCCGTAAAGGACAGGATAGCCCTTTATATGGTAAATGAAGCGGAAAAGAGGGGGGAGCTTTTGGGCGATAAGATCATCCTCGAAGCCACGAGCGGCAATACGGGGATCGGTCTGGCACTCGTTGCTGCTGCCAAGGGATACAGATTATGCCTGGCTATGTCTGAATCTGCCAGTGAGGAAAGAAAGAGAATCCTTAAGGCCATGGGAGCTGAGCTATATTTAACTCCGGCAAGCCTCGGTACAGATGGCGCCATCGAAGTGGCATATAACATGATGCTCAAGGACCCTGGAAAATATTTTGGCACCGACCAGTTTAATAATGCTGATAATACGCTAGCTCATTATTACGGTACTGGTGAAGAAATCTGGAAACAGACTGATGGGGCTGTGACAATGGTGGTGGCAACCTTGGGGACGACGGGCACTGCTATGGGAATTTCGAAGCGACTCAAGGAATATAATCCTGACATCAAAATAGTAGGCGTTGAACCCTACCTGCAGCATAAAATCCAGGGTCTAAAAAATATGAAGGAATCTTACAGACCGGGCATTTATGACAAGAACCGATTGGATGAGAAGATAAATATCCTTGACGAAGATGCATTTGAAACAGCAAGGAGGCTGGCCGGGGAGGAGGGTCTCTTTGTAGGGATGAGTTCAGGTGCTGCCATGTATGTAGCTATGCAGAAGGCAAGAGAAATGGAAGATGGGCTCATCGTTGTGATTTTTCCTGACGGGGGAGAGCGATATCTGAGTACGGAACTCTTTGCCGATAAGAAACAATCTACCCTACGTCTCTACAACACATCGACGAGAGAGAAGGAGTTTTTCAAACCAATCAATTCTGAAGAAATTCTGATGCATTCGTGCGGGCCTACAGTTCATGAAGTTCCCCACGTAGGCAACTATCGGCGTTTTGTTGTTTCCGACCTGATCCTACGCTACCTCGAATTTAAAGGATTTAAAGTCAGACACGTTATGAACATAATTGATTTGAACGACAGATCCATTAAGGAAGCCGAGCGGGCAAGCATGGACTTGGATACGTATACAGAAAGATGCACAAGCAAGTTCCTCAACGATATAAAAAAGTTGAATATCAAACAAGAGGAGGTCTATCCTCGGGCAAGTGAAAATGTCGAGGCCATGGTGAACCTAGTTGAAAAACTCGTGGAGAGAGGCCACGCCTATGAAAAATTGAGGTCTGTCTACTTTGACATATCAAAAATAGACGATTATGGTCGCCTGTCCAACATTGACCTGAAAAAAGTTAAACCCGGCAAGACCATTGAATCTGATGACTATGAAAAAGACAGCCCCGTGGATTTTACTCTCCTGAAAAGGTCCTCCCTAAATGAATTGAAGAGGGGGATTTATTTCAAGACCCGTTGGGGAAACGTGAGACCCAGCTGGCACCTTGAGTGTGCAGCAATTTCCCTTAAATATTTGGCAGACAATTTTGATATTCATGCGAGTGGAACCGACGTCATCTTTCCTCACTGTGAAAATGTCATGGCCATAGGGAGAGCTGCAACTGGCAAGCGGCTGGCCAACTATTGGATCAATACGGAACTGGTCATGGTGGATGGCAAGAAAATGTCCCGCTCTTTAAACAATGTCAAGACCATAGAAGATCTGGAGACAATGGGATATGGCGGTATACAAATCAGGTTTTTTCTGCTGAGCACTCACTACCGTAAGCCTCTAAATTTTTCCTTCGGTGCCTTAGAGACGGCAAAAAATACGGTCAAGAAGTTGGACAGATTTATTCAGCGCCTGATTCGTTACACCCCCGGTGGCGGATACCCCGACGCTGATCAACTTGTCTATGACATCAAACAGAGATTCTCCGATGCCATGGATGATGATTTCAACATATCTGATACAATGGCCTCTCTTTTTGAATTTGTAGGGAAGGTCAGTATTCCACTCTCTCTCGGGCAGTTGAGTGAAAGGGAAAGGGACAATGTGCTCGATGTCCTAAAGAGGATCGATGATGTTCTCGGGGTCATGAATTTTGAGGAAGAGACATTGAGCGAGGATGCGCTTCGGCTTCTGGAAGAGAGAGCGCGCGCGAGAAGAATTGGTGATTGGAAGGCTTCTGACGAAATCAGGAAGAAGCTTCTTGGGATGGGAATTGAGATCTCAGACACCGCCCACGGAGTGACATGGAGATTGAAATAGTTATTAGGGTTGCGTGAAGCAAATACAGGGAATATATTATAAGAGTAGATTTGCTTGCAATTGATGGCTGACATGAATGAATGAGGAGATGTGATGGATAAGGAAATCAGAAAGTCAGTTATTGCAGGGAATTGGTATCCTGGCAGTCCCAAAGTTTTGCGGGCAGATATAGAGGACTTTTTTCTCAACGCACCTGATGTAATGATTGACGGCAGTATCAGAGGCCTTATTGTTCCCCACGCGGGATATATCTATTCAGGCCAGATTGCCGCAATAGCTTATAAAATCATAAAGAGAAAAACTTTTAATGCTGTCTTGGTTCTGGGCCCGAGCCACAGGGCATTTTTCCATGGCGTTTCCATATATAACAGAGGTGGATATGAAACCCCCTTAGGCGTTGTTCCCGTGGATGTGACCTTGGCAAATGATATAATGGCCCAAAGCGAAATGATATCCTACATACCGGCTGCTCATTCTCAGGAGCATTCACTCGAGATTCAACTCCCTTTTCTTCAAGTCGCACTCGGAGAATTTCGCTTTGTTCCACTTGTTATGGGGGAGCAAGACCGCGAGACATGCGAAAACCTAGCTGAGAGCATAGTCACTGCGATAAATGGTAGGAATGTCTTGATCGTGGGAAGTTCCGATCTTTCACATTTCCACTCTTATGAGAGGGCTGTGAAGCTTGATTCGGCGGTGATCAAACGTATAGAAAAGATGGACGGCAGGGGCCTCTTGGAAGATTTGGAAAAAAATCTATGTGAGGCCTGTGGCGGAGGGCCAGCAGCTGTGACCATGATGGTTTCAGAAAAATTGGGTGCAGATAGGGCGAAGTTGCTGAAATATGCCAATTCGGGAGATGTGACGGGAGATAGAAGAAGCGTTGTCGGTTATGCTTCCGCTATTTTTTATAAGGGCCGGGATTCTTAGATTTCAAAGAAGCTTCGGTTTCTGCACATGCAGTTCGTCGTGCCTCAGATTCCTTATATTCTGCCATGTGAATAAACGGACCCCAAGCAGGCATCCATGAACAGATCACAGATTAAAATAGTGAACTCGTCACTTACACCCCCTTACTTGAAAGCTGTACTAAGTTTTTCCATGCAAGTTAGTGAGATATTGGGGAGGTATCATTATGGCGCTGACAGACCTGGAAAAAAAGACGCTTCTTGATGTTGTAAGAAAAACAATAGAGGCCAGACTAACAGGTAGGTCTCTCCCGGAGCTTCATTTGTCATCGGAAGTACTGAAAGAAAAAAAGGGAGCATTTGTAACCCTTAAAAAGCACAGTCATCTCAGGGGTTGTATCGGTTATATCGAGGCGAGAAAACCGCTTTACAAAACCGTGGGAGAAATGGCTCTGGCCGCTGCCTTCGATGATCCACGCTTTCCTCCGTTAAAGCCGGACGAGCTGAAGAACATAACTGTCGAGATATCCGTACTGAGCCCGCTCAAAGAGGTTAAGAACATAGATGAAATAGAAGTGGGCATCCACGGCCTTTACATTACTAAGGGGTTTCATTCCGGCCTTTTGCTGCCGCAAGTGGCCACGGAATATGATTGGGTTAGCTTGACATTTCTTCAGGAAACCTGTTACAAGGCCGGCCTTCAACGGGATGCGTGGAAAGATAAGGATGCCAAAGTTTATAAATTTTCTGCTGAGGTCTTTGGCGAGCATTGGTTGACGGTCTCCAAGGGAGCCGCAAACCGGTCTGGATGCTGACGGCAAGAAACATTCAAATGTGATGCTGCTTGCAACTACACATTTCCGGCAAAAAAAGAAAAGGTTACATTGCACCCCTTGCCCCCTCCTGAGCGGGGGGATTACTGAGTCGCCTCCGGGCCCGAGGGTTGAGGCGTACGTTTATAGATGTCGAAGTGGCCAGGGATGCTTCGACATGTGAAATGTTGATATGCAAGGAAGTCTTTCTTTGCTAATTTTGAAATTACGGGTAGATATTTAACCTTCAATAAAATGAAGTTTATGCAATATATTCATCAATGCTCAAAATCTTTTCTCCACAGTACTTTCTTATACATGCTGAGCCGATGCGCAAATCTTTCAGCACAACAATACAAAAAATAATTGTTGACAAATTTTGATTATGGAATTACCATTAGAGGCTTTTGTTTTTGGGAGATTTTTACGCTCTTTTGTAGGATGTAAATGAAGTTTCCCGTTCTGGTTAGTAAGTCGGCTGGCGTAGCTCAACAGGTAGAGCAGCTGATTTGTAATCAGCAGGTTGCGGGTTCGAGTCCCATCGCCAGCTCCAGCTTTTGGTGATGTAACTGGAGGGGTACCCGAGTGGCCAAAGGGAGCAGACTGTAAATCTGCCGGCGAAGCCTACGGAGGTTCGAATCCTCCCCCCTCCATCAGGGAAATGAATTGGACAGGAACCTTTGAGGGATGGACTTTAGGGTGCAGTTCAATATCTGAGAGCGGGAATAGCTCAGGGGCTAGAGCGTCAGCCTTCCAAGCTGAGGGTCGCGGGTTCGAATCCCGTTTCCCGCTCCATTTTATGTTTCTTTATTGCTTAACTTTTTTTAAAGATGTGTTTCGATGTGCTGATTATATGGGGTGCATGGAATAAGAAGTCCTTTTGATGAATTCGTTAGCCCACGTAGCTCAGTAGGTAGAGCACATCCTTGGTAAGGATGAGGTCACCAGTTCAATCCTGGTCGTGGGCTCCATTACGGTAAAAGTAGGTTAATTATGAGAAATATTATTACCTTGGCCTGTACAGATTGTAAGCAGAGAAATTATACGACGACGAAGAATAAGCGAACCATGCAGAATCGACTTGAGTTGATGAAGTATTGTAAATTCTGTCGATCTCATAAGCTTCACAGGGAAACGAAGTAAATTTCTTTTATCAGGGAATATGCAGCAGAATGAACAGGCCAGTAGCTCTAATGGATAGAGCGCCGGACTCCAAATCCGGATGCTGGGGGTTCAAGTCCCTCCTGGCCTGCCATTTTGTTTCAACGAAATTTGGCCTTTTATATTGGAGTGACGCGAAGAAAAGATTTGGTCAAACTGACCTAGAGCTATTGAAATGGGACGAAGGACCTGAGCTTTGATCTAAAGGGATTGCACTGATGAATAAGGTAAAAATAATTGCTGAAAAAATAGTACGCTTTTTAAAAGAAGCAAAGATTGAATTAAGAAAAGTGACGTGGCCTACTCCCAGGCAAACCCTTGCTTCCACTTCTGTGGTGATAATTGTGGTGATAATTGTATCCATATTTCTAGGTATCGTGGATTTTGGTTTGGCTAAGGCAATAAGGATGGTTTTGGGTTAGAGTCTATGGCGTTCAAATGGTATGTCGTTCATACGTATTCCGGCTTTGAGAACAGGGTAAAAATCTCTCTGGAGGAAAGAATTGAAGCAGCAGGAATGCAGGAGCACTTTTCGGATATCCTTATTCCGGAAGAAGATATCGTAGAACTGGTGTCAGGAGAGAAGAAGACATCGAAAAGGAAGTTTTTCCCCGGGTACATCCTCGTCAGGATGGAGATGAATGACGAAACGTGGCATCTTGTCAAAGGGACACCCAAGGTGACGGGGTTTATTGGGGGTAAGGATAAACCATCGCCAATCCCTGATAAGGATGTGGATAACCTCAAGACCAGGATAAATGAAGGAACTTTAAAACCAAAACCAAAATTCAGGTTTGAGGTCGGCGATCACGTAAGGATAATTGATGGTCCATTTACGAACTTTGATGGTGTTGTCGATGAGGTCAAGCCGGAGAAGGGAAAGTTAAGGGTCATCGTCAGCATATTTGGCAGGTCAACGCCGGTTGAACTGGATTTTATCCAGGTTGTTCAGCAGTGATAAAGGGATAGGTTACCAACAACAAGACAATTAGGGTGGTCATAATGGCAAAAAAAGTTATAGCGAATATAAAGCTTCAGATTAAGGCAGGCAAAGCAACTCCATCTCCCCCCATCGGGCCTGCCTTAGGGCAACATGGGGTCAATATCATGGAGTTCTGCAAGGCATACAATGCCATGACACAAAACCAGGAAGGTACGGTGATTCCCGTCGTTATCACAGTCTATGCTGACAGATCCTTTACATTTGTTACTAAGACTCCGCCGGCATCTGTGCTTCTCAAACAGGCCGCCAAAATTGCCAAAGGTTCCGGGGACCCGAGGCGGGAGAAGGTCGGCACTGTGACACGTGAGCAGATCAGGGAGATCGCCGCCTCAAAATATAACGACCTCAACGCTGTTGATATAGAAGGGGCAATCAGAATCATTGAGGGAACGGCACGGTCAATGGGAATCGAAATAGCAGGATAAAATAACTGAGGACATTGTCAAGAAACCCACAATCCGTGTGGGCGTGTAAAGTTAAACGTTTTCCATTGCGGGAAGCCCAGCCCCGTAAATGGCAATATCAATGATAGAGGTTTTGACATGGTTAAGAGAGGCAAGACTTACGCAGAAGCGAAAAAAAAGGTCGAGGCAGGGAAGCGATATACCTTAAGAGAGTCTGTACAATTGGTCGTCGGTACGGGAAGAGCAAAGTTTGATGAAACCGTCGATGCGGCCATCCGGTTGGGAGTAAGTCCACAACACGCTGATCAGATGGTCAGAGGCAGTGTAGTTTTGCCAAATGGATTAGGCAAGTCAGTCAGGGTGCTTGTCTTCGCGAAAGGCGAAAAGGAGAAAGAGGCCCTCGATGCGGGTGCCGATATTGTCGGTTCAGACGATATCATTGAGAAAATTAAGGGAGGATGGCTCGAGTTTGACAGGGTGATTGCCACACCCGATATGATGGGCAATGTTGGGAAGCTGGGGAAGATTTTAGGTCCCCGCGGATTAATGCCTAATCCAAAGGTAGGTACAGTAACCTTTGACGTGGCGAAGGCTGTCAATGAACTAAAATCCGGTAAGGTTGAATTTCGCGTAGAAAAGACAGGTATAGTGCATAGTCCGGTTGGAAAGGTATCTTTTGGAGCGGATAAGTTAACGGAAAATATCAGTGCCCTTTTGGAAGCGATTATCAAGCTGAAACCGGCATCGAGTAAGGGAACTTACCTCAAAGGAATATCGTTGTCCACCACTATGGGGCCGGGGATAAAAGTTGATCCCTTGGATGTAAGAAATATTTAAAATTAGGACCGGCATAAATATGTGCCTGCGGGCCTAGTGAACTTGTATTTACTCAAGAGGGTTTTGTGAAAATGGCGGCTTCGCAAAATGGATACATGAAATATGGCCTTCTTACGATGCCGTCGGATTTGATGATGCAATAATAGAAGTCTGAGACAGCAGGTACAGGGGTTTAAACAAGTTGAATCGGCCTGCCGAGACCAGTGGATGGTTTTGTAGCAACTTGATTCAGTAATGTACATCATGTTTAGGAACTCCCCTGTATGATGAATAGTTCTCTGACTTCCGATGACATTCTTGTTTTGCAAAAGGCAGAGGTTTTACAAATTTAATGTAGTGAAAGGAGGTTAAAGATTGGATCGGAGAACTAAGGAGACGATTGTAGCTGAGCTTCATGAAAAACTTAAAGATACCAAATTGGCTGTTCTTGCCGGTTATACTGGTATGAATGTTGCGAAGTTGACTGTCTTGAGAAATACTTTACGCAAGTCAGGCACCGAACTCCGGGTCGTTAAAAACACGCTGCTCGGAATTGCCTCGGAGAATACCGATTTTAGTGGTCTGAAAGAGTATTTCAAAGGACCATTGGCTATTCTCTTGAATCGCGGGGATGTGGTCCGGCCGACAAAGGTATTAGTCGAATTTGCCAAAAAGAACGCCGAGCTGGAAATAAAGGTCGGTATGCTAAATGGTAAGGTATTGAGCAGGGATCAGCTCAGCGCGCTGTCAGAATTGCCGGGTAGAGAAGTCCTTCTCGGAAAACTCCTTTCCGTTATGGTAGGAGTCCAAACTTCGTTGGTTAACGTATTAAGCGGGGTCCCGAGAAGCTTTATTTGCGCGCTTGACGCTTATCGTGCAAAAAAACAATCAGGAAACTAAAATATACAGGAGAGGATAAGAAAGATGGCCAGCAAAATCACAAAAGATGATGTCATAAAATTTATTGAAGAAATGACGGTCCTTGAACTTTCTGAGTTAGTAAAGGAACTGGAAGAAAAATTCGGTGTATCCGCAGCCGCGCCTGTGGCAGTGGCTCAAGTTTCTGCAGGGCCTGAACAGGCAGCGCAGGCAGAGGAGAAAACAGAATTTAATGCTATTCTAACCGGATTTGGCGATCAAAAAATTCAGGTGATCAAGGTTGTTAGGGCTCTTACCGGTCTTGGGCTTAAGGAAGCCAAAGACTTGGTAGATGGTGTGCCAAAGCCAATTAAGGAGGGTGTTTCGAAAGAAGAAGTAGCAGATATAAAGAAGAAGGTAGAAGAAGTCGGAGGTACCGTAGAAATTAAGTAACAGGCGAACAAAATGCAATAATTATTGTTCGGAGATTTTACAATCCAAAGTGACGAGAATAACTGATTCTGTGTTTGTAAATATATTTTAATAACACAATAAGGATAATATGAACGAGTTTAGAAAGAATTTTGGCCGTATAAAAAAGATCCTAGATATACCAAATCTGAATGATATTCAGAAGAAGTCCTACGAGAAATTTCTTCAGAAGGAATTGGCCCCGTTGGAACGCGGGAGCTTCGGACTTCAAGGTGCATTCAAAAGCGTCTTCCCAATCTCCGACTTTAGCGGGAAATGTTCGCTGGAATTTGTAAGTTACAAGATCGGAGACGTCAGATATGACGTGAAAGAATGCATCCAAAAAGGTATGACCTATGCCGCTCCTTTGAAGATTGTGGTGAGGTTGGTTGTCTTTGATGCTGATCGCACCTCCGGGCATAAAACAATCCGGGATATAAAGGAGCAGGAGATATACTTCGGAGAAATTCCATTGATGACAGATAACGGCACCTTCATCATGAATGGTACGGAAAGAGTCATCGTTAGTCAGCTTCATAGATCGCCGGGTATATTCTTTGATCACGATAAAGGGAAAACACTAGCCAGTGGGAAACTGATTTATTCAGCGAGGATCATACCTATTAGAGGATCTTGGCTGGATTTTGAATTTGATTCAAAAGATCTCCTCTACGTGAGGATCGACAGGCGAAGAAAGATGCCTGTGACGATTCTATTTAAGGCTATGGCAAACTCTACGGAATTCCTCCTCAGTTATTTTTACAATATTGAGAAGGTATTTATAGACCATAATAAGTTTTATATGGTTGTGGATGAATCCCTCGTAGGTGAGAAGGCCCCCGAAGATATAAAGGAGCCTGGATCCGGTGAAGTGATTATTAAGAAGATGCGGAAGTTTACCAAAGCCCACATCAAGAGAATGACTGAGCTGAAGATCAAACGGATACAGATTAAGGACTCAGACATAGTTGGGAAGATCCTTGCCTCAAATGTAATGGATCCCAACACCGGCGAAGTATTGTTGAGATGTAATGAAGAGTTAACACTCGATGGTCTGGAGCGGGTCAGCGAGAAAGGGGTTCAGGAGCTTAGGTTTATTTACATGGACGAGGAAAGATCCAATGCTTCAATTAAAGATACTCTACTGATCGATAAGATTGAGAATGAGGAAGAGGCAATAATCGAGATATACAGAAGGTTGAGGCCGAGTAACCCGCCGACACCGGAGACGGCACATAAGTTTTTCAACAGTCTCTTTTTTGATCCTGCAAGTTATGACCTCTCGGACGTGGGAAGGGCCAAGATGAATTACAAGCTTCGCCGGGATGTTCCGATAGATGTAACAGTTCTTCGTAATGAGGATATCCTTGCCGCTGTCAAATACCTGATTGATCTGAAAAATGGTGCTGGTGACTGCAGTGTCGACGATATTGACCACCTGGGAAACCGTAGAATCCGGTCGGTGGGCGAACTGATCGAAAATCAGTACCGCATAGGTTTGGTTAGAATAGAGAGGGCCATCAAGGAGAGAATGAGCCTCCAGGACATTGAAACCATGATGCCCCACGAGCTTATCAACGCCAAACCTGTTTCTGCCGTTGTGAATGAATTTCTTGGAAGCAGCCAACTTTCCCAGTTCATGGATCAGACTAATCCCCTCTCGGAGATTACCCACAAGAGAAGGCTCTCCGCCCTTGGTCCCGGTGGTCTCACCCGTGAAAGGGCAGGGTTTGAGGTCAGGGATGTTCATCCTACCCATTATGGTCGCATCTGTCCTGTTGAAACGCCGGAAGGCCCCAATATAGGTCTCATTGTTTCCCTCAGCACATATGCACGGGTCAATCCATTCGGGTTTATAGAAACACCTTACAGAGTAGTTAATAACGGAAGGGTTCTTGACGAAGTTCGCTACCTGACAGCCATTGAAGAGGAAAAGTACATTATCGCACCTGCAGACAGTACCCTTGACGGCAGAGGAAGGTTTGTCGGAGAACTGGTTTCTGCCAGAAAGGGGAGCGATTTCGTCTCTATTCCGCCGACCGAGATCAATTTGATGGATGTATCTCCGGATCAGCTTGTCAGTATTGCGGCAGCATCAATTCCGTTTCTTGAGCATGATGATGCCAACCGGGCACTCATGGGTTCCAATATGCAACGACAGGCAGTTCCCCTTTTAAGACCCGAAGTTCCCATAGTGGGTACGGGGATGGAATCTATTGTTGCCAGGGACTCAGGCGCAGTTGTTGTGGCGAGGCGCTCCGGAGTAGTTGAGCAGGTGGACGCTTCAAGGATTGTGGTCAAGTGTGACGGGGACGGACAGGATGAACTTGATACAGGCGTTGATATCTATAACCTTGCAAAGTATCAGCGCTCAAACCAGGATACCTGCTTTAACCAGAAGCCCATTGTAAATAAGGGAAATTTGGTCAACAAGGGTGATATCATTGCTGATGGCCCCGCCACGGATTCCGGGGAACTTGCATTAGGGCGAAACGTGATGGTCGCTTTCATGTCATGGGGGGGATACAACTATGAAGATTCTATACTGGTAAGCGAAAGACTCATAAAAGATGACATCTACACATCGATTCATATTGAAGAATTCGAGACAATGGCGAGAGATACGAAGCTGGGTAAGGAGGAGATCACAAGGGATATTCCTAACGTAGGAGAGGAGGCCCTCAGGAACCTTGACGAAAGCGGCATTATCAGGATGGGCGAATTTGTGAAATCAGGGGATATTCTTGTTGGGAAGATCACCCCGAAGGGAGAGACTCAATTATCTGCGGAGGAAAAACTGCTTCGGGCGATATTTGGTGAAAAGGCAAGCGACGTTCGGGACACATCTCTCCGAGTTCCCCCTGGTGTTGAAGGTACAGTGATAGATGCCAAAGTATTTACCAGAAAAGGTTCTGAAAGGGACCACAGAACGCAATCCATCGAAGATGAAGCCATGAGGGATTTGTTTAAAGACCGGGATGACGAAATCAGAATCATCACGGAAAGCGTCAGAAACAATATTGCCAGCATGCTCGTCGGAAAAACTTCTGCCTCAAAGCTGGTCGATCCAAAGAAGAAAAAGATGTTATTGAAAAAAGGAGAGTCAATTGAAAAAGAAGTTCTGGAAAAGATACCGTTTGGCCTGTGGAAGGAAATTTCTCTTGTCCGCGATGAGGCGGCAGAGGAAAAAATAGGCACTTTGATTGCAAATTATGAGAGAAAAAAGGAGATCATTGAGGCATTCTTTGAGGAGAAAATCAGCAAGCTGAAGGCAGGCGATGAACTTCCCCCAGGAGTGATCAAAATGGTCAAAGTTTATCTCGCCATCAAAAGAGGACTTTCCGTAGGTGACAAGATGGCCGGAAGGCACGGTAATAAAGGGGTGTTGTCGAGGATACTCCCGGAAGAAGATATGCCTTATTTTAAGGATGGAACACCTGTTGACATCATTTTGAATCCTTTAGGGGTTCCTTCACGCATGAATGTCGGGCAGATCCTTGAGACTCATTTAGGCTGGGCCGCAAAGGGGTTGGGTGAGAAGATCAATACCATGCTGGAAAAGCATCACAGTACCGATCGGTTGAAAAAGGAATTGCGAAGCATTTATTCCTCGCCTGATTTTGATCGTTTTATCGATGGTATCTCNNGAAGAAAGCGAAATCAGGGATATGCTGAAGAAGGCGGGCTTTCCTGAGAACGGACAAACTATTCTTTTTGACGGGAAGACCGGTGACCCTTTTGATCATGAGGTCACGGTCGGCATGATTTATATGCTGAAGCTACATCATCTTGTTGATGACAAAATTCACGCAAGATCCATAGGGCCCTATTCCCTAGTGACTCAACAGCCCCTTGGCGGAAAAGCACAATTTGGTGGTCAGAGGCTTGGTGAAATGGAGGTGTGGGCCATGGAAGCCTATGGTGCTGCTTACTCACTGCAGGAGTTCCTTACGGTTAAGTCCGATGATGTGGCAGGCAGAACGAGGATATACGAAGCTATCGTGAAGGGTGAGCATACATTTGAACCGGGGCTCCCAGAGTCATTCAATGTTCTTGTCAAGGAACTGCAGAGTCTTTGCCTTGATGTGGATTTAATTGAAGAAGAGTGAGAACCTGAAACATGATTTTGTTTTGCTCAGCATTTAGAATTTAGGGTTTGCACTTGATAACCCTCTAATAATCAGGAGATATAAATAGTGGAAGATATTTTTAGTTATTTTGAAAAACCAAAGGATCCCATCAGGTTTAGCGCAATCAAGATGTCACTTGCTTCGCCGGAGAAGATACTTTCGTGGTCCCATGGTGAGGTCAAGAAACCTGAGACGATTAATTACAGGACATTCAAGCCGGAAAGAGATGGGCTGTTTTGCGCAAAAATATTCGGCCCCGTAAAAGATTACGAGTGTCTCTGTGGCCGCTATAAGCGGATGAAATATCGCGGCGTTGTATGTGAGAAATGCGGTGTAGAGGTTATCCAATCAAAAGTCCGCAGAGAAAGGATGGGCCACATTACCCTGGCGACACCAGTGGCTCACATATGGTTTCTCAAAAGTCTTCCGAGCCGAATAGGAAATGTCCTCGATTTGAGCCTCAAGGAACTTGAAAAGGTTCTTTATTTTGAGTACTGGATAGTGCTGGACCCAAAGAACACCCCCCTGAAGAAAAAGGAACTCCTGTCTGAGGAAGAGGTAAGTGAATTACGAGAACAGTATGGCGAAGATGCTTTTGAAGTTGGGATTGGAGCTGAGGCTGTTAGAAAACTTCTCGACGAAATAGATCTGATAAAAATCGACGAAGAACTGCGGGAAGAACTAAGATCGACCGTTTCTGATACGAAGAAGAAGAAGCTTGTCAAGAGGTTGAAAGTAATTGAGTCCCTGAAAAAATCCAAGACAAACAGACCTGAATGGATGGTTCTCACGGTGTTGCCTGTCATCCCTCCGGATCTGCGACCGTTGGTGCCGCTGGATGGAGGCCGTTTCGCGACGTCCGACCTTAACGATCTTTACAGGCGGGTAATCAATAGAAATAACCGTTTGAAGCGCCTGCAGGAATTAAACGCGCCGGAGATCATAGTTAGGAACGAAAAGAGAATGCTCCAGGAGGCCGTTGACGTCCTCTTCGATAACGGCAGAAGGGGCAGGGCTATCACTGGTTCCAATAAGAGGCCTCTCAGGTCCCTGTCCGACATGCTGAAAGGGAAACAGGGCAGGTTCAGACAGAACCTGCTTGGCAAAAGGGTTGATTACTCAGGACGATCGGTCATTACAGTGGGGCCTGATCTTCGGCTTCATCAATGCGGTCTTCCCAAGAAGATGGCGCTGGAGCTTTTTAAACCATTTGTCTATAACCGCCTCGAGGAGAAGGGTTATGTAACCACTGTGAAAAGTGCAAAAAAGATGGTGGAAAGAGAGACTGCCGAGGTATGGGATGCACTGGATGAAGTGGTTCGCGAATATCCAGTTATGCTCAACAGAGCTCCTACCCTGCACAGGCTTGGCATTCAGGCCTTTGAGCCGGTCCTAATTGAGGGGAAGGCGATACAGCTCCATCCCCTGGTCTGCACGGCATTTAACGCCGATTTTGATGGGGACCAGATGGCCGTCCACATCCCCCTGTCCATTGAGGCTCAGACAGAGGCCAGAGTGCTGATGATGTCAACAAATAATATACTTTCTCCAGCCAATGGGAAGCCAGTTATTAACCCCAGTCAGGATATCGTACTCGGGATTTATTACCTGACGCGGGACAGGTCTAAAGTCAAAGGTGAGGGGATGACTTTTTCAGATCCTGGAGAAGTTCGTAGAGCCCTCGATGCGGATGCCGTTCGTATCCACGCAAAGGTACGAGTTCGTATCGGCGGTGAATTGAAGGATACAACCGTTGGCAGGGTTATTCTTTATGATATTATCCCTCAAGAGATTTCCTTCGATGTCATCAATAAAGTGATGAATAAGAAGGAGCTGGCGAATCTTATTGATATTTGTTACCGGTCGTGTGGCGCAAAAACGGCAGTCTTACTGGCCGATCAACTTAAGGATTTAGGATTTAAATATGCAACGTCTTCGGGATCATCTATTGCGATCCATGATATGGTCATCCCAGAGAACAAAAAAGATATAGTAGCTTTGGCTGATAAGGAGGTCTTGAAAGTACAGACTCAGTATATGGATGGTCTTATTACGGATGGTGAGCGCTACAATAAGGTCATCGATATCTGGTCACAGGCGACAGAAAGGATTGCCGCTGAGATGTTAAGCGGCATCGGGGCAGAAGAAAATAAGGCACATACTGGGACGAGGAGACGGGGAGAAAGCATGAATCCCATCTATATGATGGCCGATTCTGGTGCGAGGGGCAGCGCTGTTCAGATCAGGCAACTTGCGGGGATGAGGGGTCTGATGGCCAAGCCATCAGGGGAAATTATCGAAACCCCGATCACCGCAAACTTCCGAGAAGGCCTTACTGTTCTACAATACTTTATATCCACTCATGGCGCAAGGAAAGGTCTGGCCGACACGGCCCTGAAAACAGCCAATTCCGGATATCTAACCAGACGGCTTGTCGATGTGGCCCAAGATTGTATTATAAGTGAAAATGATTGCAATACCATTGATGGAATTTATGTTTCAGCCCTAATGGAAGGTGGGGAGATTATAGAAGCGGCCGGAGAAAGAGTTCTCGGCAGAGTTGCTCTTGAAGAAATAAGGGACCCTTTTACCGGTGAAATCCTCGTGCATGCGAATGAGGAAATAGATGAAGCCCTAGCAGAGAAAATTGATAAGTCCGGTATAGAAAGGGTAAATATAAGATCTGTTCTGACNNACATTTCACATCGGCGGTACTGCAAAGTTTGAGGAACATTCCACCCTTGAAGCAAGGCATGACGGCACCGTGAAGTACGTGAACCTCAATACTGTTAAGGGTCATGGGAAGGATATCGTCGTCATGAACAGAAACGGAGAAGTTCATGTCCTTGATGAACAGGCCAGAAGCCGCGGGAAATACACGGTCCCCTATGGAGCCCATCTCAAAGTCAAAAATGGCAACGTCGTGAAGACGGGGGATCTGCTTGCGGAATGGGATCCTTTTTCCATACCGATACTTGCCGAGGTGAACGGGACTGTAAAGTATGGCGACATATTAGAAGGAAAGACAATGCAGGAACAGGTCGATGAAGTAACCGGTCTTTCAAGAAAGGTTATAGTCGAATATAAGGGTGCAAACCTACGTACGCGGGTTTCCATCAAAGACGAGAAAGGCAAGACAGTTAAGATCCCCGGTACGCATTCCGTAGCAAGATATCTCCTGCCCGTGGGTGCAAATATTGTGGTTTCCGAGGGCGATAAGGTCAAAGCAGGCGACAGTGTTGCCAAGATTCCCAGAGAAACGACTAAAACCAAGGATATCACGGGAGGTCTTCCAAGAGTCGCAGAGCTTTTTGAGGCTCGAAAGCCTAGAGAATTCGCGGTTATAAGTGAGATTGACGGCACGGTGTCATACGGTAAAGATGCAAAGGGGAAAAGGAAAGTAATTATCACCCCGGACGTGGGAGAAGATAAGGAATATCTCATTCCTAAAGGAAAACATGTCAGCGTTCAGGAAGGCGACAGGATTCAAGCCGGTGAAGCGCTGATGGATGGTGTACACAATCCCCATGATCTTCTTGCGATCAAAGGCGAAAAAGCGTTGGCCCGGTACCTCGTGGATGAGGTGCAGGAGGTGTACAGACTTCAGGGAGTGAAGATCAATGACAAGCATATGGAGATAATTGTACGCCAGATGCTGCGCAGGGTGAAAGTGAAAGACCCGGGCGACACGGCATTCATCGCTGATGAGCAGGTCGAAAGATATCGTTTCCAGGAAGAAAACGAGCGAGTCGTTAGTAAGGGGGAAAAGCCCGCTATCGGGGAACCGATGCTTCTGGGCATTACCAAGGCATCTCTGAGCACGCAGAGTTTCATATCTGCTGCCTCCTTCCAGGAGACAACACGTGTCCTTACGGAAGCAAGCCTTGCCGGAAAGATAGACTATTTAAGGGGGCTCAAGGAGAATGTAATAATGGGGCGACTGATTCCGGCAGGAACTGGTCTTCCTATGTACAGGAAGCTGGGCATCAAGGTGGCGGATGCCGAGAGCGCAGTCGAACTGGAAAGTCAGGAAATAAATGAAAAATTAATTGAAAAAAATGTTGACATAAAGGCCGCAAATTGATAAATAATTATCTTTTGTACACGAATGGGTATAAGTTAAGAAAATTCTAGGAGGAACGATGCCGACGCTGAATCAATTGGTCCGCAAGGGAAGGGCGAAAATACAAAAGAAAACGTCAACGCCTGCTCTGGCCGGTTCGCCGCAGAGACGGGGTGTTTGCGTTCGAGTGTATACCTCCACACCAAAGAAACCAAATTCTGCTTTGAGAAAGGTCGCAAGGGTTCGTCTCGCCAGCGGTTATGAGGTGACATCTTATATACCGGGAGTAGGCCACAATCTTCAAGAGCACTCCGTTGTCTTGGTTAGAGGTGGCAGGGTCAAAGATCTTCCGGGTGTACGGTATCACATTATCAGAGGCACGCTCGATGCCGTAGGTGTTCAGGACAGAAAACAGGGCAGATCAAAATACGGGGCTAAAAAGCCGAGCTAAGTGAGAGTAGGTCATGCCGAGAAGAAGAGAGATTACAAAAAGAGAAGTAATACCGGATCCAAAGTACAATAATAAGCTTGTGGCGAGATTTATTAATTGTCTGTTGAGGAAGGGCAAGAAAAGCACTGCAGAGTCAATTTTCTACGGGGCTTTCGATATTATTGAAAAGAGAACGAAAGAGCAGCCTGTGGAAGTTTTTGAGAAGGCCGTAAGTAACGTCAAGCCTGTGATAGAAGTAAAATCACGACGTGTCGGAGGCTCTACGTATCAGGTGCCAACTGAAGTTGTGCCGGAGAGAAGAGTTGCTCTGGCGATTCGCTGGTTAATTCTTCATGCAAAAGAACGTGCCGAAAAAACCATGAAAGAAAAGCTTGCCGCCGAATTGATCGATGCCGCTAATAACAGAGGCGCTTCCGTCAAGAAAAGGGAAAGCATTCACAAGATGGCAGAGGCGAATAAGGCATTTGCCCACTACCGGTTTTAGCTTTACTTGAAGGTTTGGGTGAATATTAATTGGCACGCATTGTTCCTTTACAAAATCTTCGCAATATCGGCATTATGGCGCACATTGATGCCGGCAAGACGACAACAACCGAGCGGATCCTTTATTATACTCATGGCTCCTACAAGATGGGTGAGGTCGATGAAGGAACGGCCACCATGGATTGGATGGAGCAGGAGCAGGAGCGGGGTATAACCATCACGGCTGCGGCTACTACATGCACGTGGAGCAACCACCGCATAAACCTTATCGATACGCCCGGCCATGTTGACTTTACAATAGAAGTGGAAAGATCTTTGAGAATTTTAGACGGTGCTGTTGCCCTTTTCTGCGCAGTGGGTGGCGTGGAACCACAGTCCGAGGTGGTTTGGGGTCAAGCGGACAAGTATCGCGTTCCGCGAGTTATCTTTGTCAATAAGATGGATAGGGTAGGGGCTGATTTTGAGAAGGTTGTTGCCGCAATCCGTGACAGGCTCGGGGCGCATCCGATACCCGTTCAGATGCCCATCGGCAGGGAAGAATTTTTCCGGGGAGTAATCGATCTTGTACGTATGAAGGCGATCATATACGATGAATATTCCCTGGGGGCTAAGTTCACCGTCAGTGAGATTCCGTCTGATCTTCTTGATGCCTCTCGTCAGGAGAGAGAGAATCTCATCGAGTTTCTCTCCGATCATGATGAAAACCTGATGAGAAAATATCTTAATGAAGAAGCTCTTTCACAGGAAGAGATTATAAGCGCCCTCAGGAAGGCCACGTTGTCCTTGAAAGCGACACCGGTTTTGTGCGGCTCTGCCTTCAGGAACAAAGGTGTTCAACCTCTCTTGGATGCAGTTATCGATTACCTTCCCTCTCCGCTGGATATGCCTCCGGTGGTCGGCAGGGGTATTAAGGGAGAGAGGATAGAAAGAATGCCGGGTGATGATGAACCTTTTTCAGCGTTAGCCTTTAAAATTGTAACTGATCCCTATGTTGGCCAGTTGACCTATTTCAGGGTGTACTCCGGTGTGCTCTCTGCCGGTTCTCATGTATATAATGTGTCCAAGAGAAAAAAGGAACGAATGGGGCGCCTGCTAAAGATGCATGCCAACAAGAGGGAGGAGATCAAGGAAGTACGCACCGGTGACATTGCGGCCGCTGTGGGTCTGAACCTGACGACTACTGGCGATACCCTTTGTGATACGGAACATCCTCTTGTATTGGAGACTCTGGAGTTTCCCGATCCCGTTATTGCCATAGCCATAGAGCCAAAAACGAAGGCGGATGAGGAAAAACTGGATACGGCTCTTAGAAAGATCTCCCGTGAAGATCCTTCCTTCAGGGTTAAGGTCGACAAAGATACGGGTCAAACTTTAATCTCGGGGATGGGAGAGCTGCATCTAGAAATTATCGTCGATCGGCTATCGAGAGAATTTGGATTAGGCGCCAACATCGGTAGTCCGCAGGTGGCTTACAAGGAGACTATCAGGAAGAGAATCAGATCTGAAGGCAGGTTTGTTAAACAGTCCGGCGGCAGGGGACAGTACGGTCATGTGTGGCTGGAGATTGAACCTAATGAACCAGGTCGAGGATTTGAATTCAGGAATAAGATTGTCGGCGGGGCAATTCCCGGCGAGTATATCACGGCAGTGGCAAGGGGCGTTTCTGAGGCTACGGAGGAGGGTGTTCTGGCGGGTTTTCCCGTAGTTGATGTCATTGTCAGTGCTGTGGATGGCTCTTTTCACGCCGTAGATTCTTCCGAGATGGCGTTTAAGATAGCTGCCTCCATGGCATTCAAGAGTGGGGCAAGAAGGGCTCACCCTATCTTGCTGGAACCGACAATGTCTGTGGAAGTCATAGTCCCCAAAGAATATATGGGTGATGTAATCGGGAATCTGACTTCGAGACGGGGAAAGATCGTAAGCACAGAGTCAAGGCCTTCTTTAGAGGCAATTAATGCCGAGGTTCCTCTGGCAGAAATGTTTGGATATGCTACTGACCTTAGATCAAAAACTCAGGGAAGAGCAACTTTTACCATGCGTTTTCTTAATTACCATGCAGTATCAGAAAGTCAGGCAAAACTGGTTATTGACAGACTAAAGACAATCGATGAAGGATAAAAAGTATAGTGAATAAACGAACCATTTAAAGTTGAAGGAGGTAATGGATATGGCTAAGAAGAAATTTGAGAGGACAAAACCGCATGTGAATATTGGCACCATTGGGCACGTAGATCATGGTAAAACTACCCTGACGGCGGCAATTACAAAACACTTGCAGAAAAAAGGATTGGCCGAATTCAGACCCTTTGATTCCATAGACAATGCGCCGGAGGAAAAAGAAAGGGGAGTTACCATTAACGTTGCACACGTGGAATATGAGACTGTGAAGAGACATTACGCCCACGTAGATTGCCCTGGCCACGCGGACTATATCAAGAACATGATATCAGGGGCCGCTCACATGGACGGAACGATCCTGGTGGTGGCTGCATCAGATGGGCCCATGCCTCAGACAAGAGAGCACATCCTCCTCGCAAGACAGGTTCGGGTTCCCTATATCGTAGTCTATTTGAACAAGATCGACCTTGTAGATGACCCGGAACTCCTGGATCTAGTGGAACTTGAATTGAGAGAGCTTTTAACGCAGTATGAATTTCCCGGTGACGAGGTTCCCATCATCAGAGGGTCGGCCTTGAAGGCTTTGGAGACTGATGATCCAGATTCGCCTGATGCGAAGTCTATTTGGGAGTTAATGGATGCCGTCGATTCTTATATTCCTGAGCCTGCGCGCGACCTGGATAAGCCTTTCCTCATGCCTATTGGTGACGTGTTTTCCATATCAGGTCGGGGGACCGTGGTTACCGGTAGGGCAGAAAGAGGTATCATCAGAACGGGAGATGAAGTGGAAATAGTCGGTTTCAGACCTACGTTTAAGACAGTCTGCACAGGTGTGGAAATGTTTCGCAAGACCCTCGATGAGGGCAGGGCAGGTGATGACATTGGCGTTCTCCTCCGAGGCACCAAACGAGAAGAGGTTGAAAGGGGTCAGGTTGTGGCAAAACCGGGATCAATAACACCCCATACGAAATTTAAAGCGGCAGTCTATGTTCTGACCAAAGAAGAAGGCGGAAGGCATACGCCATTCTTTCCCGGTTATCGTCCCCAGTTCTATTTCAGAACCACGGATGTTACAGGAATCTGTACACTGCCTGAAGGTGTTGAGATGGTGATGCCTGGTGACAACATAGAAGTTGAAGTAGATTTAATTACCCCCATTGCCATGGAAGAACAACTCAGGTTCGCCATCAGGGAAGGTGGCAGAACTGTAGGAGCGGGTGTTGTTAGTAAGATAATTGAGTAGAAGGTATATTATAGGTTGATAAATCCATGAAAGAGCAGAAAATAAGAATCCGCCTCAAGGCATATGATTATAAACTCCTTGATCGGTCTGTGGAAGATATTGTTGAGACGGCAAAAAGGACGGGAGCCCGTGTGGCTGGACCCATACCTCTGCCTACAGAAATCAACAAATTTTGCGTCAATCGATCTCCCCATGTGGACAAAAAATCAAGGGAGCAATTTGAGATCAGGACACACAAGAGGCTCATTGACATAATTGAACCGACGCAATCTACTGTCGATGCGCTGATGAAATTGGACCTGTCCGCGGGTGTTGATGTTGAGATAAAAGTGTAGATCATACGTAAGATAGACTATAAGAGTTTAGTATCTTTTCGCTGTAATGTGCGAAGGGCTTGAATGCCATTTATTTGGAATGATGGTGCCCTCGTAAAGATTCGTAAACTGAAGGAATCGGACGCACGCAGAACTATGAGGCAGTGACGAAGTCTGAAGCGCACTTACGCTTTTGGACTTCTTGCGAATGTGCCAAATATTATGGAAAGAACATGAAAAAGTTACTCATCGGCAGAAAATTAGGCATGACACAAATTTTTGCAGAAGACGGTGAATCTATCCCGGTAACTGTCATCGAGGCTGAGCCATCTATTGTCGTTCAGAAAAAAACCCAAAAAACTGATGGCTATGACGCAATACAACTGGGTTACGGACGCGTTAAGCAGAAAAATGTGACGAAGGCCTTACAGGGCCATCTTAAGAAAGCAAACAAGGGGTTCTTACGTAATCTAAGAGAATTCAGAACTGCTACGGATAGCTATGAGCTTGGCCAGGAGCTGAAGGTCGATATGTTTGAGGTTGGAGATTATATAGATGTCGTAGGAACATCAAAAGGCAAAGGGTTTGCCGGTGTTATTAAGAGACATGGCTTCAGTGGCGGTCGGGCGACGCACGGATCAATGTTTCATAGGGCGCCTGGATCTATCGGGGCAAGTGCGGAGCCATCGCGGGTTCTAAAGGGAAAGAAGCTCCCGGGACAAATGGGAGATGCGAGAAAGACAATACAGAATTTATTGGTTATGGGTGTAAGGCCGGAGCGGAATCTAATTTTGGTTAAAGGATCTATTCCGGGTTGCAGAAATAGCGTTGTCATTATCAAGCAATCTATTAAAATGGGTGGTTAAGCAGGATCTGGAGTAGATAAAATGCCAGTTGCCGGTGTATACGATATTGAGAATAACAGGGTATCAGAGATCGATTTGAGTGATGCTGTCTTCGGTGCGGAGGTCAATGAAGCCGTACTGCATGATGTGGTGAGAATGCAGATGGCAGGGAAAAGGTGCGGTACCGCGTCAACCAAGACAAGGAAGGAAATCAGAGGAGGTGGCAAGAAACCTTGGCGCCAGAAAGGCACAGGCAGGGCGAGAGCCGGTACGATAAGGTCTCCTCTGTGGCGAGGTGGCGGGGTTGTGTTCGGTCCTCATCCGCGGAGTTACGCGTACAAGGTTCCGAAGAAAGTCAGGAAACTGGCCTTGATGTCTGCCCTGAGCATGAAAGTAAGGGAAGGGAAGATATTGATACTGAAAGATTTTCCCATGGACGAAATTAAGACAAAGAAGTTCAAGGAGGTTATTGATCGATTCGGTTTGAAAAAGGCCTTGCTTGTTTTGGACAAATCTAATCCTGTCTTAGAGAAATCCTCAAGAAATGTGGAAGGAATCAAATTGATTCGGTCGGAGGGGATTAATGTTTATGACCTTCTGAACTACGATCATGTGGTTCTCTTTGAACCATCGGTGAAGATAATTGAAGGGGCGTTATTATCATAATGGATATTTATCATATTATTAGAAGGGCGCTGATTACTGAAAAGAGTACTAATGCGAAGGATGAAAGCAATAAGTATATCTTTGAAGTAGATCGAAGGGCAAACAAGATTGAAGTTGCCACAGCAGTGGAAAAGCTCTTTAAAGTAAAAGTATTGGATGTTCATGTTATGAATATTGTCGGAAAGAAAAAGAGGGTTGGGAGGATTATGGGTGAAAAGCGTTCGTGGAAAAAAGCAATTGTCACCCTTGCCCCCGGCAATCGTGTTGAAATTCATGAAGGTGTCTAAACGGGAGAGAGATACAGTCGGATGGCTATAAGGAAATATAAACCAACATCGCCGGGCAGAAGATTCCAAACGTGCTCAGATTTTGATGAGATCACGCGAACTGTGCCTGAAAAAAGTTTGCTCATACCTCTGAAACGTACGGGCGGACGAAATTGCTATGGAAGAATAACAATGAGGCACGTTGGAGGCGGTCATAAGAGGCGATACCGGGCAATTGATTTCAGGCGAGACAAAATGGAAATTCCTGCCAAGGTAGCGGAATTGGAATACGATCCTAATCGGAGTTCACGAATTGCCTTGCTGTATTATCTCGATGGCGAGAAGAGGTATATCATCGCCCCGTCAAAAATGGACGTAGGCGATACTGTCGTAAGCTCCGAAAGGGCGGATATCAAACCCGGAAACACTATGCCCATAAAGAATATACCACTCGGCTCCCTTATTCACAATGTGGAGCTGAAGGTTGGGCGTGGAGGCCAGCTGATCCGATCGGCGGGGACATACGGGCAGCTTATGGCCAAGGAAGAAGGTTATGCCCAAGTTAGACTCCCTTCAGGAGAGGTAAGAAAAATCTTGCTCGAATGCAAGGCGACCATCGGGCAGGTGGGCAATATTGATCATGAAAATATTAGCATCGGCAAAGCCGGTCGGTCAAGGTGGCTGGGAAGACGCCCCAAGGTGAGGGGCGTGGCCATGAATCCCGTCGATCATCCTATGGGCGGAGGTGAAGGCAAATCGTCTGGAGGAAGACATCCCTGCACACCATGGGGCGTTCCGACAAAAGGGCATAAGACGCGGAAAAACAAAAATACTGATAAATACATTGTCAAGAGAAGGGGTTAGAAGGTGGCGCGTTCAATTAAGAAGGGGGCATACATTAATGAGAAGCTCCTCGACAAGGTCAGAAAGGCTGAAGAGTCGGGAAGCAAGGGTGTCATAAAGACTTGGTCTCGCCGGTCAACAGTTACTCCTGAATTGATAGGGCATACCTTTGCAGTTCATAACGGGAAGAAGTATATTCCAATCTTTGTTACAGAAAACATGGTGGGACATAAACTCGGTGAATTTGCACCGACGAGAACTTTTTTCAGCCATGCGGGTGATCGGAAAACGAAGGTGCGGAGATAATAACATAAGCTGAGAGCGGCGATCTGGAGTTTATTGATATGGAAGCAAGGGCAGTTGCCAAGTATATTCGAGTTTCTCCTCAGAAGGCTCGATTGGTGGTCGATTTAGTGAGGGGGAAGAAAATTGACGAGGCGAAGACGATACTGCAATTTACGAGGAAATATTCTGCAGGTATCATCGGTAAAGTTTTGAAATCCGCAGTTGCTAATGCAAAACAGAACCCTAACATCGATGAGAGCATCCTTTATGTGAAGGATATTTTTGTGGATCAGGGTCCTTCACTTAAAAGATGGAGGGCAAGGGCACAGGGAAGGGCGGCGTCCATAAAGAAAAGGATGAGTCACATAACGATTATTTTGGATGAAGAGTGAGAATTGAGGAGGTGAAATTTGGGGCAGAAGGTTAACCCGATCGGTTTCAGGTTGGGCGGTATAAAGACGTGGCGATCGCAGTGGTTTTCAGAGAAGAATTACGGGGAGCTGGTTCATGAGGATATCAATATTAGGAAATACCTGAAAAAGAAACTCTATCATGCGGGTATTTCAAAGATAGAGATAGAAAGGGCTGCCAGCAAGGCCAAGGTCAACATTTATGCGGCTCGTCCGGGAATCATCATAGGCAAGAAGGGCTCAGAGATTGAGAAACTGAAGAAGGAACTTGAAGGGGTTTCAAAGAGCGAGATTATTATCAACATACTCGAGGTGCGCAAGCCTGAAGTAGACGCACAGCTCGTTGCTGAGAATGTAGCCCTTCAGTTGGAGCGACGTGTTGCCTTCAGGAGGGCCATGAAAAAATGTGTTACCTCTTCCCTTAAATTTGGTGCCAAGGGAATCAGAGTAAATTGTGCCGGCAGGCTTGGCGGAGCCGAAATGGCGAGGTCCGAATGGTACAGAGAAGGGAGGGTACCCCTGCACACCCTGCGGGCTGATATTGACTGGGGGTTTGCAGAAGCGAATACCGCCTATGGACTTATTGGTATAAAGGTATGGATATTCCACGGAGAGGTGCTTCCCAGCAAGAAGGGGGCAGATAAATAGGCTAAAATAAATCCTGAATCCTAATGTCGAAATTCTATACAAGATTTAAGATGCGACTCTGAATTTTAAATGTTTTGGATTTTGATATTCTTTAGGAATCAGGGTTTTTGCTTAAAGGTTATTGTTTTTTGCTGTGACAACAGAGGTCGTTGAATTATGTTGATGCCAAAGAGGGTTAAGTACAGGAAAGTACAGAGGGGCCGCATGAGTGGCAAGGCAACCAGGGGAAGTTTCGTGGCTTTTGGAGAGTATGGCCTTCAGGCCGCCGAATGCGGCTGGATCACATCCCGGCAGATTGAAGCTGCCCGTGTTGCCATGACCCGCCATGTCAAACGAGGAGGGAAAATCTGGATAAGAATATTTCCTCATAAGTCAATAACGAAAAAACCGGCGGAAACCCGTATGGGAAAAGGAAAGGGAGCACCTGAAGGGTGGGTTGCAGTTGTAAAACCTGGTGCTGTCCTTTATGAAATGGAGGGGGTTACGGAAGAAGTTGCCCGTGAAGCCTTCAGACTGGCTGCTCATAAGCTTCCGATTGCAACTAAGTTTCTATCAAGGGAGATAATTGGGTGAAGATTAAAGAGATAAGAGAGATTGATACTGATGAATTGGTCCAAAAAAATAAAGAGCTTGTTGAGGAACTTTTCAAGCTCCGACTGCGACATACGACGAGTCAGTTGGAATCTCCTGCGATGATGAGTTCTGTTCGGAAAAGTATTGCACGTATTAGGACAGTGCTCAGGGAAAGGGAGGTTCAGAAGATATGAGGGAACGCGGCAATAAGAGAATCATTAAAGGTGTAGTGGTCAGCAACAAGATGGACAAGACAATTGTAGTCCGTGCAGAGAGGCTGGTCAAGCATTCCGTGTTTCACAAGTATATGAGACGATATGTCAAGTACAAAGCCCACGATGAGGGAAATGCATGCAATATTGGTGATAAAGTACTCATAGTTGAGTCAAGGCCATTGAGCAAGGAAAAGCGGTGGCGAATGCGCACAATAATTGAAAGGGCCAAATAACTGAAAATCTACGGAAGAAATTCTGTTCGGTGATAAATGATTCCTGAACAGGTATGGTGATATCATGATTCAGATGCAGACTATTTTAAATGTGGCAGATAATTCAGGTGCCAAGAAGGTCGCATGTATTAAGGTTCTTGGCGGGTCGAAAAGAAGGTTTGCCAGCGTTGGTGATGTAATTGTCGTTTCTATAAAGGAAGCCATTCCCAATTCGAAGGTCAAGAAAGGGGATGTCATGAAAGCGGTTGTCGTGCGTACCGCAAAAGAAGTACGGAGGCCCGACGGATCTTATCTGAAGTTTGATGATAATTCTGCTGTCCTGATTACTAATCAAATGGAGCCCATCGGGACGAGGATTTTTGGCCCCGTTGCTAGGGAGTTACGGGCTAAGCAGTTTATGAAGATCATTTCGCTGGCGCCCGAGGTCTTATGAAGGGTTGGAGTGGGGTATAGGAAATGCAGGTCAAACGACTGAAAAAAGGCGATATGGTGAAAGTGATTACCGGCAAAGAAAAGGGGAAAACCGGTAAGGTTCTGAAGGTCATAAATGATAAAGACCGAGTGGTTGTCGAGAAGTTGAACATCGTCAAGAGGCATAAGAAGCCTGATCAGAAAGGGAAGGGTGGAATCGTGGAGAAAGAAGCGCCGATCAATATCTCCAACGTCATGTTCCTGTGCAATAAGTGTGATGAAGGTGTCAGGGTCGGATACAAGCTCCTGGCAGATGGGGCGAAGACACGAGTTTGTAAAAAATGTAACGATATATTGGACACATAGGTCAAGATAAAATGGCGAGACTGAGAGATTATTATATAAAAAAGGTCGTACCTTCTCTAGTTAAAGAGTTCAATTATAAGAACCGCATGCAGGTGCCGAAACTCGACAAGATAGTCGTCAATATGGGCGTCGGTGAAGCAATTCAGAACATAAAAGCGTTGGAAAGCGCAGTCGCGGACCTCTCCATGATTGTAGGGCAGAAGCCCGTGATAACAAAAGCAAGGAAGTCGATAGCCACATTTAAGCTTCGCCAAGGCATGTCAATAGGATGCCGGGTTACACTAAGGGGAGACAGGATGTATGAGTTTTTTGATAGGCTTGTCAATGTTGCGCTTCCAAGAGTCCGTGATTTCAGGGGAATATCGCCGAAATCTTTCGACGGGAGAGGAAATTTCGCAACTGGATTGAAGGAGCAGATAATCTTCCCTGAAATAGATTATGACAAAATTGATAAAATCAGGGGGATGAATATTGTAATCGCAACGACTGCCAAAACGGATGAAGAGGCGAGGCAACTTCTTCGATTCATGGGTTTACCATTTAAAAACTGATAAAGGGAACAGGAAAGATATCTGGAGGAATAGGTGTGGCAAAGAAGTCCTTGATTGCAAAAGCGAGAAGGAATCCAAAATTTTCAGTGAGGGCTTACAACCGTTGCCCCATATGCGGTAGGCCGAGAGCTTACTACAGAAAATTCGACATGTGCAGAATCTGCCTGAGAAATCTTGCTCTGAAGGGCGAAATTCCCGGGCTCATTAAGTCTAGCTGGTAAGTTATATTAAGGAGTAATGTTATGGGGATGACAGATCCTATCGCTGATATGTTAACAAGAATTCGTAATGCCAACAATGTACGATTCAAGAACGTGGATGTTCTCTTGTCCAGGATCAATCTCAACATCGCAAAAGTATTGAAAAAATCGGGATATATAAGCGGCTACGATATTAAGAAAGATGCGCGCGGACATCAGGTGTTGAGAATATACCTAAGATATGCCGACGCCAAAAGGTCGGTTCTTACGGGCATTCAAAGGGTCAGTAAGCCTGGAAGAAGGGTCTATGTGAGAAGTGAAAGGATACCAAAGGTATTGAACGGTTATGGTACTGCGATTCTCTCCACATCAAAGGGGATCTTAACAGATAAAGAAGCAAGTGAGTCGAAACTGGGTGGAGAAGTACTCTGCAATGTGTGGTAGAAATCTTCTTCGACATGGTCATTTAGTATCTGGAGATTTATTCAATGTCAAGAGTCGGTAAGAAACCCGTTATAATTCCTCAAGGGGTGAAGATCAGTCGGGATAAATCGACAGTTAAAGTCCAGGGTCCCAATGGGATCCTGTCTATGGAAATACCCTATGGCGTCGAGGTAACCATAAATAACGGGACTATAGAGGTGAAAACATCGTCTGAGACTAGAAAAGGGAAAGCCTATCACGGCCTTGTGAGAACACTGGTGGCGAATATGGTGATGGGTGTTACTGTTGGCTTTCAGAAGGGTCTGGAACTCTCAGGTATCGGATACCGTGCCGAGAAGAGTAATGACATTCTCAGATTAGTTCTAGGATTTTCTAGTCCTTTAGAATACAGGATTCCTAAGGGAATAGATGTAAAGGTTGATAAACAGGTCAATATTATGGTCAGTGGAATTGATAAACAACTCGTGGGAAGAGTTGCCGCTGAAATTAGAGACCTAAAAAAACCTGAACCCTATAAAGGAAAAGGGATAAGGTATGTTGGCGAAAAGGTTAGAAGAAAAGTGGGTAAGTCCGTCGGGGCCTAATGTATTGATTCGTCAATGGTTTGAAAACATATTTAACGGTGTGATGCTGAACGCATAAGGGGTAGAGAATTGGCATCGAAAAAAGTAGAAAAGATACGAATTAAACGTAAGAAGAGGGTGAGAGGAAAAATATTCGGCACGGAGACTAGGCCGCGTCTTTCTATTTTTAGAAGTTCTAAACATATATATGTTCAGGCTATTGCAGACGATGTCGGGCGGACGCTGGCTGAGGTTTCAACGCTGAGCAAGGAAATCAAGGGTACCCTTGATGGTTCTAAGAAGGTTGATGCAGCGAAGAAAGTGGGCAAGCTTGTTTCAAAAAAATTGAAGGCTCTGGGTATAGAACATGCTGTTTTTGACAGAGGATGTTACCTGTATCACGGGCGTGTTGAGGCGCTTGCCGAGGGGGCAAGAGAGTCAGGGTTAAGATTCTAGGTTTGGGTCTACATTACTCGAAGGGAATGGTTATTACTGAGGATATGGAAGAATTAGAACTTCTTGACAGAGTCATAGCAATTAACAGAACAGCCAAAGTCGTCAAGGGCGGGCGGAGGTTTCGGTTCAGTGCTATAGTCGTCGTTGGAGACGGCCATGGATCTGTGGGTGCCGGTCTGGGAAAGGCCCACGAGGTTCCGGAGGCGATCAGAAAGGGTATGGAAAGGGCCAAGAAAAGCATGGTTAAAGTTGCCATTTCCAATAGGACGGTTCCCTACGAGGTTATTGGAAAGTATGGTGCAGGCAGGGTTCTCCTGAAGCCTGCTTCCGAAGGAACTGGTCTCATTGCAGGAGGGGCAGTGAGAGCGGTTCTTGAAGTTACGGGAGTCCATAACATACTGACAAAATGTTTAGGTTCACACAACCCGCACAATCTGGTCAAGGCTACAATTGATGGTCTTTGTCAATTGAAGGACCCGGCGGAAATTTCGACCCTGAGAGGGAAAACTGGCGCTGATAATTGATGATTTCATAAAAGGTCGTGAACCGGTACTAATGAATGACCTCTTATGAGCTTGTAAGAATCAGTATGCGCGTTATAGAGGGACAAATTGTGGATAAGAAGCTCAAAATAACAATGGTGAAAAGCTATATAGGCAGGCCACAGAAACAGCGGCAGATACTTCGCGGAATGGGACTGGGGAAATTGAACAAAACTGTCCTGCTAGAGGATACACCTGAGATTCGCGGCATGATTAGAAAAGTGAGTCATCTGGTGTTTATGGAAGAGCTTAAGGGGAGCAAGGCATGAATTTGAGTTCATTGAAGCCGCCAGAGGGTTCAAGAAAAAAAAGAAAAAGAATTGGCCGCGGTGATGGATCAGGGCATGGCGGCACATCTACCAAGGGACATAAAGGTCAGAATGCCCGTTCAGGAGGAGGAGTCAGACCAGGTTTCGAGGGTGGACAGATGCCCCTTTCACGAAGATTACCGAAAAGAGGGTTTCGTAACCCTTTTCGTAGAAAGATTGTCACCATTAATATAGATCAATTGAGAAGATTTCCCGAGGGTTCTGTTATTGACAAAACTTCCCTCTTAGACGCCGGCCTGGTGAAGAGAATAGGGGACGGTATCAAAGTCTTGGGCAAAGGCAACATAGATTATCCGATATCGCTGAAGGTTGATATGATAAGTCGCGGGGCTAGGGACAAGATTGAGGCTGCCGGCGGGTCGATAGTAGGGGTTATCTGATTTGTTAGATGGCTTAAAAAATATCGGGAAGATTCCGGAGCTTCAGAGAAGGATTCTTTACTCGTTTCTGCTCTTAGCTGTTTACAGAATAGGTGCACATGTGCCCACGCCTGGCATCGATACAGCAGCCTTAGCCGCTTATTTCGAACAGGCGAAGAATTCATTACTTGGATTTTTTGACATGTTTGCCGGCGGTGCGCTTTCCAATCTTTCAGTTTTCGCCCTTGGCATCATGCCCTATATTAGCGCCTCAATTATTCTTCAACTGCTGACCATTGCTATTCCCCATCTGGAGAGACTTTCCAAGGAAGGTGAGGCGGGAAGAAGAAAAATTACCCAGTATACCCGTTACGGGACGGTGCTCTTAAGTCTCATTCAGGGCTTCGGTATTTCCGTCGGATTGGAAAATATGGCCGGACCTTCGGGGGTTTCCATTGTTATGGAGCCCGGCTGGAACTTTCGTCTTATGACGGTGATTACGTTGACTGCCGGCACGGCATTCATCATGTGGCTGGGGGAACAGATTACAGAAAAGGGCATAGGTAACGGAATATCGCTGATCATCTTTGCCGGTATTGTCTGCAGGGGCCCGGCAGCGATCTATCAAACATTTACACTGCTATCCGCGGGCGAGATGGGCATTTTTTTCATCATAATACTCGTTGTTATGATGATTGCCGTCGTATGGGTCATCGTCTTTGTGGAGAGCGGTCAGAGGAGAATACCAGTACAATATGCAAAGCGTGTTGTCGGACGAAAGATGTATGGGGGACAGACGACCCATCTTCCTCTGAAAGTGAATACGGCAGGCGTCATTCCTCCGATCTTTGCATCTTCAATCATAATGTTCCCGGCGACGATCGCTAACTTCATCGATCACCCATGGATGAAGCTGATTTCAGACGCTTTGATTCCCGGGAAAATGGTTTATGAATCGATGTATGTCGTCTTTATCGTATTTTTCTGTTATTTTTATACTGCTGTCGTATTCAATCCTGTGGATGTTTCCGATAACATGAAAAAATATGGCGGGTACGTCCCCGGCATAAGACCAGGTAAAAAAACAGCGGAATATATTGATGATGTCTTGTCAAAACTGACATTTGGCGGTGCCATATATGTATCAGCTGTTTGTGTTCTTCCCAGTATACTGATAAGTTACTTCAGTGTCCCATTTTATTTTGGAGGCACCGCCCTCTTGATTGTGGTCGGTGTTGCGCTTGACACGGCGGGCCAGATCGAAACCCATTTGCTGACGAGACAGTATGAGGGGTTCATGAAGAAGGGCCGCATTGCGAAACGGCGGTAATGACACCATATTCAGTAGCATGATTGTCCTGAAGCTGCCAGAAGAGATTGAAAAGATGAGGGCGAGCAACCATATCGTTGCTGAGATATTGAACAGGCTGAAGGAAAAGGTCAGACCTGGTGTAACCACCGGCGAGCTGGATATGTGTTCAGAAGAGCTTGTTCGTAAGAAGGGGGCGGTACCTGCATTTAAGGGTTATATGGGCTATCCTAATTCACTTTGCATATCGGTTAATTCGGAAGTCGTTCATGGAATACCGTCGAATAGGGTTTTAGACGCGGGGGATATCGTGAGCCTCGATTTCGGGGCATATTATAAGGGATATTATGGGGATGCTGCCATAACGGTGCCTGTCGGTGATGTTTCCAAAGAAGCGGCAAGGTTAATTCGCGTTACTGAACGAGGACTCTACGATGGCATCAGGGAGGCAAGAGCCGGAAACCGTCTCGGCGATATATCGGCCGCCGTTCAAATGCGGGTTGAGACTGCTGGATTTTCTGTTGTGAGAGATTTTGTGGGCCATGGAATTGGCAAGAAACTTCACGAGGAACCGCAGATACCCAATTATGGCATAAAAGGCAGAGGAATAGAACTGAAGACCGGCATGGTTTTGGCTATTGAACCGATGGTCAATGAAGGTACATACAGGGTCAAAGTAACTGATAATTGCTGGACTGTTGTGACGGAAGATGGAAAATTATCGGCCCACTTCGAGCATTCAATTGCCATAACAAAGGATGGTCCGGATATCCTGAGCAGAATGAATTAAAAAAGAAACAATAAAGGGTTTTTTTCGAGGTTGTCGAATCATAGGTGCTGACGGCGCCCGTGGCCGGACGATTAGCCTGTCGCAGACTGGGGCTAGTCTCTTTGCCGGACAGTCCATTGCAGCGGTAAAGCCTCCGGTATACGGCTGCTCTGATTGATTCCGGAAGTTTGGTAATTTATTGATATAGGTAGTTATGGCAAAAGAGGAACCAATTGAGGTTGAAGGTAAAGTCGTTGAAACTTTGCCAAATGCAATGTTTCGAGTTGAGCTCGAAAATGGACACCGCGTCCTGGCTCATATTTCCGGAAAAATGCGCATGCATTTTATCAAGATATTGCCGGGCGATAAGGTCACTGTTGAGCTTTCTCCCTACGATCTTACTCGGGGAAGGATTATATACCGGACGAAATAAACCGAAATATATAGAGTGCATTTGCGGCATTGCAATGTGCCATCGGCAGACCATTAGGCACGTTATGAGCCGCAGACCACTCTGTTAAGGAGCAAATATCGTGAAGGTGCGGTCTTCCGTTAAAAAGATTTGTGACAAATGTAAAATTATCAAGAGGCGCGGCGTGTTGAGGGTTATCTGCGAGAATCCGAAACACAAGCAGCGGCAGGGATAATTCAGACTATAGTGCCCTTTCATCAGGAGGTTATCAAGTGGCAAGACTTGCGGGAGTGGACTTACCGAAAAATAAGAGAATGGAAATTGCGTTAACGTATATATATGGAATAGGAAGGAGCAGATCGCGAGATATCCTGGGAAAGGCCGGTGTCAGCCTTGATAAGAAAACGGATAATGTTGCCGACTCAGAAATAACCGCCATCAGAAATATCATAGATAAGGAACACAAAGTCGAAGGTGATTTAAGGCGAGACGTGTCTATGGCAGTGAAGCGATTGATGGATCTCGGGGCTTACCGTGGACTGAGGCATAGGAAAGGGCTTCCCGTCAGGGGCCAGAGAACGAGTACAAATGCTCGAACGAGGAAAGGACCGAGACGGTCGATTGCCGGGAAGAAGAAATAGAGAAGGAATTGATCCGGAGGAAAGATGGCAAAACAGGTAAGAAAAACAGGGAAAAAAAAGGAAAAGAAGAACATAACTGAAGGAGTTGTGCATATTCAATCTACCTTTAACAATACAATTATTACAATCACAGATCTCAGCGGTAACGTTGTCGCTTGGTCTTCTGCCGGAACGCAGGGATTTAAAGGTTCGAGAAAGAGTACGCCTTTTGCGGCGCAGGTGGCAGCTGAGGATGCGGTCAAGAAGGCGAAGGAACATGGAATGAGGCGAGTTCAAGTGTACGTGAAGGGACCCGGTTCAGGCCGGGAATCGGCATTAAGGTCCTTGCAGGGAGCTGGCTTGAACATCAGTCTTATCAGAGATGTTACGCCGATTCCCCATAATGGGTGCCGTCCTCCGAAGAGGAGAAGAGTATAAGATAGGTTTTATTTAGGATCTACATATAGAATTCTGATTTTTTTATTGGGAGGTTTTTTTGGCAAGATATAAAGAATCCGTGTGTCGGTTATGCAGAAGAGAGAGCCTGAAACTTTTTCTCAAGGGGGACAGGTGTTACGGTGATAAATGTGCCTTTGAGAGGAGGGGTTATGCTCCGGGAGATCATGGTCAGCTTCGCAGGAAACACTCCGATTACGGCGTACAATTGAGAGAAAAGCAGAAACTCAAGAGGATGTATGGCCTGTTAGAAAGACAATTCAGGAGTTATTTTGAAAAGGCTGACAAACAGAAAGGGATAACAGGAACCAATCTTTTACTTTTCTTGGAAAGACGTCTCGATAATATGGTCTTCCGAATCGGCTTTGCCAATTCGAGAAATGAGGCAAGGCAGCTTGTGAGGCATAATCACTTCTTAGTAGATGGGAAACCGATAAATATCCCATCCTACTTGGTTAAAGTAGGCAGCGAGATCAGGGTAAGAGAGAAAAGCAGGAAGGTGGAAAGAATAGTAGAGGCAATGGAAATAGTTGCCAGACGGGGCATACCACAATGGTTGGAACTGGATAAGGATAATTTCAGAGGCCTGGTAAAAACCCTGCCTTCCCGTGAAGAATTGGTTATGCCTGTTCAGGAGCAATTAGTCGTTGAGCTTTATTCAAAATAACATTGTCATATACTTTAAATATACCCAAAAGGTAAGGAACTAAAAAATGCAAAAGAGCTGGCGCACTTTAATACGACCGAAGCGAATTGAAATTGATGAGAGCACACATACACGCTTTTATGGCGAATTTACCTGTCAGCCTTTAGAGCGGGGTTTTGGCATTACTCTCGGAAATGCCCTCAGAAGGGTATTGCTGTCGTCTATTCAGGGAGCGGCTATTGTCTCAATGAAGGTTGACGGAGTCCTTCATGAATATTCAACAATTCCAGGGGTCAAAGAAGATGTAACAGATATTATACTGAACCTCAAAGGCGTTCGATTAAAGCTCAATCAGGATGGTCCGAGAGTCGTTCATATTGATACCTCAAAAGAGGGAATATTGACTGCAGCAAACATTGTTACCGACGGGACCGTGGATATTCTCAATCCCGATCACCACATTGCGACCCTCTCGGGGGGCAACAAATTTAAGGCTGAACTTGTTGTGAAGACAGGCAAGGGGTATGTACCAGCCCGAAGGGAAAGGGCTCCTGATCAACCTGAAGGGACTATAGATATTGATGCAGCTTTTTCACCTATTAAGAAAGTAAATTATACGATTGCCCATGCAAGGGTAGGACAGATTGCTGATTATGATCGCCTTGTAATAGAAGTATGGACCGATGGCAGCGTCCTTCCAGAGGATGCTCTTGCTTTTGCAGCAAAGATATTGAAGGGGCAGCTGGATATATTTATAAACTTTGATGATGTGGATGAGGAAGAACAACAGGAAGTAGTGGAGGAAAAGGAGAGCGCCAATGAAAACCTCCTGAGGCATGTTGACGATCTCGAACTTTCCGTAAGATCGGCCAACTGCTTGAAAAATGCGGGCATTAACCTGATAGGAGAGCTTGTTCAGAAAACGGAAGCGGAGATGCTAAAGACCAAGAATTTCGGCAGGAAATCTCTGAATGAAATAAAGGAAATCCTTGCAGAGATGGGACTCAGCTTTGGTATGAAACTCGATTTACCTCCCTGGAATAAGGAAGAGAGGAAAGAGATTGGTGACTTCGGTGCTAAAGAATGAAGAGTTTGATGCTTAGCCGAGAAGGGAGATAGTTAGATGCGTCATGGGAAATCAGGAAGAAAGCTGGGCAGAACTAAGAGTCATAGGGAAGCTATGTTGAGAAACATGGTAACATCTTTTTTGAAATATGAGAAGATTACGACGACTGATGCCAAAGCGAAAGAATTGAGAAAAGTTGCTGAAAAAATGATTACCCTTGGGAAGAAAGGCGATCTTCATGCAAGGAGACAGGCGCTTTCCTACGTGAGGGACAGGGAAGTTGTAGGAAAACTTTTTGATGAACTTTCGTTGCGGTATCGTGACTGTGCAGGCGGTTATACGAGAATAGTAAAGATGGGTAATCGCGCAGGTGATAATGCCCCCGTGTCTATAATTGAGTTTATCCGAGATATCGGGCCAGATCAAACAAAGAAGAAGGTTCTTTCGCAAAAGTAGCACGGCGCTTCGCACAATTTCTTATGTTTAGAGCAAAGCAGGGATTTTTCGCCAACCCTGCTTTTCTTTTTTCTCTTGTTTTTTTGTCAGAAAAAATATACTTCATATCAAATATCATTTTTCCAATAGTCTCAACTCATCAACGGTTCTTTACAGAGTCAGATTGTGATTTTTATTTGGGCAACGGAGAAGGAGGATTCATTATGGCGGAAGAAAAGATAGGCGAAGTTGTAAAATTTTTTGCGAAGCCGTGCGTTGCGGCGATAAAAGTGACAAATGGCGAGGTGAAAGTAGGCGATACGATCAAAATAACCGGTCACACTACAGATATAACAAACACACTTGAATCGATGGAGATCGAAAACCAAAAGGTTGAGAAGGCTGTGGCAGGAGACTATATTGGTGTCAAAGTCTCCGATCGAGTCCGCCCTGGTGATGAAGTTTTTAAAGTTGTACCATAATAATCTATTGATTTAGCAAGCCGGGGTTTTACGAGTTGTAACTTCTGCTTATTTCGTTCGGCGACGCTGCCTGTAAATGTATAGCCTCATAGAGACGACCTTGCAGAAGGGATACATGGCGCCTCAAGAAAATCTTCCATTTTCCCTTTTGTTAAGAAGGATTCGGATTGGATTTGCTTCTATCATCGGTAATAATTGAAGTTCGAAGAGCTACCCGGTAAGGAAGAAATCTATCTTACATTGCACCCCNNACAGGAAAGGTATGCTAGCGTTCCGCCGGCTTCTGACATTGAGAGTACATGACCAGTCCTTGCCGTTAAAGCCTGTTCTAAGGCCGTATGGTAGAATGAATACCTTCCTGACCAGGAAGGACATGAGCCCTTAGCATTAGGAACTCCACTCATAGGATGGAAAGAGATGCAGATCAGAGTACTGGGTTGCCACGGATCACAGACGCCCGGCTGCAATACGACGAGCTTTCTGTTGGATGGTAAGATCCTTGTCGATGCCGGAACTATTACATCTTTATTAACTATTGAAGAACAAGTTAATATAGATTATGTCCTTGTCACCCATGCTCACCTCGATCATGTGAGAGACATAATGTTTCTGGCAGACAATATTTGTTATCTGCAGAAAGGTCGTCCCCTAACTGTTATCGGAACCCGCAATATCATAGATACCCTCAGGACACATCTCTTCAATAATATAGTTTGGCCTGATTTTTCCCTGATTCCCAGCCCCGAAAATCCGGTTCTAAAGTTTAAGGCCATAAAGCTTGGGGAAAAGATTAAGCTCGGCGATGTGAGTATTACCGCCGTCTTAGTCAATCACGTCATAGAGACAGTCAGTTATGTAATAGAATCTAAGAAAGGATCATTTATAATTATCGGAGATACTGGTCCCACTGAAGAGGTATGGAAAACCGCAAACAAGATGAGTGATTTAAAGGCCGTCTTTATTGAAACATCCCTCCCCAACAGCATGAAAGATGTCGCGGAGATGACAGGTCATCTAACGCCTTCAGGTTTGGAGGGAGAATTAAAGAAATTAGATAATCCCAATCACAATATTTATCTTTATCACATGAAGCTCCAGTACCGCGAAGCTATCCAGAGAGAGATCGCCATGATAAGAGATAGAGATATTCATGTCCTCGAGGACGGCGAGGTCATTCAAATCTGACTTTTTTTGATAAGGTTACTCACAGATATCCCGGGACAAGACTTGGACACGTTTTTCGCACCAAGCTGCAGGGAACTAAACCAAAGACCCTTCGACTCGTATAACTCGCTCAGGGTCAATTCAACTGAGTCCTTTTTCCACGGCACAGCCTTGAAAAAGACCGGGGTTCATTGAATCAAATGCTGGCGCCTGTTGAACATCTCGATGGACTAAAAAGGTTAGACATCCGTTTCAGCCTTGATCCTATATCGCGGTTCCTTGAACGCCTGAATAATCCCCAGAACGCCTATGGGACAGTTTTAGTCGGCGGAACCAACGGGAAAGGCTCCATTGCGGCTATGGTAGCATCAGCTTTGTCCCACGGCAGTTTTCGTGTTGGTCTCTACACATCTCCGCATTTGATCGATGTCCGGGAGAGGATAAGAATCGACGGCGAAATGATTTCACGAGAGGATATGGATGCCTGGATAGAAATAGTAAAGGCGCACTCGACAGAAAATCTAACCTACTTTGAATTTCTCACCGCCGTTGCCTTTCTTTATTTCCACCGGAGAAAGGTGGATTTAGCCATTCTGGAAGTGGGAATGGGGGGTAGACTCGATGCAACTAATGTGGTTTCGCCTCTCGTATCTGTGGTGTCGAATATATCCCTCGATCACACGGAATACCTTGGCAGGCGCCTCGAAGAGATTGCCTGGGAGAAGGGTGGCATAATTAAGAATGGCGGGGTTTGTATAACTGCGGTGAAACAACGGCGCTTGCAAGAGCTTCTGGAAGAAATATGCCGCACGAGAGGTGCAACAATATACAGTATTGGAAAAGAAATAAAGATCAACACGCACCCCGATGGTTCATTTTCCTATCGGGGCATTGGGATGAGGTACGATAACCTCGTTTGTCCTCTGAGAGGGAGACATCAGATAGAAAATGCCGCTGTAGCTCTCGGTGTCATTGAGGCTTTGGCGATGAAGGGGTTCGGGGTTGATGACGATGCCGTCTTTAAAGGAATTCATGACGTTAAATGGGAAGGAAGACTGGAAGTTATTAAACATTCACCAACGGTTCTTCTGGATGGCGCCCATAATGCAGGCGGCGCCTCCACCCTTGCCCGCGCACTGAGGGAGGAATTTTCCTACAAGAAGTTAATTTTCATTTTTGGTGTTCTTAAGGATAAGGACTACAAGGCTATGCTGAAAAAGCTGCTCCCACTGGGGGATCGGCTGATCTTAACGAGTCCGGATACAGAAAGAGCAATGCCTGCTGAGGCTTTGCTGCCGGTCGCGAAGCAATATCTCAGAAGAATCGAGGTCGTGAAGAACTCCCGTGAGGCACTGAAACGGGCATTATCTATAGCCGATCAGAATGATCTTATCTGTGTAACAGGTTCCCTTTATCTTATCGGTGAAATTAAGAAGGCATTCTCTGTGGCATTTTCGTAGCGTAATTGTTTGCAATGAATAGTCTGAAAGTGGGACAGTAAAGTGATGATTTTGCTGCGGGAGAAATGGCAATGGTCCTTTGTTAGTCTGATAATCTTTTTCTGTTTCATTCCTGCTTATAACTCAAATGCTGTTNNGAGTCCGTAGTCCTCAATAAGGCAACGAACGATGCCGTCGCCGAAGATTATGTAATGCTTATAAGTGACGGTGATATTCTCGAGGGAGACAAAGTTGAATTTAACATTGAATCAAAGACTGGCGTTGCCTACCAAGGCAAGATGTTTTTTGTCGCTAATCATTTCTACATAAAGGGTACAAGAATTGAGAAAACAGGGGAAGCCTCATACCATTTTGAAAATGCCACAGCGACTACATGCGATGGAGATTCTCCGGACTGGCGCTTGACCGGAAAAGAGCTTGATGTGACCATTGATGGGTACGGAACCCTGAAACATGGTAAGTTTCTGACAGGAAACGTCCCCGTTCTCTACACTCCCTATATGCTGTTTCCTGCAAAAAAGGACCGGCAGTCAGGTTTTCTTTTTCCTTATATCGGCTATTCGGCGGAGAAGTTAGGCTGGGATATCGAACTCCCCTATTACTGGGCGATATCAGAAGATACAGACGCGACATTTTATCAGCGGTATATGGAGAAGAGGGGATTTAAAGAAGGTGTCGAATTCAGATACTTCATCAGCAAAAATACATTTGGCACCTTTTACGGCGACTTCATGAATGATACTGCACGCATTACTGAAACGGGCGAAACAACCGGAGGAATAGGCAGGGACTGGCAGTCCGACAACAAGAGATGGTCATTCTACCTGAATCACGAAACCACCTTCGACCCTTCATTTTCCTTCAGGACAGATATTCGTAAGGTTTCAGACAGCTTTTACTTCAAGGACTTTTCCTCACATAATTATTATCTCGACAATTATTCGATGACCGAAGCGGAGAGATTCAAGAAAGTTCCCTTTTACGGCGACGAAACCCTTGGCTCGCTCAATTCGACGGTCCGTCTGGTCAAGAACTGGCAATTGTACAACTTGACGGCACTTGTCAGCTACACCGATGATTTCGCGAGCGCTTCAAATGACGCAACTTTGCAGAAATATCCCGAAATAACCATGAAAGGGATAAAGCGTCCCATCTTTGGTTCTCCCCTCAATTTTGAGTTTGATGCAGCCTATGATTATTATTACAGAAATGAAGGGCAAAAGGGACATCTTTTCGATCTGCAACCGGCCCTGTCCCTGCCCCTGCGCTGGCGTGACTTTCTCCAGTTTACGCCGCAGATAGGGGTTAAGAGCACATCCTGGAACCGGGATGACAATGTTGACACAGGCCAAAGCAAACAGGGCTCTCGAGAATTG
>PLLV01000052.1 GCA_003142295.1 Syntrophaceae bacterium
GGGGGCGGTTCATATAGCGCGTAGCGAAGCATGCACGCATCAGGCTTTTGTGTACAACGAGCGGACAATTGGTCTGCAATTCCACCTGGAGTCCACTATAGAAGGCGTTGAGGCACTCATTGAGAATTGTTCAGGGAAATTGGCCGATAGCAGATATATTCAGGCACCATCGCAATTGAAGGCTCAGCCAAAGGCTTTCCGTGTGATCAACGTGGCGATGGACGAACTGCTTTCCAAAATTGGAAAAATGGTCGAGCAGGCATCGTGACGGCGCTGTTTACCCGCAACTGCTACATGAAGTTCAGCGGATCCACATCTACTCTAATATCCAACGCAGATACAGAAGCTCTTGAGATGATGTCTTTGGCAAGATCATGAACTGCGCGGGCGTCCTTGCCTTTCAAGAGCAGTTGCCAGCGGTGCCTTGCCTTGATTCTGGCAATGGGGGACTCGGCCGGACCAATTACTTCCACCTTGTCTTTCAACTTATTCTTGGTCAACGAGTCCGCAATAAAACGTGTCAGTGCTCTAAGCCCTTCCATGCCCCTTTGTCTTGACAGGCTCGAAAGTTGAAGATTCACGATGCGGGTGAGCGGTGGATAGGACAGTGCACTTCGCAGCGCAAGCTCATCATCATAAAATCCCATATAATCATGATCCTTCGCCCTGGTTATGGCATAGTGCCCGGGATTGAAGGTCTGGACAATGACCCTTCCAGGCGATTCACCTCTTCCTCCCCTCCCGGAAACCTGGGTCAGGAGCTGAAATGTCCTTTCCGCCGCGCGAAAATCGGGTATATTGAGGGATGTATCGGCTGAAATTACGCCAACCAGCGTGACGTAAGGAAAGTCATGTCCTTTGGTAATCATCTGCGTTCCGACAAGGATATCGATGTCACGGCGGTCAAGGGCCTTTAATATCTTTTCGTAAGTCCCTTTCCCGGCTGTTGTATCGCTGTCCATTCTTTCGATTCTGGCATGCGGGAAGATCTTTTTGACCTCCTCCTCCAGTCTTTCCGTTCCCAAGCCATAGGGGCGAATATGTTTTCCGTGACATGCGGGACACGACATGGAGGGTTTCATGGCATAGTCGCAATAGTGACACTTCAGATTGCTTTCACTAGCGTGATACGTCATGGATACAGCGCAGTTCAGGCATTTAAACACATACCCGCAGTCAAAACAGAATGTGAAGGTATAAGAGCCGCGCCTGTTCAAGAAAAGGAGGATCTGCTGTTTTTTTTCAAGAGTGTCAGCAATCGCTTCTTTCAATGCCCGGGACAGAACATGCGATGAAGGATGTCTACTGCCTTCCGCTTCCCGTTTCATATCGATGATTTCGACTTTCGGCAGTGGTCTGTCTTCCACTCTGCTGGGCAGGACAAGGTACTTATATTTCCCCCTCATCGTATTGAAATACGTCTGAACGGCAGGTGTGGCGGAGCCTAAGATAACCGTTGCTGAACTGAAGTTTGCCTTCATAATTGCGAGATCGCGGGCGCTGTATCTCATCCGGTCATCCTGCTTGTAAGAGGTGTCATGTTCCTCATCCACGATAATCAGCTTAAGATTTCTTACAGGTGCGAAGACAGCCGAGCGGGCACCGATGACTACATTGATGTCCCCCCGTTGTATCCGCCTCCATTGATCGTACCTCGCAGATTTTGAGATACCGCTGTGAAGCACAGCTATCTCCTGGTCTTTAAATCTTTTGTTAAAGCGGGTGAGCAGTTGCGGTGTCAGGGCTATTTCCGGGACAAGAAAAATTACGCTTCCCCTCATCTTGAGAGTTTCTGCAATGGCATTGAGGTACACTTCCGTCTTGCCGCTCCCTGTGACACCATGGAGGAGGTAGGGCGAGAAACTGTTACTCTCCAGGCCTTTCACAATTTCGCAAAGAGCATCTTCCTGATCCTCGTTTGGCGTAATTTCAGCTTCGCCGCCGCCGATATCAGGATTCTGACCGTGCCCACGGGAGACTTCTTCTTCGCTTATACGGATAATCCCCCGTTGTTCCAGGCTTCTTAGCAGGGGCAGAACGTTCTTGAATCTCTTCGAGAGGACAGCCATGGAGCAAGAGCCATGCGCACTGAGTAATTCGGTGAGCAAGATTTGTTTTCTTGTCAGCTTTGTAATGGCTGTATCCGGGCGATTGAGATGGACGAGCTTCTCCTTTTTCGGGCTCACTTCCGGTTTCCCTGTTCTTATCTCTACAGCGATAAACCCTGCACCGACGAGGGCATTGATGTCTCTGGAGATGTCCTTCTTTCCGAGTAATGTTTTTAGTCGATCGAGAGGCAGGCCACCCGGGGAATGATCGATGATATCGATTATGCACTTCTGTGCCGCAGAAATCTGCAGGTCGTTTCTTTCCTGTCTCTCTCTTGTGATAGAGATCCACCGGTCGCTTTTCGGATCGATTCCTCCCGGCAGGATCTCGGCGAGTTCCTTTCCAAGCGGATAGATGTAGTATTGTGATACCCACCGGTAGAATTTCAAATCTTCTTCATTGAAGAGAGGTTCGGAGTCTAATATTTCTATGATTTCTTTAACGTCTTCGCAATATGTCAGGTGAGATACTTCGATAATATAACCCGTGAGCCTTCTTTTGCCGAAAGGGACGAGAACCCGTTTTCCAATGGCGATTTCTTGCTGCAGAGCCTCGGGAACGGAATATGAGAATGTCTTCTCCGAAGGGATATTGACGGCAACCGTTACAAACATTGGGCTTGTTACCTGTTTGGACAAGGCGGGAAAATTGTATTATTGTTGTTCTGTGGGGTTGTTCTATCTTGTTGTAATGTGAGGTCGTGTTTAAAGACTATATGTATTCAGGATATCAATCAGGATGCTTATTCCCCTTTGAGCCTTTCTATCTTTTCCTGTTTGGTCTTGCAATCGATGCAGAGAGTCGTTACTGGTCTTGCCATCAGCCTCTTCTCAGAGACGGGGCCGCCACAGACCTCACATATACCAAAGACGCCATCGTCGATTCGCTTTATCGCCTCTTGAATCTTGACGAGCAACTTTCTTTCCCTATCTCTGATGCGGAGTTCAAAGTTTCTGTCCGATTCGAGAGTTGCCCTGTCATTGGGATCGGGGAAATTTTCCTTTCCTGTTGTCATGTCGGAAACTGTTTTTTCCGCTTCATCGAGAAGCTCATTCATTTTCTGGGTCAGCAGGTGTCTATAAAATTGACGCTTCTCCGGTTTCATGGTTTGTAATTTTTCTGGTTTCGCGGCCATCTCGATCACCCTGTAGAACACTTGACATGAAGTCTTTATTTGAACAGTAATTAATACATAAAGAATGCCTTCTTGTAAAGGAAAATAATCATTGGCCGGATAAATGAATTGATTGTTAAAATTACAAGGACTTATGCCTTCGTTCGTGGTTGACAATAGGCTTTTTTCACTTTTTCAATGATGTTTGTTGTCGATGATCCCTTGATTTCGGGAATGATAACTACCATGCCACCCCACTTTTCCACCGACTCCCGTCCCACCACTTCTCCCTCTTTCCAATCGCCTCCTTTCACAAGCACGTGGGGCTTCAGATATTCAATTAACTCAAGGGGGGTCAGTTCGTGGAAAATCGTAACATAATCTACCGATTCAAGGGAGGCGACAACATCTGCCCGCTCGTTTTCCGGCATCAGTGGCCGTTTTTCTCCTTTCAGGGATCTGACTGATTCATCACTGTTGAGGCCCAGGACAAGGACATCGCCTTGCTTCTTAGCATCTCGAAGATATCGGGTATGCCCAACGTGAAGGATATCGAAACAGCCGTTTGTGAAGACAATTTTTTTCCCTTCATCACGAAGTGCGTCAATTTTTTTCTTCAGTTTTTCCCGGGAGTAAATTTTGTTCATTTGTTCTCTCTCCTGTCATTATTTCCAGGGCTTTATCTTCTCAATGAAAAATTTCCTCTGGCAATCCTGCGAAAAATGGCATTTTAAGATATCATTCCGGGCCCCCGTAGGGACGATCGAGAACAGGTCCCGGCAGAAGCCCGGTTTTTTATTCAGAGATATTTGTATAAGTTTACAATGGCGATGGTGGTAATAACAAGAAAAGAATTATTCAAAGGATTCATTGTGCTAGACCGCTCTGGCCAGTGTCAGAACCGCCACTCGATCAGCCCTGTTCTTCATGAGCACCCGTGCACATTCTTTTACCGTACTTCCGGATGTATACACATCATCCACGAGGATGATCTTTTGTCCCTTAACTTTAACAGAATCTGTAACGGAAAAAACACCATGAACATTCGCTTCCCGCTCCTTCTTCCCAAGGCTGATCTGCGGCTCCGTATACACATGCCTTCTGAGCGTCATAAAGTCCAACGATATATGGAATCTCCTGGATACTTCCCTGGCCAGGACGACGGACTGGTTGAATCCCCTTTCCCTCAACCTCTTGGGATGAAGAGGGACGGGCATGATCAAAGAGTAGTCTGAGATATTGAAGGCTGGATATGCGAATTCCGCCATTAATTTCCCCAGCATTTCGCCGATAGATATTCTCCCGTTGTATTTAAACCGGTGGATCGCTTCGAGGAGGGTGGTTTCGTAACGCCCGACTGCACGGGCGGCAAAAAAGGCTGATTTTGAAACTATGCAATCACCGCACAGGTGACTGCCTCCGTCAGCTCCGGCAAATGGAATGCCGCAACATGGACAGAGTGATGATTGTATGAAATGTATTTTTGAATAACAGGCGCCGCAGAAGGGGAGATTCTCATGATGCTCCAGGATGGTGTCGCATGTCAAACATCTGGGTGGGAATATGATATCTGAAAGACCCGCAAGGATACGTTTCAATATTAAATCCCTTTTTCGAGAGCCGTCATTTCGGTCACCTCATCTCCGACCTCCATACGCGGCGCATCCGGCCACAGCCTCTCAATATCGTAGAACTCTCTGATAGGTTTGTAAAAAACGTGGATGATTACATCTTCGTAGTCCATAAGAACCCATTTTCCGAGGCTTTCGCCCTCTATACCGAGGGGTATAATACCATATTCTTTAAGATTTTCTCGAATCGATGCTGCTATGGACTGGACCTGTCGGTCAGATGTTCCGCTGCAGATAATAAAGTAGTCTGCGAAGGAAGACAATTCTTTGACGTTTAGTATGGTTAAGTTCTTGGCTTTTCTTTTAAGAGAAGCATTAATGCACAGGAGTAACCGTTCTTTTCCATCTATGCTTTCTTTTACCAATAACACCTCCTAAAAACATATGTGACGTTTCCGGGAACGACCTCAACGCTTTTGTGTTATTCTACAATCGTCCGCTTGCTTTTAGCAACAAAAATTTGATGCCTTGCCAACGAAGGGTTTCTGCCGAGAATGCGGTTGTTAAATAATTTTCCGTATGATAAATGGAGCAAGACCTCAGATCATTCTTGACTGAGATGGAATCTAGCATGCATGGTATATTAAAATTGGTTCAGGTTCATATGCCGTTCCATTTTCTCCGCAATCAGTTCCTTCCCTTGGTTATAAGAGAAAGAATAAATCCTGAGATCAGCTTCAATCATTTCACGCTCGACCATTTCCGGAAAGATGACTTTATGAATGTTGCCGATCAGCTTTTGGAGGCAGGATTGACGATCAGCTTCCACGCACCGTTCATGGATTTGAGACCCGGAGCCATAGATCCTGAAATCCGTAAGGTTACCACAGGCCGCCTGCAGCAGGTCTTTGATCTTGTGCCTTATTTTCGACCCATCTCCGTTGTATGCCATGCCTCATTCGATAAGAGATACTATGTATCAAGCGAGCATGAGTGGCTGGAGAACAGCATTGATACTTGGAAGCATTTTTTGGCACAGGCCACTGATATGGATACCGTGATTGCCCTTGAAAATGTCTATGAAAGTGACTGTCAATATTTGACCCTGCTCCTCAATGCATTTACCTCCCCTCATATATGTTCTTGCTTCGATACCGGCCATTTCAACGTATACTCTACTACACCCTTGGAAGAATGGATAAATGGCTTAGGGGCCCGCATCGGCCAGATCCATATCCATGACAATAACGGGCTCCTTGATGAACATCTCCCGGTCGGGGACGGGAACTTCCCTTTTCATGCATTTTTTGAAATGATCCGTCAAAGGAAGCTTAAGCCTATTATAACTCTTGAGTCTCATTCAGAAAAGCAGCTCTGGCGCATGTTGGAGAATATCAAGGCACAAAACCTGTTTGTGAGATAGCTTAATTGTGCACCCCAAAGGATGGCGTGGAGGCATCATTTGCTCAGATACATTGTCAAGAGATTGATATCCATGGTGCCCCTTCTGATCGGCATAAGCATCGTCTGCTTCGTCGTCATGCATCTAGCCCCTGGTTCCCCCACTGATATGGAGACACAGATGAACCCCAGGGCATCCGCCGATTACAGGGAGCGTCTAAATGCGATGTACGATCTTGATAAACCGCTCTATCAGCAGTATTTGTCCTGGATCGGAAAGATTGCTGTCCTGGATCTGGGGAAGTCATTCTCCCCGGACCGCAGGCCCGTTGCGAGGAAGATCATCGAACGCCTGCCCATTACCATCCTCATCAATGTGCTTTCCATGGTCCTGATTTTTGTTATCGCTATTCCCATCGGCGTCCTTTCCGCTGTACACAGGGATTCCCTTTTTGACAAGGTAACCAGTGTCTTCGTTTTCGTAGGATTTGCCATACCCACCTTCTGGCTGGCCCTGCTTTTAATGATCTTATTTGGGATTGACCTGGGCTGGCTGCCTATATCAGGTATCCGGTCTTTGAATTACGACTATCTTCCTCCCGGGATGGTCTTTCTGGATGTGGTGAAGCACCTTATCCTGCCCGTTACGCTCTCAGCCTTTGGCGGACTGGCAGGCCTTTCCCGTTATATGAGGTCCAATATGCTGGAGGTGATCAGGCAGGATTACATCATGACGGCCAGAGCAAAGGGTTTGAGTGAGCGTAAGGTCATCTATAAGCATGCCCTCAGGAACGCCCTCCTTCCCGTTATAACCATCTTAGGATTATCGGTGCCCGGTCTTATAGGAGGGAGCGTTATCTTCGAGAGTATTTTCGCCATACCCGGAATGGGGCAGCTTTTTTACATGTCTGTCATGGCCAGGGATTACCCTGTTGTGATGGGAATTCTTCTTATCGGGGCTGTATTGACTCTGCTGGGGAACCTGATTGCCGATGTCTCCTATGCCCTGGCGGATCCGCGGATCAGGGTTTCATAGGGGTGCAGAATATGGGAACGGATTTCTGGAAGAGGTTTTCGAAAAACAAAATAGCTCTTGCCGGGAGTTGTGTTGTCATCCTGCTGTTTGTAGTGTCCATCCTTGCACCTATGATCGCTCCCTACGACCCCCATGATATTAATCTTAAGCTGGTACTTTCACCGCCGTCGGGCAGCCACCTTTGCGGTACGGATCAGCTGGGCCGGGATGTTTTTTCGCGGATGGTCTGGGGTTCCAGGATATCATTGAAGGTGGGGTTTGTCGCAACGGGCATTGCCATTCTCCTCGGGGCAATCCTGGGCGCTGTAGCGGGGTATTATGGAAGGTGGACAGATGCCGTGATTATGAGATTCGTCGATATAATGCTCTGTTTCCCGACCTTCTTTCTTATCCTGGCTGTGATTGCATTGCTTGAACCTTCTATCTGGAACATAATGATCATCATCGGCTTAACAGGCTGGATGGGTATCACTCGGCTTGTAAGGGCTGACTTTACGTCCCTGAAGGAGAGGGATTTTGTGCTCGCTGCCAGGGCAATAGGTGCCAGTGATTTGAGGATTATTTTTATCCATATTTTACCCAATGCCATGGCATCTGTCCTGGTTGCTGCGACACTGGGCGTAGCAGGGGCTATTCTCACCGAGTCGGCCCTCAGTTTTTTAGGTATCGGTGTACAGCCGCCGACACCAAGCTGGGGTAATATACTGACCGCCGGGAAAGACAATATTGATATCGCTTGGTGGCTCTCCCTCTATCCAGGATTGGCAATTCTTATTACCGTCTTAGGCTATAACCTGCTGGGGGAAGGCATACGGGATTCTCTTGATCCAAGACTCAAGTGAGATATTTAGCCCCGAATTGCATCTTCACTTTTTCAAGGTAGTGTGTCTTCTTCAAATATGCAGCGTTGAATAGCTACGAGTCCGCAGGTGCTACTTGAGAAATAAATTGAGAATTACTATTTGAATTCGGTAGCGAGCGAATGACGAACTACTGTTCCTTAAGAAGAAGATTCTCCGCAGCTTGCTGCGGAGAGCTTCAATTGTAGTATTCGAAATCGCTGATGAGCCAAGCAGAGACCTGACCCCTATTTTACTCTTATACTCTTATTTTATAATATCCGTAATATTTTTCAGGGGCAGAGCAAAAACATTTTTCTCCAACGGATATGTTTCGTTGCCCGGATAAACGATAAAACCCTTCCGGCAATGAAGATCGCGGTAACTGCTCCAAAATCCTTTAGCAGCCTGCGGGCTTAGCGAGTATTTAATTTCGACTGCTATCGGCGCTTTTTTATTATTCATAAGCAATAAATCAATTTCTGCGCCGGAACTGCTTCGATAAAAAAAGAACCGCCAGCCTCTTGGCAATATACCAATAATCTGCTCAATTACAAACCCTTCCCACGAACTCCCCACCGCGGGATGGCCATATAAAGCGTCCAGCGTGCTATTCCCCAAAAGAGAATGCAACAAACCGGTATCACGAATGTAAACCTTCGGTGACTTAATCAACCTTTTTTTGATGTTTGCATAATAGGGCTGTAACTGCCTCACAACAAAGGTATCATCGAGTATATCCAGATAATGCCTCACGGTGGGAGCGGAGACTCCCATGTTATTAGCCATCTGTGAAGCATTCCACAATTGACCCTGCGCGTGAGCAATCATTGTCCAAAACCGGCGCAGTTGAATTGCCGGAATGCGAATCCCCAGTTGTGGAATATCGCGCTCCAGGTAAGTCTTAATGAAAGCTTCACGCCAAGTCATGCTTTCTTCGTCTGATACCGTCAGAAAACTTTTCGGATAGCCGCCCCTTAACCATAATCGGCGCATCTTTTTATAATCGACTTCCCGCAAATCAAACGGGGTTAGCTCATGATAGATAATCCGGCCGGCCAAACTTTCCGCCGCCTGACGTTTCAATTGCGGTGACGCTGAGCCGAGGATTAGAAAACGGCCTGATTTTCTATTCTTATCAACCAGCGCTCTAATCAATGGAAACAGTGAAGGCTGACACTGGATTTCATCAATTATAACCAGATTATCTGAATACTGGCTTAAATAAATTTCCGCATCCCGTAATTTATTAAGGTCGGAGGGTAGTTCCAAATCCAGATATATTGATCTTGATTTTAGACCGGATTTTATCTGCTTGGCCAACGTGGTTTTACCCGTCTGGCGCGAGCCTACAATACCCACAACGGGATATTCCTTTAAGGACCGTTCAATATCTGTACGGATTTTTCTTTCTATTAACATTGTAATTTGAAAGCCTCCATTTCAATTTACATGGATTGTAATGACAGAAACTATTTTAGTCAAGGGATAAATATGAATGTTCAGATAATTTGAGAAGATATTATATGCGAGCAGGATGACCGCTTCTTTCACCTACAAAGTGTGACTCGAAGGTTTATGTGAAGAGTGAGGATTACGGATGGAAAGAGAATAATGCTGAAGGTAATGCGCCCACGTAGGAGGTCGCCGTTGACGATTGTTTCGCTCAGTATACCGATGTAGGCAGGCATCTATTTACAAGTAAATTGAATTTCCGCCGATGCCCATTGAAAGCCGTAATCTTGATGCGTCGAGGTAATGGGCACAAACTTCTTTCCCTTTTTTGCGCAGAACGCATTGGCTTCCTGGTATAGCCCCGCTTTTATAACGCTTCCCGAATACTCTTGCCAATCCTGCTTTCCATACATGTAGGTATCGTCAGCAATTTGAACAATCCCCGTATTGGTGGCTGCACACCCAGAAAACAATATAATGTATGACAATATAACTAATACAAAGACAAATTCTCTCATAATAATCTCCCTTCGGAAGTCCATTGTCATAAGCACGTGCACATCTAACGACATCGTTGTCGAATCAGATGATAAGAATTACTTATCCTTAAGACAGTTTTCTATTACAAAAGCACATTGCTCGCCTTTTGTAGCCCAGCCGCCGGTACGACCCGTATAGTTAACTTTCTCAACCTTTCCGGCCTTCAATACAAAGGTTACTTCGCAATATCTCTTATGCATGGCAATAACACCGCCAGCGGCTGATGAACCAGCAGCACCGCCAGCGTACCCTACGTTATCTCCACCTCCCACGTACGTAAG